>NZ_JBFWZI010000055.1:0-38895 GCF_050185545.1 Reyranella sp. | reverse complement strand
CACCGCGTGGATCCGAAGACGGGGTATTGAAGGCGTCAGGCCGAACGGGTTCTGCATCCGCGGACGCCGGTCCTGTCGTGAGGCGGGATCTTCTCCTGTTGATCTGGCGCAAGGACCGTCGGGCGCCCGATGAGCATGCTTTCATTTTTCGCTCTTGCCGAAAGTGACCCTCATGCGCGCCAGAGACGTGATGTCCAAGGGAGCCCTGACGGTTGCCGCCGACAGGACCATCTTCGAGGCGGTGGAACGCCTGATCGCTGCGCGCGTCAGCGCGCTGCTGGTCGTCGACAAGGATGGCAAGCTCGAAGGGATCGTGAGCGAAGCCGACCTGATCGGCCGGGTCGGCACCGGCGAGTCGTTGACCACCCCACTGCGCCGCGCCGCCGAGAACATTGCCGAGGCCGCCGCCTTCGTTCGTTCCCGCTCGCAGCACGTCGCCGACGTGATGACGAGAAAGGTCGTCACCGCCGACGTCGATGCCACGCTGGGCGAGCTGGCCGAGCTGATGGTGCAACATCACATCAAGCGCCTTCCCATCGTCGAGCATGGCGCGGTCGTGGGCATTGTCAGTCGCATCGACCTGCTACAGGGCCTGCTGTCACAACCTCGGTCAGTCGACGCGAATGCCAGTATTGCGCCACCCGACGAGACACTCGGCCAACGAGTCGAGGATGCGCTCCGCCAGCATGGCTGGGCCGCAGCCTGGGAGATCGACGTCGTGGTCCAACACGCCATCGCTCACCTGTGGGGCGTGGTGCCCGACGAACAGCTGCGCCGAGCCTTCCAGGTCGCCGCCGAGCAGGTGCCTGGCATCACGGCCGTCGACAACCACATTCACGTCGTGCCGCGTGCAGTCACTGGCGGGCTGTTTCGATAGGCTGGACTCCGGCGCCTCGGAAAGTCGAGCAGGGCATTCGCATTTGGCAAACAAACTCGTCATCCCGACCGGAGCCGAGCGCAGCGCCTGCCCTGAGCGCAGCCGAAGGGAGGCGTAGTCGAGGGACCTTTCTTGTTGCAGCTAGTAAGAAGGGTCCTTCGACTGCACCGCCCTTCGGGCGGCTCCGCTCGGGGTGACGAATTTGTTTGCCAACTGCGAATGCCTTGGGGAACCGATGGCTCCGACACCGGCTCGTCAGCGCGCCGTCCGTGTCGGGTCGCAGGTTCGCGGAATGAACGCCACGATCTCCGGTCTCTCGACCATGTCCAGGATCCAGGCGCGGTCCTGGTCCTCGACATGGGTGATCTCGACGCCGATCTGCTCCTCGTTGGCGGCCAACCAGCGAACGATGCCTTGACCGGCCAACGCGCGACCATCGCCGTGGAACTCGAGGCGGAGATCAACACACTCGCCCACCCGCGCACCGAGAGTGGACCTGATGGCGAATCCGCCCCGTCCGAAGGCAATCGCGCCGTCCCGTAGTGCCACCGACAAGCTCTCGAAGGTGGCGTGCAGGAGAGCCTGGGGATCGGCAGCGGGCGGCCGTTGCCACAGCGCCTCGCGCGGCATCAAGCATCGCTGAACAGCCGAGACGAAATCCTGTCGGCGCAGCGGCTTCCACAGGATGGCTTCGACGCCCACATTGAATGTTTCACGATCGCTGAACTCGCTGAAGCCAGTCATGAACAAGATTCTCGTCAGGAAATTTCCGGAACCCTTGATCCGCTTCGCCAGCTCGAGCCCGTTCATCACCGGCATGCGAATGTCGGACACGAGGACGTCGACCTGATTCGACGCCGCGATCTCGAGTGCAGCCGCGCCATTTCCGGCGGTGAAAACGCGGCAGCCCATGCGCTCCAGCCATGCCTGGAGAAACTCGTGCACCGCGACCTCGTCGTCGGCGACGAGGATGGTTGCACCACTCACCTGCACGGCGCGTCTCGCCGCCCGGCGCGGGGGATGCAGAGCGAGAAGCACGTATGTCCGCCGTGCTCGGCAACCTCGAGCCTCCGTGGAATCAGAATGTCGATCGGCTGTGCGCAGAGCTCGCTCCCGGCATAACCGAAATGCTTTTCCTCCTGGACGTTGACCAAATGGATGCGGCCGAGGCGATTGACCACGATGATTGCATCGGGCGCCGCCTCGGGCAGTCCCTTGAAGAGTCGCAGCTCGGCTCCCAATCCCCGCTCGCCGTTCTCTCGCCTGGCCTCATCCGCCATGGACGCCAACCCAAGATGGATCGAATGGTCCGGCGCCCCTCAACGCCGTGGACTGCATGGTCGAAGGCAGCCCAAACCACCGACGCCCGAACATTGCCCTCAAATGCCATCTCGCACCAGTCCGGCAGCCGAATTTTGCAGCGTCGGGGCGGCCCAACAACAGGCCGGCGAGCCCCACGACCGCCGCGGCGGCGCGGCGAGCCGGATGGAACGGGCGAACCACGGCCTGGCGCGACCGTCGTTGGCCCCGACCGACGGCTGCCTACGGAGCCGTCGCCTCGACCTTCGCGATCCGCTTCTCGATCGCGGCAAAGATCGCCCGCGCCGCCTGCGCCTCGCCGCCCTCGGGGCGGCCGGGCTTGGCGGTGTTGTTCCACGCCATCATGTCGAAGTGTGCCCACGGCACGTCGTCGGGCACGAACTCCTGCAGGTAGAGCGCGGCGGTGATGGCGCCGCCGAAGGCGACGCCGGGTGCGTTGTTGATGTCGGCAACCTTGCTGTCGAGCAGGCGGCGATAGCCCTTGAACAGCGGCAGGCGCCACATCGGGTCGGTCACCTGCCTGCCCGCGGCCAGCAGATCCTCGGCCAGCGTGTCGTCGTTGCAGAACAGCGCCGGCAGGTCGGTGCCGAGCGCCACGCGCGCGGCGCCGGTCAGGGTGGCGCAGTCGACCATCATGGTGGGCTTGTCGCTGGCGCCCTCGTGCAGGGCGTCGCACAGGATCAGGCGGCCCTCGGCATCGGTGTTGCCGATCTCGACCGTGATGCCCTTGCGCGTGGGCACGACGTCGAGCGGCCGGAAGGCGTTGCCCGAGACGCTGTTCTCGACTGCCGGCACCAGCACGCGCAGGCGCACGGGCAACTTCGCCGCCATCACCATCGCGGCGACGGCGAGCACGGTCGCGGCGCCGCCCATGTCCTTCTTCATGTTGAGCATGCCCGACGCCGGCTTGAGGTCGAGGCCGCCAGTGTCGAAGCACACGCCCTTGCCGACCAGCGTCACCTTGGGATCGCCCGCATTGCCCCAGGTGAGGTCGATCAGGCGCGGCGCGCGGGTGCTGGCGCGGCCAACCGCATGCACCATCGGGTAGTTCTGCTTCACGAGATCGTCGCCCACGATCACCTTGAGCGTGGCCCCGTGCGCCTTGGCGAGCGTTTCGGCCGCGGCGGCCAGCTCGGCAGGCCCCATGTCGGAGGACGGCGTGGTGATCAGGTCGCGCGCCATTCCGATCGCCTCGATGATCGCCCTGGCGCGCGCCTTGTCGGCACCCTCCGGCCACAGCATCCGGGCGCCGGCCTTGGCCTTCTTCGAGCGGTAGCGCTCGAACCGCCAGGTGCCGAGGCCGATGCCGACGGCGGCGTCGGTCGGCGACACCGGTGCGGTATCGGACGCAAGCCGCCAGGTGCTGGCCGGCAATTTCGTTGCCAGCGCCCCGTAGTCCCACAGGGTCGGCTGGCCCGGCAGCACGAGGACTGCACCGGCGGCCTTGCCGTCGCGGCCGGGCAGCAGAGCGAGATCGCCGGCATTTCCCGCGACCCCGGACGATTTGATCCAGCCGCGGCGCGCCGCGCTCTGCTCCCTGAGCCAGGTGCGCCAGCGCGGCTGGGCGACAAGCTGCACGGGCAGCGACGAAGAAGAGCGGTCGACGAACGGCAACGACATGGACATGCTCACGAAACTGTAGTGCAAGGGACAACATTGCCGGCCAAAGTATGGCGCTGGCAAGGAGGGCATATGGCCGACTTCACCCTGGTGATCGGCAACAAGAACTATTCTTCGTGGTCGCTGCGCGGCTGGCTGATGGCCAAGATCGCCGGCATCGAGTTCGAGGAAGTGGTGATCCCGCTCGACCTGCCGACGACGCAGGCGGCGATCCGCAAGTACTCGCCGTCCGGCCGCGTGCCGGTGCTGGTCCATCGCGGCCTCGCCGTGTGGGAATCGCTGGCGATCGCCGAGTACCTGAACGACCTGAAGCCCGAGGCGAACCTGTGGCCGTCATCGGCCGCGGCCCGCGCGCACGCACGCTCGCTGTCGACCGAGATGCATGCCGGCTTCGCCGACCTCAGGGCCAACATGCCGATGAACATCCGCTCGTCCTATCCCGGGCGCGGCATGACGCCCGGCGTGCGCAACGACATCCAGCGCATCACCTCGGCGTGGCGCGACTGCCGCAAGCGCTTCTCCGGCGGTGCCAAGGACGACGGCTTCCTGCTGGGCAGCTTCTGCGCGCTCGACGCCATGTTCGCGCCGGTCGTGACCCGGCTGCGCACCTATGCCGTGCCGGTCGATTCCGACACCGATGCCTATTGCAATGCCGTGCTGGGCCATCCGGCAATGAAGGAATGGATCGCCGCCGCCAAGAACGAGCCATGGCTGATCGCCGAGTACGAGTTCAAGTAGGCAGAAGGCTCATTCGCTGGGAGCGCGCCACTCCGATGGCGCTCATGGGATGTGTAGCAATCAAGAAGTGCGCCATCGGAGTGGCGCGCTCCCAGCGACGAGCATGCCTCACTCCTCGACCTCGCCGCGCACGCGCGCCCGGAAGCCGCCGGCGGTCTCGAAGGTGATGTCGACCGTGCGGTCGGTGAAGACGTGCGTCGCCCGCACGACATCGTCGTTGCCGAGAGTCTGGGTCTCGAAGACCAGGGTCTTGCCGTCGTCCTGCCAGGCGCCGCGGCAGGCGCTCGGGCCGTAGAGCATCCGGCCGCCGACGCGGTAGCGGCCGTTGAAGCCGATGGGGCCGCCGAACCGCGTCGCCGTGATGCCGGGCGGCTGGCGCCTGAGATCATAGCTGTACGACGGATCCGACCCGTCGAGGGTGTAGGTGACCGACTTGATGTTCATCGGATTGTCGGGGAAGCGCCAAACCTTGCCCGAGATGGTCCTGGCAAGGGCAGGCGGCGGGCTGCCGACCGGCGACGGCGTCTCGCGGGCGGCCTCGGCAAGGCTCCGGGCGAGCGCGGCTGCTCCGGCCGGGTCGACGGCGACGGGGTCTTCCGACGTCACGGCCGCCGCGACATGGCCCACGAGTGTTTCCATGCCGTAGCGCGGCCGGGAAGGCGTCCCGGCGAGCGGCAGAAAGCGCGCCGAGCCGGTCGTCGCCACGACGATATCGAGCCTGGGCATCACGATGACGAGCTGGCGGTGGTAACCGACCGACATGAAGGTGTCGCGGCCCGGGATGACCCAGAACTGGCTGCCGTAGCGCAGGTTCGTCGACCAGCTCTCGCGCATGTCGACCGACGCGCCGCGCACGCCGTCGATCCACGAGGACGGCACGATCTGCCGCCCCTCCCAGGCGCCGTTGCGCAGGTAAAGGTAGCCGAACTTCGCCATGTCGCGCGGCAGCATGTAGAGGCCGGCACCGCCACCCGAGATGCCCTGCGGATCGTGCCGCCACACGACGTTGTCGATGCCGAGCGGACCGAACAGCCTCTCCCTGGCGTAGTCGAACGCGCTCTTGCCGGCGAGCTTCGTCAGGATGGCCGACAGGAGATGGCTGTTGCCGCTGTTGTAGTAGAAGGCCGACCCGGGTTCCGCCGCCATTGCACGATCGAGAATGTACTGCACCCAGTCCGGGCTGCGCTCCATCTCGAGGAACGAGACAATACCGCCGTTCACGCCCTCGTCCCAGTAGAGCCCCGAAGTCATATCGAGCAGATGGCGGATGGTGATCGCCTTCTTGCGATCGTCGAGCCTGGCGATCGTGCGCTCGGGAAAGAAATCGACGACCCGCCGGTCGACGCTGTCGAGCAGGCCTTCCTTCAAGGCAATGGCGATCAGCGTGCTTGTGACCGCCTTGGTCGACGAGTTGATGCGATGCTTGAGACCGTCGCGGAAGGGCGCGTAGGTCGCGTCCAGCACGATCCTGCCGTGGCGGGCGATCAGCAGCGAATCCATGTTGTTGACGCCGCCGAACTCGACCAGGCGCGCCAGCGCCTCCGAGCTCATGCCCTGCTCCTCGGGCGAGCTGGTTGCCCACGCCCTGGTGGGAAACACCGAGGCCCCGGGCTGTCCCGCCGCCGATGACGCCCAGACGGCCATCGCCGACAGGAGTGTGGCCCTTCGCGTGTACACCAGCTGCACCATCGTAACGGCCTCCCGGGTGTGCGCTCTCAGGCCGGATCGAGGCCCTTTGCGCGGAAGACGTCGGCGGCCCTTGCCGACCGGAGAAAGTCGATCAGCCCCTTTGCGGTCTCGGCCTTGGCGCTCGAGACCTCGACGCCGGCGACGAAGGTCGTGACCATGTGCAGGTCGCCCGGCAACGTTCCCAGGATCTCGATCCCCGGCACCTGCAGGAGCTCGGGCTTCTGCTGGACCGCGAGATCGACGTCGCCGGTCGGCAGGAATCTGGCGGAAAGGCCGGCCGGCGGCGGGAACCGCGTCTTGGCATTGATCTCCGCGGCAATGCCCAGCCGGTCGAGCAGCCGGGAGAAGTGGATGCCGCTGGCGCCGCCGGCCGCCGGGTCGGTGTAGGAGATGGCGCGCGCCGCGCGCAGCGTCCGGACAAGGGCATCGGGCGTCGATATGTCCGGTCGCGGCGCACCCGTCCTGATTGCGATGGCGGTGGCCGAGCTCGCCAGGGTCATCTCGGCGCCGGCCAACACGCGGCCGTCGCGGATCATCGTGTCCATACCGGCGCGGTTGAGGATGAGCAGGTCGGCCGCTTCGCCAGCCTGCAGGCGTTTCACCAGCGCGGGGGCGGTGTTCCAGGTGATCGCGAGGCGAACCCCGTTCGCTGCCTCGAAGTGCGGCGCCAGGTCCTCGACGGCAGGCTGGATGGCGATGGTGCTGAAGACTCTGAGGTCAACGGTCACGTGGCATCCAATTTCCAGGTCTCGCCGACATTCTGGACACGTCGCGAAAATCAGAAAGCAAGCTTGTTCTCCGTTCCGGAAAGAAGCCTTTGCACGTTCTCCCTATGCTTGAGTATGACCACCACCGCCATCAGGACGGCAAATATGTTGAAATAGAAGGTGTGCCCCCAAACAGGCAGAAACGAAATGGCCGCGAAAAGCATCGTAGCGCATATCGTTCCCAGGGAAACGTATCGGGTCACCGTCACGATGATCAGGAACGAGCCCAGGCACACCAGCGCCATGACCCAGTCGAGCATGAACAGCACGGTCGCCCCCGTAAGCGCTCCCTTGCCTCCCCTGAATCCGAAGTATGCCGGCCAGTTGTGCCCGATGACGGCTCCCGCGCCGGCCGCCAGGAGGCTCAGGCAATCCACGGCCCCTCCCGAGTAAGCGTAAACGCCGAGGCTCAGCCCCAGGAGGCAGGCAGCGATCCCCTTCAGCACATCTCCGGCAAGAACAAGCGCCGCGGCAGATTTCCCGAGCACCCTCAGAGTATTGGTAAGTCCGGCATTCCTGCTGCCATGGCTGCCGATGTCCTTGCCGTACAGTTTCCCGACGATCACCGCCGTATTGAGGCTGCCAAGGAGGTAGCCCGAAGCCAGGGCGGCGACGATCTTCAGGACATCGATCACGATCTTCTCCCCTCGGATCATCCATTCGACGCGCCATGAATGATCCATCGTCCGGCAGAAAACTGCCAGCGACGCTCACGGGCAACCACCAGGTGAAGGGTCTTCCAACGCGACCATACCAAACAGGGGTGTCGGCGTCTTACGGCAACGGGGACAAGGACTTCATGGCGGGGAGTGCGCCACTCACAGGCGCTGACTTTTGCCTTGGACCTCGTGTCTTCGCCGGGAGCGCGCCACTCCGATGGCGCTCCTCTTGTTGATTGCACCACCCATGAGCGCCATCGGAGTGGCACGCTCCCGGCACATGACCCGTCCTTCCGCCGAGTCGCTTCGGCTTCACTCAGCGCCGGCGCGGACACTCCCCAAGCACGGCTTGGGGAGGAGGATGAGAAGGGAGTTCCTGAAAAGTCCGCGCTCGAGCTCAGACGTCGATCTTCACACCGGCCGTGGTGATGACCTTCTCCCACTTCTCGACCTCGGACTGGAGGAACTTCATCGTCTCGGCCGGCGGCGCGCCGACCGGGATCACGGCCTGGTCGGCCAGGCGCTTGCGCAGCGTCTCGTCCTTCATCGCCTTGCCGACCTCGCCGCCCAATCGGTCGACGATCGCCTGCGGCGTGCCGGCCGGCGCCATGAACATCACCCAGCTCGAGGATTCGATCAGCGGTCCGCCCGACTCGACGATGGTCGGGATGTCGTCGGCGCCGCGCACGCGCTCCTTCGACATCATGGCGAGCGCCCGCACCTTGCCGGCCCTGACCTGGCTCATGGTGCCGATCGGCACGTCGAGCAGCATCTGGATGTTGCCGGACATCAGGTCGGCCAGCGCCGGCGCCGTTCCCTTGTAGGGGACATGCACCATCTTGGTGCCGGTCACCTGCATGATCAGCTCGCTGGTGAGATGGGCCGCCGCGCCGACGCCGGACGAGCCGAACGAAATCTTGCCCGGGTTCTGCTTGGCGTAGGCGATCAGCTCGCCCACGGTCTTCACCGGCAGGTCGTTGCTCACCAGGATCATGATCGGCGCGATGGCGACCAGCGACACCGGCGCGAAGCTCGTCACCGGATCGAACTTGAGCTTGCCGGCATAGAGCGTCTTGTTGGCGGCGTGGGCCGCGATCACGGTCAGGAAAGTGTAGCCGTCGGGTGCTGCGTTGGCGACGATCTCCGCGCCGATCAGCGAGTTGGCACCGGGCTTGTTGTCGATCACGAAGGGCTGGCCGAGGGCGATCTTCTCCAGCGTGAGCCGCGTCACCGAGTCGGTGAGCCCGCCCGCGGTGTAGGGCACCACCCAGCGCATCGGCTTGGCCGGCCATGCCTGGGCACGCAAGCCCTGCGGCGCCAGCGCCGCTGCGGCACTCGCCGCGAGGATCGTTCGGCGGTTGATCATGGTCATGACACTCTTCCCTTCAAACTGAAACGCTACTCGAATGATCGCGTCGGTGGATTTCGGCGGACCATAACCAGCCGATCGATCCTGTCAGGTGCCCGAGATCGGGATATTCCGCGTCGCGCGGGCTGAAATGGCACCTGCGGCAATCGGAGCGCCGTCCGGTTTCGCTGCCCATTCGGCGTTGGCCTTGCGCATACCGATGTGCGGACTGCGGCCGCCTGTTCGTCTATAATCGCGAAGACTTGACTGGCCCCCGTTGACTGGCCCGTTGATTGGCCAGTTCCCGTCTCGCCTTCGCGATCATGAGCACAGCCTCGGGCAGCATGAACCAGGATCATCCGCCAGCCTGCGACGGCACCATGCCCGCGGACTGGACGCGGGCGATCGTCGAACCGGCCGCCTTCGCCGAGGAGCAACGGCGGCTCGCCCATGTCTGGACCTTTCTGGGCATGACAACCGACCTCAGGAAGGACGGCGACTGGTTCCGCTCCTCCATCGCCACCCGCTCGGTGTTCGTACAACGCTTCGGTGCCGAACTGCGTGGCTTCGAGAATCTATGCGCGCATCGCTTCTATCCGCTGCGCAACGCCGAACGCGGCAATGGTCCGGTAATTTGCGGTTTTCACCACTGGCAGTATGACCGCGAGGGCCGTGCCGTGGGCGTTCCGCAAAGTCGCGAGCTGTACGACGCTGTACCTCATGAATTGGGTGCGCGCCTCACGCCGATAGAGCTGTCGACCTGCGGCCAGATGGTCTTCGGGCGGTTCAAGAGTCTGGGCATCTCGCAAAGTCTCGAAGACTTCCTCGATGTGGGCTTTCCCGTCCTGGCGGCAGGATCGCAGGCTCGCAACCCGCAATACCTCGCGATCCCGGTGGAAGCCAACTGGCGACTCGGCGCCCATATCAGCCTGGACGACTATCATTCACCCGCCGTGCACCCGCGCACGTTCGGCAAGGATGGCTATCTCCGGCGTCGCGACATCGGCTACCACCGCTTCGGCCTCCATTCCGCCTTCATCAACAGCAAGAACGTGGACGCCCTCGAGCATCTTGCCGAGGCGTGCCGCAACGGCACCTACCGCCCCAGGCGCTACTCCATCCTGCAGTTCGTCCCCAACCTTCTGATGGCGTTCTTCAGGACCGACTTCGACTTCTTCCACTGCTCCGTGATGCTCTACGAACCCGTTAGTCACGACCGAACCATCCTGCGGGCCTGGTTCTACCCGGCGCCTTTTCCGCCGCGGCCTACCTGGGTACGCGCCGTGAGCGATCTGGTCCGCGCACCGCTGGTCCGTCACTACATCAAGACCGTGATGCGCGAGGACGCTCTCGTCTGCGAACGCATCCAGAAGGGCGCCGGCCAGATCAGCCGCCCGCCCCTGCTCGGCCGGCTGGAGGAGCGGATTGGCTGGTTCGAGGAGTCCTACCGTGAGCTGATGAAGGCAGGAGAGCGCTCGGCCAACCAGGAGTAGCAGCCCGCTTTTCATCCTGGACACTCGCATCTGGCAAGAAAGTGCCGTCATCCCGACCGGAGCCGAGCAGAGCGAGGCGCAGTGGAGGGACCTGTCTTGTTGCGGCATCGGCAAGAAAGGTCCATCGACTGCGCCAACGGGCGGCTTCGCTCGGGATGACGGACAAATTGGGCATATCCGAATACGCTGGCTTCTCAGCAGGGACGTTACTCCCGTTCGTCGGGAGGACGTCCGGGAAGTGGCTCCTCGCGGGCAAGCCGCCTTGCTTCCGCGATCATCGTCGTCAGGTACAGGCCCATGGTGACGACGATCCACGCCAACCCCAGCAGCTCGGCGTAGGTGGTAGCGATGCCGCCAATTCGGAAAGGACGCGGCGGCACGAGGTAGAACAGGACGTTGGCGACGACCAGCAGACAGCGCAGCTCGGTCAGGCCGAATCCGCCTGTCGCGAGATGAAACACACGGCTGACCTCCGCCCGGAGCAGGCCCAGCACCGACATCATCAGGTAGACGGCAAGCCCGGTCACCGCGATCCCGATCGGCATGTACCCTGAAAGCGCAAGCCCCATGGCGAACAGGAATTGGCCCAGCACGTCGGTCGATTGATCGAGGAAGAAGCCGAACCGGGGACGCTCGATCGCGCGCAGTCTCGCGACCGTGCCGTCGAGCGAATCGCCCAGCCAGTTGACGGCCAGGCCGGCATTCACGAACCACAGCCAGGCGGGTTGCCCCGCCGCCAGGGCATAGCCGCAGAACGTCGCGACCGCGCCGGCAAAGCCCAGAGCGGTGAGGCCGTTGGGTGACAGCCAGGCCGGCACGCGCGACCCCAGCCACGCAAGAGCAGGCCTTTCCAGCGGCGAAAGCCAGCCATCGTTGAGGCGGGCGAGGGACTCGTTGCGATCCGATGACATCGATGGGGAGGTCCCCGGATTGAAGATCACCTTCCTTCGCCAGGCTCAGTCTCGAGCCGCAGCGGCCCGGTCGACATGGAAGCGCGGGCCGCTCATGCCGCGACGCCGCAGGAACTCCGGAACAAGCAGGCTGAAGCGCGTCACCCAGAATGGCCCAGTCGGGAAACCGATCACCGGCTGATCCCGGCCGAGGCCGCGCAGGATGAGCGCGGCAGCCGCATCGGCCGAGATCTCGCCGGGACGCGAGCCGATATGGACGTCGGCCATTGCCGTGGAGACATATCCGGGGCAGGCCACCACGACCTTGATGTTCTCGCCGACCAGGGCATCGCGCAGGGCCAGTCCGTAGGACAGCAAGCCGGCCTTCGAGGCCGAGTAAGCCGGGGCGTCGGGCAAGGGCACGAGCGCGGCCAACGACGCCACCAGGACGATCCCGCCTCGCCCGCGCCGCCGCATCCCGGGCAACACCGCATTCACGGCGTCGACGGCCGCGAGGAGGTTGATCTCGAGAACGCGGCGCGCCGCGTCGCCGCCTTCGACTACCTGGTTGGCGTGACGGCCGTCGAGGATCCCGGCATTCGAGATGAAGGTGTCTATCGGCTGCTCGCGGTCGAAACTGTCGAGGAAGGACGACAGCGGGCCGGTGTCCCGGACATCGAAGCGGCCGACCCGACACGACGCCCCTCTCGACCTGCATTCGCCCGCCACCCGCTCGAGGCGAACCGCGTCACGGCCGATCAGCGCCAACGAACTCCCTGGGCCGGCCAGCCGGCGCGCCAGCGCCGCCCCGATCCCACTGGAGGCTCCGGTGATGGCGATCGCTCGCGGGGGCGGGGCATGGTGCACGGCGTGTATGCCAACGAGGGGGTTCAGGCCCCGATTCCGGCGATGACGTTCACGAACGAGGGCCCGGCACGGACTTTCGGCAGCTCGCTGGCAGTCGCCTCGATCGCCCCCTCGATTTGCTCGATCGAGTGCCGGCTCGTCATGAAGAAGCGCAGCCGCGCCTGGTTCTCCGCGACGCCCGGAAAGATTGCCGGGACGATGTTGTATCCGCGCTCGAGCAGCCGTTGCGACAGGATCACGGCATGCGGCGAGCTGCCGACGATGATCGGTACGATCGACGCGCCGATGCTTAGGCCGATATCGAGCCCGCGCGCCTTCGCCCGGTCGGCGAAGTAGCTGCCGTTCTGGCGCAGCTTCTCGAGCCGCCACGGCTCTCTTCTCATGATCTCCAGGGCAGCGGTCGCGGCGGCCGCCACCGGCGGCGGCATGCCGGCGCTGTAGACGAACCCGGGCGAGGTGAACTTCAGAAGCTCGACGAGCGTGCGGGTGCCGGCGATGTAGCCGCCGGCCGCGACCAGGGTCTTGCTGAGTGTCCCCATCCAGATGTCGACATCCGCCGGATCGACACCCTGCTCCTCGGCGATCCCTCGGCCCGTGGCGCCCAGCACACCGATCGAATGGGCTTCGTCCACCATCAGCCACGCATTGTAACGGCGCTTCAGCCTGACCAGCTGGGCAAGGTCGGGCGCATCGCCGTCCATGCCGTAAAGCCCCTCGACCACGATCAGCGCCCGGCGGTGACGCGACCGGTTGAGACGGAGCGCGCGCTCGAAGGCTTCCAGGTCGCCATGCGGACAGAGCACGCGCTTGGCCCCGGAGAGCTTGGCGCCTTCGGTGACGCTGTTGTGGATCGCCACGTCGGAGACGATGAGATCCTCCGCGCCCAGGAGCCCGCCGATGACCGAGACATTGGTGGCGTGGCCGCTGAGAAAGACGATGGCATCCTCAGTCCCGTGGAGCCGGGCCAGCGCGGCCTCGAGGTCGCGATGCACCTGGCGTTCGCCGGCCGACAGCCGGCTCGCCGACACCGACGTGCCGAAGCGGTCGATCGCGGCCTTCGCGGCCGCGACGACTTCGGCATGACCGTTCAGACCGAGGTAATCGTAGGAGGAGAAATTGACGACCTGCCGTCCGCCGATCGTGGTGGTCTCGCCCGCCCGGCCATCATGCAGGCGATAGAAGGGGTCTTCGATGCCGGTGATCTCGCCCGCCGCCTTGGTGATGTTGATGATCTCGTATTCGGGCAATGCCGCGAAATTGACGTCGCGCCGTCTGATGCGGGCGACGGCCCGTCCCGCATGCTCGTCCAGGCGAGTCATGACGCCCGGCGAGCTCCTGAGCGTCTGCCGCACACGGTCGATCGTCGCTTGGGCCTCGATTGGGTGGTACGTCGTCATAGTCTGCCTTCCAGGTCGCGGACGCGATCGAGGACGGCACTGACCGCCGCGCGGCGCACCGTCGTGGTCGAGGCATCGGCCTCGCTGGCGAAATGGCTGGTCGACAGGGCAACCAGCGTACCCGGCACGGACTCGGTCTGCCCGTCGCTGTGGATGAGCGGCGCGATGCGCCGCGCAACGTCGGCGGGAGTGATGCCGCTGGCAAGCGACATCATGGGGAGCTCGATCTGCAGCACCGCCTCCACGGTCGTCCTGAGCTCGAGCATCATGAGGGAATCCATGCCGATCTCGGCGAGGGGCCGGTGCCTGTCGACCTCCTTCGGCGGCAGGCGCAAGACCCGTGCGATCTCTTCCACGACGACCTCGAGCAGCGCTTCCGCCGCCTCATCTGGCGACATCGCGCGCAGCCTCGCGAGCATCGCCGCCGCATCGATGCCCGGGCGCGAGCCGGCAGCGCTGCCGATCGTGCCGAAGGCCGGCGTCCGGGTCGCCGCCAGCTCGCGCCTGGCCATCGTCCAGTCGATGCGGGCAATTGCGGAGCACGCGGTCCGGGCTTTGCCGTCGCGGTCGTAGAGCCCGTCGATGGCATCGAGAGCCGCCCGGGCGGTGATGAGGCTCGACGCGAAGCGCTTCTTCAGATTGGCATCCGAGGCGATGTGTCTCGACAGGTAGCCGGCATCCTCGATACCGCCCCAGGATACGGCAATCGCGGGCTGGCCCTGTGCGCGCAGCCGTCGCGCCACTCCCTCCATAAAGGCGTTGCCCGCCACATAGTTGAACTGCCCCGGGTTGCCGAACAAGGTGGTCGCCGACGAATAGAACAGGAGGTAGTCGAGCGGCAGGTCGCTGACGACCTCAGCGAGAGTGAGCGCCCCGCCGATCTTCGGTCGCAGGGCCAGCTCCATGGCGGCCTGGTCCATGCGCTCGATCAGGCGATCGTCGATCGCCATCGCGGCATGGACGATTCCCCTGATGGGTTGCCGGGTCGAAGCCGTGCGCAGGAGACGCTGCAGGGCCGGCTTGTCCGCCACATCCGCAGTGGCGATCTCCACCTCTGCTCCCGTGCGACGCAGAGATTCGATCCTCTCGAGAGCGGGATCCGACAGACGGCCCGAGCGACCCACGAGGACCACATGACGCGCGCCGCGGTCGACGAGCCAGTCGGCCGTCGCCAAGCCGAAGCCGCTCGTTCCACCGATCACGACATGGACGCCTTCCGCAGCGACCGGGAAGACGCCCTTGGCCGTCGGACCGTCACTCGCGCGATCGGCCGACCGGACGATGATCTTGCCGATGTGCCCGGACCGTTGCATCAGGCGAAACGCTTCCGCCACATCGCTTCCGGCAAACACGCGGTAAGGCAGCGGCACCAGCTTGCCCATGGAGAAGAGCTGCATGATCTCGCCCAGAAGGCGCGACGTCAGCTCCCTGTGCTCGCCGATCAGCTGGTCGACGTCGACACCGAAGTAGGCCAAGTTTCTGCGCAGCGGCCGCAAGCCGACATGCGTGTTGGCATAAAAGTCGCGCTTTCCCAGCTCGATGAAGCGGCCGAACGGCCTGAGGCAGTCCATCGACCGGATCATCGCCTGGCCGGACAACGAGTTGAGGACGACGTCGACGCCCTTGCCGCCCGTGCAGGCGGCAACCTCGTCGGCAAACGAAAGGGTCCGCGAGTTGCAGACAAAGTCTGCGCCGATGCTGCGAAGAAGCGCGCGCTTCTCATCGCTGCCGGCGGTGGCAATGACCTTGGCGCCGACATGCTTGGCGATCTGGATCGCCGCCAGGCCGACGCCGCCGGCGCCGCCATGCACGAGCACGGTTTCTCCGGAGCCTAGGCGTCCGAGATGGCAGAGCGAGTAGTAGCCAGTCAGGAAGGCAATCGGCACCGTGGTTGCCGCCTCGAACGACAGCTCGTCGGGAAGCCGGCCCACGGCGAACGCCGGCGTGACGACGTGGCTTGCGAAGGCGCGCGACGCGAACGCGACGACCCGATCGCCCTTCTCGACGTTCGTGACGTCTGGTCCCACCCGGCTCACCGTACCGGCGCACTCCATGCCGAGGCCTGCTCCCGCATAGCCATCCTCGATGGCCTCCTCGGGGAGGAGGCGCAGGTTCCACATGACATCGCGGAAGTTGAGCCCGGTCGTCGCCACCTCGATCTCGATCTCGCCGGGCCCCGGCTCGACGCGCGGTGCCGCTACCCAGCCGAGCGCTCCGCGCCCCGGCAAGGCCGAAAGCCTGAGCGCCGTGTCCGCCGCGGGCTCGGGCGGTTGTCCGGCGCCCGCCCATCCACCTTCAATGCGGGTAACCATGCGGCTCGCGCCGGCGAAGAAGATTTCGCGTTCGCCGTCCGGCTCCAGCAGCTCCTCGGCGACCCGGTCGAGCATCTCGGGTTCGGGCTCGCCGGACAGACCGAGGCACCTGATCTCGATACCCGAATACTCGTTCTGGGCCACGCGCATTGCCGAGGTGATCGCGCACCAGATCGGCTGACTCAGGGGGTCCGGGCTGACGTCGCCAAAGCTGGCGATGATCCACAAGCGCGCCGGCGACGCGGCAAGCCTGCGGCAGCGCCCGGCAATCTCTGCCAACCGGCGACCCAGCTCGGCCACCGGGTCGGGCCCACAGCATCGCGCATCGATCGTCCAGGCGACGTCGGTGATCACCGGATGCTCGTCACCCGCGCTGCCATTGACGGCTTTCGGGCGGGCACCCTCCGGCGCCCCGACTCTGGCGCCGGGATCGTCACGGCGCTGAAGGACGCCGGTCGGGGCGAGGACACGCCGGCGCAGGCCCTGCAGGGCTGGATCTCCCTCGACATCCTCGCCTTCCCAGGAGAACAGTGAAGCAGACGCGATCGTCGGTGTCTCGGTACGATCGCCGACGGCAGGTTTGTCGGCGGCCACACCGTGGATCATCACGCCGAGGCTCGCCTGGCCGAGCAGGGGCGTGGCGATCGCAGTCGCAAAGCCGGCGGACTTGAAGTCCTCGATCCACTCCTGGCTGGTCAGCAGAGCACCAACGGGGAAGTCGGCGCTGGCCGAGCGCGCCCACCAGCTCGGGCGTGTCCCGCGGACGAGGTCCCAAAAAAGGCTCGGCGCGAGCTCGCCGGCGATGATTGGCGCCTTGGGCCGCAGCACGCGAAGGACGCCCTCCAGGCCGCCGGAAGTTGCGGCGATCTCGCTTACGGAGTCGATCGCGAACGCCAGGTCGAAGCACCCGGCCGGCAGGGCATCGAGTTCCGACCATCGCAGGCTGTGCACCCGCGGGTGATCGCCAGTCAGCTGCGCGAGTACCTGCTCGAGGCGATCCTGATCGTGATCGGTGACGGATACTTGCACGTTTCGGAAGCGCCGCGCGAGATCAGCGGCAGCCGCGGCGTGATCGGCCCCGATCATCAGGAGCTTCAACAGCCTGTCTGCTTCACACCGCTCGAGGACCGTCGTGACATCGGCGATCACCGCCTCGCGAAGGGCACCGATCTGGCTGGACGCAGCGCCGAGCTGGCGCCAATGGGCCGAGCAGAACTCGGCCGGCACCGATGCGTCGCCGGCAATCATGCGATCGAGGATCTCGGCGAGGCGTGACAGGCTGGCGGCCTCCACCGCCATCTCCGGATGACGTACGATGAGAGAAGTCACGATCGAGGCGACATCCGGCAGGTTGCACTCGGCCGCCAAGCGGCGTTCGCCATGCTGCTCCACGGCGAGACCATTCACCTCGAGATGCCAGAGCACCGCCGAGTGCTGGAACGCTTGCCACTCTCCCTCTCCGCGGCTCTCCTTTGGAGTTGCCCCGGCCAAGGTCGTACCAGAGAGCGCGGTCCAGGCCGCCCGCAGGCATCCGGCCTCCAGAAGCATCGTGCCCTCGGCAAGCGGGCCGTCCGGCCGGTCCTCCAGTCGGGCTTGCGATCCTGCCGGCAAGCAGAGAACAGCGGTGCGGCCGGCGCGATCCAGACGCAAGGCCCTCACGTGGTAGCTTAGAGACCGCGGATCGACGGTCGGCTCGGCTGGTGCCTCGACCAGCCTCACATTCTCCGCGCAAACGATGACGTTGCCATGTGTATCGAAAAGATCGATGTCGACCACGATCGAGGTCGGCGACTGACGGACAGTACGCGCCACCGCGTGCGTCACCGTCGCACCATCGGCGAAGGCGCGCACGCAGCCGAAGCGAACCGGAAGCATGCACTTCATGGGCATGTCGGCGACGCCGGCTTCCTCCGAGGCGAACAGGGCATGGAAGGCCGTGTCGAGCCCGGTCAAGTCGATCACGTGGTCGGCGACGGCAAGGCCCTCGGGTGGATTGAGAACGGCGATCGCCCGCTTCGGATGCGGAAAGGCCACCTGTCGCACGCGTTGGAACGCCGGACCGTAGTCGAACCCCAGCGCGCGAGCGGTCTCGTAGACTTTCGCCTTGGCGACCACGATCAGGCCATCCGGCGCGGCCGGTGGCGCGGCTGCCTTTGCCGCGATCGGTGATCGGCCGACGATCCCGCGGGCATTCAGCGTCCAGTCGGGCTCGCCACCGCGCGGGCGAGAGAGAAATTCCGCCACACCCGTCTCCGACGACAGTCTCACGCACGTTTCGACGGAGATGCCGCCGTCGAACACCAAGGGCAGGACGATGTCGAGGTCGCGTACCTCTATGGCGCCGTCGGCGTAGACCTCGCGGGCGGCCGAAAGCAGCACCTCGACGTAGGCGGCTGCCGGGAAGACCGCGACGCTCGCGACCTTGTGGTCGCCGATCCACGTGAAGAGCTCGGGATCCACCGTCGAGAACCAGTCGCAGCAATCGTCGCGCGGGCGCAGGCCGAGGAGCGAATGGCCTGCCGCCGCCAGGACGTTGCTCGATTCGATCGTCGGCCGAACCATGAACGGCACGTGCTGCCAGGGATAGAGCGGCAGCGGCACGGCCATCGCCGGCGGTGGTCCGAAGAATCGCCGCAGGTCGACCGTGCCGCCTGCGAGAAGGACCTTCGATACGGCAAGCTCGATGGGATCCCTCGTCGGCTCGTCGGACTCGGTCAGTGTCTCGACGACGGCTCCCCGCTCGCCGCTCTCGCGCAGGGCGTCCCGGACATAGCTTCCCAGAATCGGCTTGGGGCCGATCTCGACGAAGACGCGAAGTCCCTGCTTCAGCAGTTGGCCAAAGGCGGCCTCGAAACGTACCGGCTCGCGGACGTTCCGCCACCAGTGCTCGGCGCCCAGCGCCCCGGCGTCCGCAAAGTCGCCGGTCACCGTCGAAATCAGGCGTCGACGCAGCATATGCGGCCTGAGCCCTTCGAGCTCCCGCAAGAGTGGCGCGCGAACAGCGTCGACGAGGGAGCTGTGGAACGGATAGTCGAGATCGAGGTGACGCGCGCTCACCTTCAGGTCGGCCGCGGCCGCCAGAACCCGATCGATCTCGGCCACCGGCCCGGACACCGTGACGCTGCGCCAGCTGTTGATGGCGGCGATGTCTACGTCGGGTACGTTCGCCACCGCGAGGAAGCGTCTTGCCTCGCGTTCGCTCAGCATGAGTGCCGCCATACCGCCGCTGCCATGCACGCCTTCCTGATGTCGGCTCCTGGCGATGACCACCGCGATAGCCTGGTCGAGACTGAGCGCGCCCGCGGCCCACGCCGCGGCAATCTCGCCCACGCTGTGGCCCAGGACCGCGACCGGCACGACGCCCGCTTCCTCCAGGGCGCGCACCGTCGCCACATGCAGCCCGAGCAGAAGCGGCTGCGCATGGGTGGCGTGCCGGAGCTTCGCGTCGAGATCGTCGGCAAACAGCAGGTCGACCAGCGACCAGGTCTGGATCGCCGAGAAGCGGCCGTCGACGTCGCTCAAGGCCTCGCGGAAGTGTCTGTTGCCGTGCCAGGCGGCGCGTCCCATGCCCGCCCACTGCGAGCCGTTGCCCGAGAACAGGAACGCTACGGGCAAGTCCGTCCCGAGGGCATGGCCGGTCAGCATCGAGGCGGGCTTCTCGCCGGCAGCGAAGCGCTCGACATGATGTCGGACCTCCTCCACCGTGCCGCCGCGAACCAGAATGCGATTGGCCGCCGGATCGCGCAGATGGGCGCTGGCGCTGATGAAGTCGGCGACGCCGCGCCGGTCGTCAGGCCAGTGCTCGAGATAGGTCGAGGCAACGGTCCGCAATGCATCGGTGCTGTGGGCCGTCAGCAGCAGGGCGGGCGGCTGGCCGGGTGGTCGCACCTGCACGATGCTGGCCGTCGCTTCTTCACCGCGCAGGATGACATGGGCGTTGGTTCCGCCGAATCCGAACGAGTTCACCCCGGCGAGTCCCGCGCCGTGGCGCGCCGGCGGGCGCCAGTTGCGGTCGACCACCTTGAGGTTGAGCTCGTCGAAAGGGATGTCGGGGCTCGGCGACCGCTGATGCAGGGTCGCCGGCACCAGACCGTGATTGAGCGCAAGGATGGACTTGAGCAGCCCGGCGAGCCCGGAAACCGGCTCGAGATGGCCGACGTTGGATTTCACCGATCCGATCGGCAGCGGTTGCGACCGCCGTTGCGCCAGGCCCTTCCCCAACGCATCCGCCTCGATCGGATCTCCCACCCGGGTACCCGTGCCGTGCGCCTCGACGACCGTGAGGTCGGCCGGATCGACCGCAAAGTCGCCGTAGACCTGCTCCAGCAAACGCCGTTGCGAGTCGGCCGAGGGCAGCGACAGCCCGGTCGTCCGCCCGTCCTGGTTCACGCCCGAGCCGACGATGACCGCATGAATGCGACTGCGCGCTTTGCGGGCGGCCGCCATCGATCGCAGCACGACGACCACGGCGCCTTCGGCGCGCACGTAGCCGTCCGCCGCGGCATCGAACGGCCGACATAGACCGGTCGGCGACAGCATCGAGGCGCGCGAGAAGCCGATATAGGAGAACGGCGAGAGCAGCAGATTGACGCCGCCCACGATGGCCGTATCGATTGCGCCGCCGCGTATCGCCTCCGCCGCGAGGCTGAGCGCGACCAGCGAGGACGAGCAGGCGGTATCGATCGTGATGCTGGGTCCGCGCAGGTCGAGCGCGTAGGAAATCCGGTTGGCCATGATGCTGAGCGAGTTGCCCGTCATCATGTGAACGTCGGCCATCGAAGGATCGGCGAAGAATCGCGCCGCGTGGTCGACCGACGAGGCGCCGACATAGACTCCGGTATCGGTGCCCGCCAGGCTCGAGGGCCGGATGCCGGCGTTGGTCAGCGCATCGTGGGCCACCTCGAGCAGATGGCGATGCTGCGGATCAGCCTGCTCGGCCTCACGCGGGCTCATGCCGAACGCCGCGGCGTCGAATCCCCATACATCATCGATGATGCCGGCGGCGAAGGTGTAACTACGGCCAGCCTGGCCCGGCGAAGGATGAAAGTACGTCCGCGTCGGAAAGCGATCCGGCGTGACCCACGTCACGCTGCAGCGGTTATCGCGGAGGAGTTGCCAGAACTCGTTGCTTTGCCGCGCACCTGGCATGCGACACGCCAAGCCAACGATAGCGATCTCGCTTCTTGACTGCATTGTTCTGCTGCTGCTTTCGCAAGCTCGGTAACGCGTCGCGGGTTTGCTGGCAATGCCTCGCGGCGCATATGACATCCGCTCGTTTTGATCCATCGCACCTTGATGCCCGACCCAAAGTACAATACGCGCGGCTCACGAATCTTTTGCGCCGCCCGATGACATGAGTCGGGTGCGCATGCGCTTCCTGGCTTTTGACTTCAAGTTGGCGATCAAATTGAAAACATGATCGCCGTTCGATTTATCTAGCAGGAATGCAACATTAAGAAGAGCTCCATACACGATCTCGCGCAACAGGCGAAGCCAGTGCGCAGATTCCTAGCAACGCGGTTCGCGCCCAAAGGTTGCATATTGATCAAAATGGTCCGGTGACGTATGCACGGCGAGGCATTGCCAGAAAAACCGCGACGCGTTACAGAACCATCCAGATCGACACGACCAATGCGACGGGGCGAACTCGTCGCGCAATTGCAACTGGGAGCGCCGGAACGAAACGACCTTCAGCAAGTCGTTGGCGATCTGGTCAATGAGGATTACACTACAAAGTTTCTGAGCAAGTCGCCGAGTGGCGCCGTGAAGTCGAAGACTATCCACCTGCTCTGGAGATATGGCGTATGAAGCAGCCGAATGGTCCGGACGGCACGTACGGTAAAGAGCGCAGGTTGGCGCGACACTACACATCCCTCGCCGAGTTGCTGCGAGCGTGGGAGATACATCGAGTGGCACGACAGTTGCATCACAGCGTCTCGATCGAAGACGCCCGCTCGGCCGCGCAGCGCCGGTTACCGGCTCACCGAGCGGCCATGCCGTGCACTCCTTGAGCGGCGGGGCGATGGAGGCGGCCCCCTGCGAGATTGCATCGACGCGACGGCTCGCGCGCGGGATTGATTCGGCAGGCGTCCGAGTGGCGAAAGCCCGGGTCGTCGTGCGTCAGGGCAACGATCCTCGACCCTGTTCCTTCTCGCAGGTGCGGTTCGCCATGAAGCTGATCAGTCTTGCTGCAGGGCAGCTCGTCGGCCGCATTACGGTCGCACTGGGGGTGGGCGCGATCGGAGCCGGCTGCGACCTGCTGCCGAGCGACGGGCCCAGCACGAATGCCATGCTGGCGTCCTCATCCTTCAGCAAAAAGGCCGATCCCACGGCGGTGATGCGCTTCGCCCTGGTCAGCATAGATGCGAGAATCACGCGTGACTGCGAGCAATTCTACCACCCGGTTGCGTCTACCGTGCCGGACGCGTTCCAGAAGGGTGGTGACTTCGGACAAGTGGGGGTTGGCGACGTCTTGCACGTGACGATCTGGGAACCCGGCGAGGGCCTGTTCGGACGGGACCAAAAGGGGGAGAGCATCACCGTTCGGGTCGATGTCGATGGCACGATATCGCTGCCGTATGCGGGAAGATTTGCCGTCGCCGGACGCCGGCTGTCGCAGATCGAGTCGACCATCGTCTCCCGCCTGGAGGGCCAGGCCATCCAGCCTCAGGCGACCGTCATGATTGCCGACAACGCCAGCAGTTCGGCATCCGTCCAGGGAGACGTTATCAAGCCGGGACCCTACCCGGTGACGCGCGGCAACCTGCGCGTGCTCGACATGATCGCGATGGCCGGCGGCGCCAAGTTCGCGCCGTACGAATCGGCGGTCCGGCTCACGCGAGGCCGCTCGACGATGTCGATCATGTTGGAGGAGGTGATAGATCAGCCGGAGATATTCAACGTCCCGGTGGCGGCGGGTGATTCCCTGCTTCTGACCCAGAAGCTGAAGAAGTTCATCGCGTTGGGGGCGGTTGCGCTGCCGGGAGAGCAGATCTTCCGCAAATCGCGGCTCACCTTGTCGGACGGACTTGGTCAAGCCATGGGGCTCGATGCCCAGCGTTCGGATGCAAAAGGCGTCTACCTGTTTCGACGCGAGCCCGTCGAGCTCGCCAGACGCTACGGGGTTCCACTGCTCGAGGAGGACCGCGATACGGTGCCGATCGTCTATCAGCTCGATCTGAAGGACGGCAAATCGTTCTTCGCGATGAGCCAGTTCCCGGTGAGGCCCAATGACATCGTCTTCGTGTCGACGGCACCGATGGCGGAGGCCGCGCGCTTCTTCCAGATCCTTTCGGGTGCGACGGCCACGGTCGCTATTCCGCGCACATTGGGCGGCAACTTCCCGAGTGGCCGGTGAGTGACGCGTTGTTTGCTGGATTGGAAAGACGAGAACTAATTGCGCATGCGATGCTGCTTCTCGAGCATCTCGACGACACGCGCGAGGCATCAATAACCATCCGTCGGGTATGCAAGAAGAGGCATCATCGGCTGCTTCAATTCACGAATGCACCATGCTAGACGACTCGCGAACCAGGGCGGTGCTTCCGGAGCGGAATATCATCGTCAGCCATGGTCGATACGCCAACGACAGCGATAGTCTCGCAACCTGAACGAGAAACCGTGGTCAAGACACGATGATCGAGGAAGGTGGCCAGTGGACGATGGGCGAAGCGGCTTCACATTCGACCGTGCCGATCAGGAATCGACTCGATCCGTCTCGTCGATAATCGAGCGCTTGCAGGCTCGCAAGGCAGTCATCGGTGTGGTCGGCCTCGGCTATGTCGGGCTGCCGCTCGCCTGCACCCTCGCGAAGAGAGGATTTTCCGTCCTCGGATTCGATATCGATGCAGCGAAGATAGATCAGATCAATGCCGGCAGCTCATATATCAGTTATATCGGCAACGAGGAGATTGCGGACCTGAGACACGCCGGCCGGCTTTGCGCCACCGGCGACTTTTCCCGCATTGCGGAGGCAGACGCGATCATCCTGTGCGTCCCGACGCCGTTGACTCCCCAGCGCGAGCCGGACCTGACCTTCGTGGTACGCACGACGGAGACGATTGCGCGCCACTTGCGGCGAGGCCAGCTCGTCGTGCTCGAATCGACTACCTATCCGGGCACTTCCCGAGACATCCTGCGGCCAATCCTCGAACGCGGCGGGCTGCGCTCGAACCATGACTTCTTTCTTGCCTATTCGCCCGAGCGCGAGGACCCCGGCAACGCCAGGTTCTCGACGGCCGCCATCCCGAAGGTGGTCGGTGGCGACGGGCCCGAGGCGTTGCGGCTCGCCTGCGCGCTGTACGATCAGGCGGTGACTAATACCGTCCCCGTTTCCTCACTGGAAGCGGCCGAGGCGGTCAAGCTCACCGAGAACATTTTCCGTGCCGTCAACATCGCCCTCGTCAACGAGCTCAAGACGGTGTTCGAGGCCATGGGCATCGACATCTGGGAGGTCATCGAGGCCGCCAAGACCAAGCCCTTCGGCTACATGCCATTCTATCCGGGTCCCGGCCTGGGCGGACATTGCATCCCGATCGATCCCTTCTACCTCACCTGGAAGGCGCGCGAGTTCGGCATCGCCACCCGCTTCATCGAGCTGGCAGGCGAGATCAACACCGCCATGCCGCACCGGGTGGTCGATCGCACGATCGAGGCCCTGAACCAGCGTGCCGGTCGCGCCTCGAAGGGGGCGCATATCCTGGTGCTCGGGATCGCCTACAAGAAGAACGTCGAGGATACACGCGAGAGCCCGGCCTTCCGGATCATGGAGCTGCTGGAGAGGCGCGGCGCGGAAGTCTCGTTCCACGACCCGCTGGTGGCAACGATCCCGCCAAGCCGCGAGTATGCGGCCTTTGCCGGCAAGCAATCGACCCCGCTCACCGAGGACGCCATCGGCGGCTTCGATGCAGCGATCATCTGCACCGATCACGACGCCGTCGACTACCGGCGACTGGTCGAGTGCTCGCGTCTGGTCATCGACACGCGAAATGTCTGTGCCCGCCACGGCCTCGCGAAGGAGCACGTGATCAAGGCGTGACGGATCAGGAGGCGGCGGCCGTGTACGTAATCGGCTTCAATACTCGGAAGCGAGATTTGGTCGAGGAACAGGTTCTGGGGAATGCGCTGCTTGATCACAGGAACCGCCGGTTTTGTCGGCTTTCATCTGGCCACGCGACTGCTTCAGCAGGGCCATGAGGTGATCGGCGTCGATGGCATGACCCCCTACTACGACGTCAAGCTCAAGGAGGACCGGCACGCCCTGCTCAAGCAATCCCGCGGCTTTCGCGGCCATTGCTGCATGCTCGAGGATGCCGACAAGCTCCGCGCCGTCACCGAGCAGTCCCGGCCCGAGCTGGTATTTCATCTCGCTGCCCAGGCCGGCGTGCACTACAGCCTCGAGAATCCGCGAGCCTACGTCGATTCCAATCTCGTCGGCAGCTTCAACGTTCTCGAGATGTGTCGCGAGCTGCGACCCCGTCATCTGCTGATCGCGTCCACCAGCTCGGTCTATGGCGCGAGCACCGATTTTCCGCTCGCGGAGAGCCACAAGACCGACCATCCCCTGACCTTTTACGCTGCGACGAAGAAATCGGTCGAGGCGATCGCCCATTGCTACGCGCACCTCTGGGACATGCCGATCACGACCTTCCGGTTCTTCAGCGCCTACGGGCCGTGGGGCCGTCCGGACATGGCCCTGTTCAAGTTCGTTCAGAACATCCTGGCTGGACGGCCGATCGACATCTACAACCATGGCCAGATGGAGCGCGACTTCACCTATATCGACGATCTGGTGGAGTCCATTGTCCGGCTGTGCGAGCGGATACCGACCCGTGCGGGCGACGGCGCCGTCGTCGACTCCGATTCGTCGAGCCCGGTGGCGCCCTACCGGATCGTGAATATCGGCGGCGGCCATCCCGTGAGCCTTCTGCGGTTCATCGAGGAGATCGAGCAGACGCTCGGCAGGAAGGCCGAGCGCAATTACATGGGCATGCAGGCCGGAGACGTCGTCCGCACCGAGGCGTCGACCGATTTCCTCAAGGCGCTGATCGGATACCAGCCCGAGACGCCGGTGGCGATCGGTGTCCGGGAGTTCGTGCGCTGGTATCGCGAGTACTACCGAATCTGAAGGGAGGAGACGCGGATGAGCATTCTCCAACTCCCTCATGTTGGTGCGCTCCTGGCGGGCCGACCCTGGTCCAAGGTGAAGATGGGGGACCTGTTCCAGCTCACCGCGACGGCCGATCCGCTGCGTGAGGTCGTGACGGGTGGAATCGCCGCCGGGAATTTCGGACGGCGGCCTGTCAAGGAGGTCCGAGAGGGCGCACGAGCCCTGCGTGACCGGTCCCGGGCGATGATCGGCCGCCGCGCGGCGGTCGCCGAGCTGGAGACGATCGTTCACGAGCTGGAGGCGATCGTTCGCGACTATCCTGCTGTGGAGGAGTTTCAGAAGCTCGTCGCGAGACTGCTGCAGGAAATGAACGACGGGCGGGCCTTCGGCGCATGGCTGGGAACCTGCATTCGGTTTCCGGAGTCGATGGACGCCTTTCACAACCTGATGGCGGTCGCCCGGCGCCATGGCGGAACGAGCCTCGCCCGGACGACCCTCGGGGCGCGGTTTCCCCGCATGCCGAGGCAGCTCGACCAGCTGCTCGCCTACGCCGAGGCCTGCGACACCGCCGGCGAGACGGCGAAGCGGCGGGCCGCCTTCGATCGGCTGGCGCGCACCTTCGAGAAGCGCAACGACTCGTGGCTTGTGGCGACGGTCTGGCTCGAGGAGGAGGTGGGGATTCACCGTTCCGCCGGGACGTTTCTCCGGCGGCTGGCGGCAGGGGCGGGGCTGGGACCGCCGATCCTTCGCGAGCGCCGACGGTTGGAAGCCGTGATCGGCGACTGGGAACACAGCGACCGTCGTCCGCTCGACGGCAACACCATCGCGTCGGTCAAGGTTCTCGGGGCGCTGTTCGAGCGGGTGCTCGAAGCCCGCCGTGCGCGTGCGCCGGCGGAGCCGCGCGACACCGGCTCGTTGCTGCTGCTGACCGGCTCGCTCGGATCGGGCGGTGCGGAGCGGCAGTTCGTGACGACGGCGATCGGTCTCCGGGAGATGACCCTGGGACAGCGACGCCTGCGCGACGGCATCGGCCTCGATCCGGTCAACGTCATGGCGCGATCGCTCCGTGATCGCAAGGACGGCGCCTTCTTCCTGGCCGACCTTCAGCAGGCCGGCGTTCCGGTGCGATCCTACCGGGAGCTGCCCGACTTCGCCGGCGACCTCGCGACGTCCGCGGTCCGGCCCGCGCTCAGCGCCCTGGGTTTTCTGCCCTGGTCGACGGCCGAGGCGGTGATCAAGCTGACGGACCAGCTGCGGTCCATGAAGCCGGAGGTCGTGCATATCTGGCAGGATGGGCTGGTCTATGCCGCCGGCCTTGCTGCGCTCCTGGCCGGTGTTCCCCGCATCGTGCTCAGCGGGCGATCCACCCCGCCACCCGACCGGCGCGAGAACTATCTGATCGAGTACGACGTCATCTACCGGTCGCTGCTCAGCGCCCCCGGCGTGAAGCTTTCGGTCAACTCGCGCTATGCGGCCAATCGCTACGCCCAGTGGCTCGACATCGACCCCGGGAGCATCGTGGTGATCCCGAACGGCGTGGCGCGCGCGCCGTCTGTCGCGGACCCCGCGGCGGAAGCGGAGTTCCGTGCCTTCGACGAACGGACCGGGCCCAGCGCCCTGACCCTCGGCGCGGTCATGCGACTCGACGAGGTCAAGCGGCCGCTCCTGTGGATCGACGCCGCCGCGAGCGTCCTCGACAGGATTCCGACGGCGCGCTGCATCGTCGTCGGTGACGGCCCCTTCCGGGCGAAGGCCGAACGGCGCGCCGAGGCGCTCGGGATAGCCGGACGTTGCCTGTTCGCCGGAAGGTCGAGCTGCGTCGGCTACTGGCTGTCGAAGATGGACGTGCTGATGCTGCTCTCCCAGCACGAGGGTCTGCCCAATGCGTTGATCGAGGCGCAGCTTGCCGGAGTGCCCGTCATCACCAGCCCAGCCGGCGGCGCGCCGGAGGCGCTGAAGCCGGGCATCACCGGGCTGGTCACGGCGCCGGATCCGGTGCCTCGCGACATCGCCGACCTGATCGCGAGCCTGCTCGCGCAGCCTGGCTGCCTGAAGCAGATGGGCCTGTCCGCGGAAAGATGGGCAAACGATGCGTTTCCGATCCCGCGCATGCTGTCCAACACGCTGCAGGTCTACGCCGCGGCAGGCTGGGAGGATCTTCCCTCCATGGTCCACCCGCGGCTGTCGACGATGATCGAGCGCGCCGGCCTCCAGTACGCCGGACGCCGGGGCTGAGGCAGGGCATTCGCTCATGGCAAGAATGCCGTCATCCCGACCGAAGCCGCGCTCAGGGCAGGCCCTTCGGGCAGCTCCGCTCCGGACGATGGCACTTTGCATTGTGCGGGTGCCCTGGGGCATGAGGCGATGATGGCCGGGTGCGAACGATGACGGTCGTCGACATGCGGCCGTCATGGCAATCCTGGGACGCCGGGCTGCAGACGCACCTCCGGGTCGTGTCGGCCCTGGTGCGCCGCGAGATGAGAGCGCGTGGCGGCGAGTCGCGGCTGGGCTATCTGTGGGCGCTGATCGAGCCCGGGCTTCATCTCATCGCCTACATGCTGGTCTTTAGCTACCTCCTCAAGAGGCACGCGCCGATCGGCCACAACACCGCCTTGTTTCTGTTGACGGGTATCGTGCCCTACTTCCTGTTTAGCAAGATGGCGATCTACGTGAGCGGCGCGGTCGGCGGGAACAGATCCCTGCTCACCTTGCCACCCGTCAAGCTGCCCGACGTGATCGCCGCGCGCGTCGTGCTCGAAGCCACGACCTACCTGTTCGTCGGCTCCCTCATGTTTCTCGCCCTCTATCTGGGAGGGGTCAGCGAGGCCATACCGCGCGATCCGCTGGCCGTCGCCGAGGCTTGCGCGGTCGCCGTCTGCTTCGGCCTTGCCGTCGGTGTCATCAACATCGTCCTCGTGAGCTTCTTTCATAACTGGATGACCATCTACAGTTTGTTCAACTTTCCCCTGTGGTTCTTCTCCGGGATCTGGTTCTTGCCCGAGCAGGTGCCACAGCCGTATCGCGACTACCTTCTCTACAATCCAATCATGCATATCCTGTTGTGGTTCAGGACCGGCTTCTATCGCGACTTCAAGGCGGTCTATCTCGACCCAGCCTACGTCATCGGCGTGACCGCCGTGGCGCTGACGATCGGGCTGGCACTCATGCGGGTGGCTCGACGCAAAGTGCTGGAGCCGACATGATCGTGCTCGAGGACGTGTTCATGAGCTACCGGACCCGACACGGGCGGAAAGTGGTGCTCGACACGATCAACATCGTGCTCGACACCAGAAAGAGCATCGGCATTCTAGGCCTGAATGGCGCCGGCAAGTCCACTCTCCTGCGTCTGATCGGCGGCAGCGAATTGCCGGAACGCGGCCGGATCCATCGCACCGTGACCGTGTCGTTTCCGCTGGGCTACACGGGCTGCTTCGCCGGCAACATGAGCGGCCGGGAGAATGCCGCCTTTCTCGCCCGTGTCTATGGCTACGACGTCGACGAGGTCGTCACCTTCGTGGAAAGCTTCGCCGAGCTGGGCGACTATTTCGACGAGCCCGTCAGGACCTATTCCAGCGGCATGCATGCCAGGCTGGGATTCGGTGCCAGCATGGCGCTCAGGTTCGACGTCTATCTCATCGACGAGGGATTTGGCGCCGGCGACGCCCGGTTCGCCGCGCGCTGCCAGCAGACCTTCAGCAATCGTCTCAGACACAGCCGGATCATCCTGGTGTCGCATGATCCGGGGACCATGCTGACCTATTGCGAAGCCGGCGCCACGTTGCACGACGGCAAGCTGACCTATTACGACGACATCAGGGAAGCAGTGACGTCTTACAACGAGATCGTGAACGAGCCCCTCAACACCCATTGAAGGCTTTCGCAGATGCCGGAGCCAAGACGCAACGATCGTGCACAAGCATCGGATTCCGGATTGATGCCGGACCCTGACCGCACGCAGGCCGCCGACCAGGCGAGGTCCGTGCTCGAGGAGTCGCGGGCGCCAGAGGTGATCCGTGATGCGACGGTCAAGGTGCTGGGCGAGCGGATTCGCCTGCTCGGCGTCGCGCGCTCGGGCGCCTACGAGCACTACCAGCTGCAACTGTCGAACGGCTTTCCCATCCCGCCGGGCGAGGCCGCCATCCTCGACTTGGTGAGACTGCGCTTCCCGCAGATGCGGTCCTATCACGAGATCGGCTCGGGGCTCGGGACATTGCCGTTGATGCTGGCGCACGACGGGTTCGCCTCGGTCGGCATCGAGCGCGATGAGCGACGGCATCTCACGGCAACGGCGATCCTGCGCGAGCTATCCGAGCACCTGCCGAGCATCGAGAGCAACTGCCGGCTGATCGGCGCGGCTTTCCCCGACGCCATCGCCGATCTCGACGTCTCGGACTCGATGGCCATCCTGACCGATTTCGTTTCGTCGCAGTCGCCGCAGGACTATGTCCGGCTGTGCCATTGCCTGGCCCGGTATCGCTACGTCCTGGTCGACTTGCAGCGATTCTGCATCAAGCGCGACTCGGAGGCCGAGCAGGAGCGGCTGATCGAGGAGCTGACCTCCTATGGACTTTCGCCGCGCGACGAGACCATCGATCTCGGTGGCGCGGGCTACTACCAGTTGTTCGAGTGCGGGCCGCCGCCAGGCCGATCGCGGCACGCGGCAGACGCGGCGAAACCGGTTGCCGACAGCGGGGCGGCTGCGCCTGGCGAGTCCGTGGCCAACCGCGCCGAGCGGCCGATGCAGTTGCCGGCGGCCCGGCGCGGCGAGATCCAGGCGCGATCGACGTCCGAACCGACGGTGCGAGAGACGACCGCGCCGCCGGCTCCGCACGCAGGCATGGCCCTTCCGCCGATGCCTCGACGGGTCCGGCGCAAGCGCTTCGGCGGCCTGGTCGGTCTTTCGGCCCTGCTCGTGATCGGCATCCCGTCGCTTCTGGCCGTTGCCTACTATGGTTTCCTGGCATCCAGTCAGTACGTCACGACCTTTCAGTTTGCCGTGCGCAGCCCCTCGCAAGCCAGCGCCGCCGCTCGGCCGGGTGTATCGACGATGATGGGAGGCGCAGGAATGATGTCGCCCGACTCCTTCGTCGTCACCGACTACATCAACAGTCCCCAGGCCATCGCCGACGTCGAGCGCGAGGTCGATCTGCGCGCGATGTTCGCCAAGCCCAACGTCGATTTCTGGTCGAGGCTCAAGCCCGGCTTCATGGCGGAGGACCTGAATGCCTATTGGACCCGCATGGTGTGGGCCAATTTCGATCTGATCTCGGGCAACGTGTCGGTATCGGTGCGGGCCTTCACGCCCCGGGAGTCATTCAGGCTGGCGCAGGCTCTGATCGACTCGTCGAGCGAGATGTTTCGCAAGCTCAACGCCGAGGCCCGGCAGGACTTCGTTCGCGCCGCCGACGAGAACGTGAAGCGGGCCCAGGAGCAGCTGGCCAAGGCTCGCGAGGCCTTGTTCGTGTTTCGCGAGGAAAGTGGCGGCCTGGTCGACCCCGACAGGACCGCCCAGGCCGGGGCGGCCATCACCGACGAGCTGCGCAAGCAGCTCGTCCTGCTGCGCACGCAACATGATTCGATCCAGGCATCGGCGCCGAACTCTCCACGGCTGCCCCCACTCGCGTCGCAGATTGCCGTGCTCGAAGGTCAGATCGGAAAGGACGACCCTCTCGGCGCGGCCAAGGCGAGATCGTCGACTCCCGAGACATTGGCCGAATATCAGTCCCTCGATCTCGAACGCCAGTACGCCGACAAGCAGTATACCGAGGCACTTGCACTCAGAAATCAGGCCTATCTGACGGCCCAGAACCAGCTGTCCTACCTGGCGCTGTTCGCGGCGCCGACGTTGGCGCAGACGTCGCTCTATCCCAATCGGCCGCGGGCCATCGCATCGGTGGTGCTGGCGGCGTCGGCGGCATGGTTCGTCGGCATGCTGATCGTCTTCGCGCTGCGCGATCACCTGATGTAGGAGCGGAGCTTGTTCTGGTCACGCAAGAGACCGCCGGCTCCGGTGACGGTCGCGCCAAAGCTTTTCGATCCGCTGGACGTCTTTCGCGAAAGGTTTCCGGTGGCCGGCACCATCGCGCTCGACCGCTGCCCGGTCTGCGACAGCGAGGAGATCGGGCGCCTCTGGCAGCTGCCCCAGTCACACCTCGGAGCGCCGACCTGGCTCAACTCGCCGGGTTCGCCGTTCCACGACTTCTACCTCGACTACTTGCCCCTGCTGAAGGTGCCGCAGCAGATCTTCGTGTTCGACATCTGCCGCTTCTGCCATTCGATCTTCCGCAATCCCAAGGACGACGACCAGTCGTCCTACCGCAGCGACGAGTCGAAGGTCGCCGCCTTCAAGGCCAAAGGGACCGCGCCGTTCGCAAGCATCGTCAAGGCGTGCGAGCGACATTTCCCTCCCGACACGATGACGGTGATCGATGCGGCCTGCGGCGCGGGCCAGGCCCTCGCCCTCCTGCGCGAACGTCATCCGGAGCTGAAGCTCGTGGGACTCGAGCTGTCCCGCCCGTCGGTCGAGTTCATGCGCGCGATGGACATCGAGGCCCACGTGGTCGACCTCGACCTCGAGGAGATCGATTCGTCGATGGCGCCGGGCAGCATCGACTTCATCCTCTTCTACGAGGCCTTCGAGCACGTCCGGCAGCCGCTTACGGTCCTGAGGAAGCTGACGCATCTGCTGCGCAAGGGCGGACGCCTGCATTTCACGGCACAGTACTACGGTCCCGAAAGCTCGCTGCAGGTCCGTGTCGGCGAGCCGATCTACATCGATCGCCATGGTCTGGACTGGGTCGTCTCGCAGCTTGACGTGCGTTTGCATGCCCTTACCATCGACACCAAGTTCCGCGTTACGCTGCAGAAGCGCTGACGGGCGCGGACCTTGCGGCCGTGCTACCTGGAGATGACAGCTCCGTGAGTCGCCACGCCCCCCTCGTCAAGGATCTCGCCGCCCGTCTGCGCAGCATGGATGTCGCGAGCCTGGTCTATTTCCACACCGACCACTTCGAGCCTTGGCGATCGGTCGGCGATGCCCCGGCGGTCGGCCAGGAGATCGTCGATGCGATCGGCGATTTCTGTCGCGTCACCGAGAAGATCGACTTCGCCCGCCGTCTCACGCTGTTCTACAAGCCGCACCTCAATTACGCGCTGCGCACGGGCGACGACCTCGTGCGCGCCGATCCGCGCGATCTGGTCGGCTTCCTGGAGCGGACCGAGCACGAGGAGCGCTTCGGCAAGGAAGCCATGCGCGAGGTCGCGACCGCGTCGGCGCACGACATCCAGCTGCATATCCATCACGAGTACTATACCGCCACCACGGCACATGCAGATCCGGATGCAGTCGCCTGGTTCGCCGGCCCGCTGGGTCGCGCGCTCGACCGGCAGCGCCTGGAGCTGGCAATCGGCCTCAATCGCGCGATCATGGCGCGCGAGACGGGGCGCAGCACGGAGCGCTGGTTCTTCATTCATGGCCATTGGGCACTCAACGCCTCGGACGATACGTCGTGCACCATCACCGACGAAATCGACCTCCTACTGCGCAACGGTTGCCGCGGCGACTTCACCTTCCCGGCCGGCCGGCAGCATACGAATCCGCGGATCGCGGTTCCGTATCTCTGCCGCCCGTTCGACGCGCCGAAAGGCTACGACCGTCCTGAAGCCGAGCCGGAGATCGCCTTCGGCAATGCCGCCGCGGCAGCCAGCAAATTCTTCGTCTGGTCGTCACCCGCGAGCAACCTGCAATGCTCTCTCGATTACCTGTCAGCGAGCAGCCGGCGCCAGATCGACGACACCGGCAAGGCGGCACGGGAACTGATCGACAATGCCTACATCGCCGGTCGGCGGCTTTTCATCAAGACCCACGCGCATTCGATGCACTCTTACTATTTCGAGCACGCGCGCACCGCCGTCCTGCCGCATCAGCATCCATCGGCGCAGGCCCTGCTCTCGGTGATCTTCGAGGCGGCAGCCGAGGCCGGCCTCGAGATCCAGTTCCTCACCGCGCCCGAGGTCTATGACCTGCTGGTGACCGCCGAGGCCAAACCCGAGATCGATCTCGTGGCGACCTATCTGAAACCGCCACGCTTGAAGCGTGCGGGACTGCTCCGAACGCGAGCGCCCGTGGCGCCGTCGCCCGCGCCGTCTGCCGTCGCGCCGGCCAGTCTCGAGGCGGCCACTCTCGAGGCGGCCACTCCCGAGCCGGTCGATCTCGCGCCGGATCGGGCGCTGGCGCTGGTCCGCGACACCACGGCCGCGGTCCTCCAGCAGCGCATCGATGCGCTCGGCGTTCGTGGCTCAGGCGCCTACGAGCACTACAGCGCGATGTTGCAGAGGGGCTTCTCGCTTCCTCCGCACGAGCTGACGGCGCTCGAGATCGTGCGCCAGCAGGCGCCGCGCCTCGCCGCCTATCACGAGATCGGCTCGGGCATCGGCACCCTGCCGTTCCTGCTGGCTCTCAACGGATTTCCTGCCGTCGGCATCGAGTGCGACCGCCGTCGTCACGAGACGGCGCTGGCCGTCTGGCAGGCTCTTTCCGCCAAGGCGGAGGTGGGCAAGCCTGCCTGCCGGCTGGTCTTCGGGCGCTTCCCGGCCACGGCGGCACGACACGATGCGGCCGACGCGCTGGCGATTCTGACCGACTTCGTGACCACCCAGTCAGCCGAGCAGCGGCAGGCGATCATCGACGGCTTGCGGCGCTATCCGTACGTGCTGCTCGACCTCCGCCGCTTTTGCCTCGTGCGCGAGGCATCGGTGGCCCAGCTCGAGCTTCTGGGGGAGCTGGAAGCGCAGGGCTTGACCCGGGCAGGCGATATCATATCGGCTACGGACAGTGCCTTCGTCCTGTTGCGCAACGATGCCCGAAAGGCGCGCCCGCGGTTCGCCTCGTGGTTGAAGCTGCCGTGGCGAGGTCGGATGGCCGGCCATGACGCGCCGGATAGGCCCTGATGAGCACGAACCGGGAGGCCGGGGCCGGCAAGACTTGGTCCCTGGCACCGCCGTTTCGACGCGCCGGTGCCATGGGCTGGATCGCCGACCTGCCGACCGAGCTCCATGGGCTGACCGACACGAACCAGGAGCCGTATCGCTCGCAGCTCCGGCTGTTCGAGAATGGTCGCCCGCTGGGGCCGCCTCATTGTCTGCACGAGACGATCGAGAGGTTGGGCCGCGGGCGTTATTCGTTCTGGCAGGGCGTCGTCTACTTCTCCAGCGCTGACAACAGTGACCCGAATGTCAACGGCCACGCTTACGCCGTCGCCTTGGCATCGGCACGAGACGTCGAAAGGTTGTTCGAGGACGTGTCGGCGAGTGAACGGGCGCCGTGGCGGAAGCCCGAACGCCCGCTGCGCTGCGCCGTCATTGGACTTGGCAATCGCGGGCTCGCCCTCGCCGCGCTGGCCCAGAGCTTCGCCGGAGTCCAGATCGCCTGGGTCGTCGACCGGTCGGAAGAGCGCATTGCCGAGTCGGTCAAGCTCTTCGGCAATCACGTGCGCGGCACGACGGATGTGTCGGAACCGCTTGCCGACAGCGGCATCGACATCGTCTTCGTGACGGTCCCCGACCACCTCCACCGCAGCATCGCCGAACCGGCGTTTCGCGCTGGAAAGCACGTGTTCCTAGAAAAGCCCCTGGCAACGAACGCTGCCGATGCACGGGCGATCCTGGCGGCCTGGCAGGAGAGCGGACGCATTCTTCAGCTCGGCTACGTGCTGCGCCAGGCCCCGTTCTACGAGGCGATACGCGCTGCGGTCCGTGCCGGCGTTCTCGGGCCGGTGCGGATTGCCAGCCTCAGCGAGCAGCTCGATGTGCGCCATGGCGCCAGCTTCATGCGCCGCTGGCATGCCCAGAGCAGCCAGTCCGGCGGGTTGATGGTCCACAAGGCCTCGCACGATCTCGACATCATCTGCTGGCTGCTGGAGACGCGGCCGAGCACGGTCAGCAGCTTCGGGGGCCTCGACGTCTTTGTCGGTCCGCCGCCTGCCCCGTTCTGCTCGCAATGCGACAGGCGCCCGATCTGCCCTTACGTCGACACCGGCCTTCATGAGCGCCGCACGCCGGCCGAAGCGGCGGATCCCAGCGCCTACGGCCTCGATCTTTGCGTGTTTCGAACCGACAAGGACATCGTCGACAATCAGGTCGTCTCGTTCGTTCTCGACAACGGCGTGCGCGGCACCTTCTATCTGGCCATGCAGGGACCGCGACGCGGCGAGCGGCGCATCGCCTTGATCGGCGACGACGCCCGTCTCGATGGTGTCTTCGAAGTTGGACGTTTCACCATCGCCTTCACGGATCCGGAGCGCGAGCCGCTGGTCTGGGCGATCAAGGGGCGCGGTCGAGGTGGGCATGGCGGCGGCGATCGCATCACCATGATCGAGTTCCTCAACGCCTGTGCCGGCCGTGCGCCGGCTCCCGTCGTCGATGCGCAGGAGGCAATTCGCGGGCTGATCTTCGCCCTGGCAGCGGAACGGGCGCGCCGCGAGGAGATCGTGGTGCGGCTGGAACCGGGTGATTTCGCCGTGTCCGGATAGATCTCACCCAGAGCGCTTGTGACTCTGTTGTGGGAGGGATCGAGAGGTCCACTCCGCTCGCCTGGGGCTGGCTCAGCTCCGCACGCCCTTCCCTGACGATGCCGAAGGCGGCAGCGCTTTCAGGAAGTCGGCACCTCGACGGCCTCCTGAAGTCCGGGATCCAGCCGCAACGCCGTCTCGGTGGCGACGAGACCCTTCTCCCTGATCCTGAGCGAGCGGCAGCAGCGCGCCACCTGCAGATGATTGTGGCTGTCGCCCGGGGCCTGCCGGCTGAGGCTTTCCCAAAGCGGCAGGGCTTCGGCATAGGCACGAGCCCGCATCAACGTGCGGGCAAGTACCGTCGACACATAGGAATCGCCAGGAGCCTTATCGAGATAGTGCCGGCACAGGGTCGCAACCGAGTCGGAGCCTTTGTTCCAGGCATCGCGGATCGCCTGCTTGTTCTGGCGCAACAGGCTCTGCTTGAGCTGCGCCATGGCGACGTCGTCCGGACGGGCCGCGAGGGCGGCATCGGCCGCCTCCCAGGCCAGCTCGAGGTCGCCGTCGATGGCGGCCTGTTGTGCGTCGCGCACCAGCAGCGGATGGAGGGCCGCGATCGATATCTCGGCTTCCTTCCTCACCTCCACATCGGACAGCCCGCACGCCTTGCGAAAGGCCAGCAGGGCCGGACGTCTTTCGCCCGCCTGGTTCAATGCCAGCCCGTACATCAGCCAGCCGCGCGCATCCTCGGGATCGAGAGCCGTGCATTGGCGAAAGGCGTCGGAGGCTTCGGTACTGTTTCCGCGCGCGAACTGGGCGCGCCCGACGACCTGCCAGGCTTCGAGGCAGTCAGGGTCGATGCGCGTTGCCATGACGCCATGCTCGACCGCGTCGGGAAAGTCGCGCCTGTCGAACGCATCGCGCATCGCCTGCAGGCTGGGGGCGCTCAATCGCGCCAGGGCGCGTTGCGCGTCGGCATCGTGCGGGCGCAGCGTCCGCGCTGCGCGATAACAGGCTGCGGCGTCGAGGTCCCACGACGCGAGCTCTTGTTCCAGCCCGGTGGCCTGCCACCCCGCATAAGCCTTGGTCGCGATGTCGCCCAATGCCGGATCGTTGGCGAACTCGTTTTGAAGAAGGCAAAGCAGTCGAGCCGCCTGTTCGCACTCGAGCTCCTCGACGAGCCGCGACAGGGCCGTCATGGCACGCCCGCGATCGACCGTGAACAGGCGCGCCAGCAGGGGATCGCAGGCCTCGGGCCAGCCGACTTCCAACCCCGCGTTCACCGCGATCTGCAGGGGCTCGACCGTGCCGGGTCGCAATTCCGCCGCCTGCCGGGCGCGGCCAAGAGCCTGCGCGTGTTGTCCCTGTCGATGCTGACTGCGCGCCACCTGCAAGGCAGCCCGGATCGCTTGGCGCTGCAGCGGCGAGGCGTTCCCAGCACTGCAGGGCGAGGCCGTCGTCACGCGTGAGATTTCCGATCCGGCCGCCCGTACGCAGCGCTTCGATGTTGTCTCCGGCCAATCCCAGGACCCTGTCGACCAGGCGCAACGCCTGCCCATGCGCGCCGTTGCGAAACCGCACGCGGAGCTCGAAGATCAGGCATTCGAGCATCAGGATGTCGTGCCCCTGCAGCTTGGCGACGACCTCCAGCAGCGCCTCGTCCTTGCGCTGCCGATCGAGTCCGTTGAGCAACGGCAGCAGGGCGCGCGCCTCTGCAGCGAATTGGCCTGAACATTGGTCGATCAGGGCAGCCGCCTCGGCGGACTGCCCCTGCTCCAGCAGCCGGTGCAGCATCTGCATCGCTTGCGCGGTGGCCGTGTCTGTCACCGTTACCTCCCTGCCCCAATATTGGCTCTTCGCGGATTCGAGTGGGTGAATGCAGGGCATCATAGAGGGTCGAGCATGCAGGTGAGGACCTTGAGACGGAGGTATTCTTCGTCGCGCAGGCCGTAGGCGCGGCGCTGGAAGACGCGGATCTTGTTGTTGAGCCCCTCGACGAAGCCGAGCGAGACCTTGTTCTCGAGCTTGCAGTAGGCAGCGATGCCGTCCCAGTGTCGCTCGATCATGTCTGCGAAGCGTTCGTAGGGTTTGAGGCGTTGCCATTTGAGGCTGTCGCGCCAGTTGTCGAAAAAGCGGCGTGCCCAGCCCTCACGCTCGTAACTCCACAGCTGGCCGAAGCTCTCTTTCAGGAGGTAGGCAGTGTTGAGCCGCCTGTTGGCAGCCAGCAGCAGCTTGAGAGAGCGCCGACCCTCCAGGCTCAGGTTCTCGCGACGCGACAGCAGGGTGTACTTCTGACCCTTGA
>NZ_JBFWZI010000054.1:0-39217 GCF_050185545.1 Reyranella sp. | reverse complement strand
GTGATCGACGGCGACGAGGAGCTGGCCGCGCTGCTCGCTTCCCGCCACGTCAAGAACGCCGCCGAGGCCTTTGGCCGCGCGACTGCGCAGCCTGCCGACGAGGCGGCGGACTGAGGGGATCGCGGCGAACTCTTCATTCTCCTCCCCAGCTTCGCTGACAGCTTCGCTGGGGAGGTGTCGGCTCTTGCGCCGACGGAGGGGTCATGGGCCATCGACGTGACTTTTGACCCCTCCGTCCGCGATGACGCGGACACCTCCCCGGCAGAGCTGGGGAGGAGAATGATCATCAGCGCGGCTTCATCGGCAGCATGCCGAGATGGGTGCCGGCGTCGACGATCAGGAACTCGCCGGTGATGTTGGAAGCGCTGGTCAGGAAGAACAGCGCCGCCTCGGCCATCTGCTCGGCTGTGCCGGCCTGGCGCAGCGGCGCGCTCTGCTCCTGCGACTCCTTGAGCTTGTTGTAGTTCTCGACGCCGAGGACGCTCGGAAGCCAGCGCGTCTGGATGAAGCCGGGGCAGATCGTGTTGACGCGCACCGCTGGCGCCAACTGGCGCGCCAGCGCCAGCGTCAGCGTGTTCAGCGCGCCCTTGGAGCAGCCGTAGGGGATCGAGCTGCCGACGCCCATGACGCCGGCGATCGACGAGACGTGCACGATCGAGCCGCGCTCCTGCTTGTCCTCCCACTGCTTCTTCATCGCCGGATAGACGGCGCGGCTCATCATGTACGGACCGGTGACGTTGACCCGGAAAATGGTGTCGAAATCCTCGGGCGTCACGCCGTCGAGATCGCCCTGGGCCTGGAACTTGGTCGTGCCGGCATTGTTGATCAGGCCGTCGATGCGGCCCCATTTCTTCATCGTCTCGGCGGCCAGCCGGCGGCAGTCGGCATCCTCGCCCATGTTGGCCTGCACCAGGATCGCCTCGACGCCCTTGGCGGTCACCGCCGCGTAGGTTTCGTCGGCCTCCTTCTTGCTCTTGGTGTAGTTGATCGCAATGTTCCAGCCCTTCTCGGCCAGATCGATGGCGCAGGTCGCGCCCAATCCGGTGGCCGAGCCGGTCACGATCGCCACCTTGCCAGATTTCGCCATGCTGCTCCCCCAGGGTTCCGTCGCCCCTCTCATAGGCTAGGATCGTCCCGGGAGGCAAAGCGAACGGGACATGACCGATCTGTTTTCGATGAAGAACCGCGTGGTGCTGCTGACCGGCGCCTCGCGCGGGCTGGGTCGCGACATGGCGCTCACCCTCGCTGCCGCCGGCGCGACGGTGCTGTGCGCCGGACGCACGGTGAAGGAGCTGGAGGCGACGGCGCGGGCGATCGCCCGCAAGGGCGGCAAGGCGCATGTCGTGCCGATCGACATCACCGACGAGGCCGAGGTACGCGAGCAAGTCGAATCCATCGTGCGCCGCCATCGCCGCATCGACGTGCTGGTCAACAATGCCGGCATCATCTATCGCGAAGCGATCGTCGACACGCCGACCGATACTTTCCGCAAAGCGATCGAGACCGACCTGATCGGCCAGTTCGTCATGGCGCGCGAGGTCGGCCGCCACATGCTGGCGCGCAAGTACGGCCGCATCGTCAACATCTCCTCGGTGATGGCGATCCTCGGCCGCGCCTCGGTGGCGGGCTATGTCTCGGCCAAGCACGGGCTGGTCGGCCTGACCAAGAACCTTGCCGCCGAGTTCGGCCCGCACGTCACCGCCAACGCCATCGCGCCGGGCTACATCCGCACCGAGCTCAATGTGCCGCTGCAGCAGGACGCCGCCTTCAACGCCATGCTCGAGCAGCGCACCGCCGCCCATCGATGGGGTAAGCCGGAAGATCTGCGCGGCCCCTTGCTGCTGCTCGCCTCCGACGCCGGTTCCTACATGACCGGCCATACGCTGGTGGTCGACGGCGGCCTGACGACGATCCTGGCGTGACATGGTCAAGCTCTTGCGGACCGCGAGCGCCAGTCCCGAGCTTGTCGAAGGACCCCCATCCCCGCTCGCGCTTTCTCCTCCCCAGCGTCTGCGCGGGGGAAGCGCCCCGTCGTACGGGGCGGAGGGGTCATGGTCCCTTGGACCGCGGGCGTCTCGCCCGCTCATGGTCATGATAATGAGCGGGCGTGACGCCCGCGGTCCGGAAGACCTTGACCCCTCCGCCAGCCTGCGCGTAGCCGACGCGGCTTCGCTTCGGCGATGGCAGGTCGCCGTTAGACGGCGACACCTCCCCAACTTCATTGGGGAGGAAAAGATATGACCGGCATTCCGCGCTGGGTGATCCTGCTGATGGGGCTGGCGCTGGTGGCGTTCGGGTTCGCCGCCCACATGGGCTGGATCCGCGACCCGTCGCTGGCGAAGAGCGACTATGTCGGCACGATCGATGTCTCGGCCGAGGATGCGAAGCTCTATCGCGCCGTGCCATTCGAATGGCGGGTCAACAGCCGGGCCGGCGCCTTCAAGGGCGACGACACCGCCTACGTGCGAATCGACACCTCCGGCGAGCGGCCCACCCTGTGCGGCTGGCTGCGCATCGATGGGACCGGCAACGCCATTCGCGCCGCGCGCTGGTTGAGCGAGGCGCGCCTCGTGGTCGGCAGCTTCAAGGTGACCGCCCTGTTCATTGCGCCCGTCGAAAAGTCTCCGGGCGGCGGCCTCAATGCCGGCTGCCTGCGGCTCGACGGCGACGAGCGGCCCGCGCAAGATACGCCGCTCGCTCTCGAAGGCTCGCCAGTCCAGGAATGACTGGCCAGCGAATGAGCGGGCGAACGAAGGGTGCAAACGCTCATGCCGACTTTCCGCCAAGCCCGCGAATTCCTGCTCGCCCATCGCACCGACTATGACAAGGCCGTCGCCGGTTTCCGCTGGCCGGATCCCGTGCCGTTCAACTGGGCCATCGACTGGTTCGACGCCGAGCTCGCAGGCAATCCCGCGAGCAAGGACCGCGACGCGCTGTGGATCGTCGACGTGGCCAGCGGGCGCGAGACCAGGCTCACCTTCGCCGAGCTGGCGGCGCGCTCCAACCAGGTCGCCAACTTCCTGCGCGGCCACGGCCTCAAGCGCGGCGATCACCTGCTGCTGGTGCTGAACAACGTGGCGCCCTTGTGGGAGATCATGCTGGCGGCGATGAAGCTCGGGGTCGTCGTCATCCCCGCCACGACGCTTCTGACCGGCGAGGAATTGGCCGATCGGGTGGAGCGCGGCCGCGCCCGCATGATCGTGGCCGACGAGGACCAGGTCGGCAAATGCGCCGGCCTGCCGCGCGACGGCGTGGTGTTCGTCAACACCAGTGCCAGGCCGATCGACGGCTGGCTGCCGCTTGCCGACGCCTACACCTGCCCGGCCGACTTCGCGCCCGACGGCCCGACCAATGCCGACGATCCGCTGCTGCTGTATTTCACCTCGGGCACCACGGCCAAGCCCAAGCTGGTGCGCCACAGCCATCGCAGCTATCCGATCGGCGCGCTGTCGACCATGTACTGGCTCGGGCTGCAGCCCGGCGACGTGCATCTCAACATCTCCTCGCCCGGCTGGGCGAAGCACGCCTGGAGCACCTTCTTCGCGCCGTGGAATGCCGGCGCCACGGTGCTGATCGTCAACCAGGCGCCGTTCAGCGCCAGGGCGCTGCTGGGCGTGCTCGAGCGCTGCGCCGTCAAGACGTTCTGCGCGCCGCCGACGGTGTGGCGCCTGCTGATCCAGGAGGACCTCGCCGCCTGCAAGCTGGCGCTGCGCGAGGTCTGCGGCGCAGGCGAGCCGCTCAACCCGGAGGTCATCAACAAGGTGCAGGAGGCGTGGGGACTCACCATCCGCGACGGCTACGGCCAGACCGAGACGACGGCGCAGGTCGCCAACTCGCCCGGCCAGCCTGTCAAGGCCGGCGCCATGGGCCGGCCGATGCCGGGCTATCGCGTGCTGATCCTCGACGCCGATGGCAGCCAGCGCAGCGAAGGCGAGATCTGCCTCGACCTCAGAGGCGAGCGCCCGGCCGGCCTGATGCAGGGCTATGCCGACGCCGCGGGCAAGCTCGCCGGCGCCGACGGCGAGGTCTACCGCACCGGCGACGTCGCGACCCTCGACGAGGACGGCTACCTCACCTTCGTCGGCCGCGCCGACGACGTCTTCAAGTCGTCGGACTACCGCATCAGCCCGTTCGAGCTCGAGAGCGTGCTGATCGAGCACGAGGCCGTCGCCGAGGCGGCGATCGTGCCGACGCCGGACGACATTCGCCTGAGCGTGCCCAAGGCGTACATCCTCCTGGTGTCGTCGGCGCCGCCGTCCCGCGAGACGGCGCGCTCGATCCTCGACTACACCCACAAGCGGCTGGCGCCGTTCAAGCGCATCCGCCGGCTGGAGTTCGTCACCGAACTGCCCAAGACCATCTCCGGCAAGATCCGCCGTACCCAGCTGCGCCGCGTCGAGTACGAAGGCACCGCCGCCGACGTCGTGCGCGGCATCGAGTTCCACGAGAAGGACGTGATGGGGTAAGGCCGCCGAAATCCAGAAAGTCGCGGAGGCGACGGATGGGTCATGGCTCATGCGGACCGCGGGCGTCCCGCCCGCTCATGATTATGAGAATGAGCGGGCGGGACGCCCGCGGTCCGGAAGACCATGACGCCTCCGTCCGCGATGACGCGGACACCACCCCAGCGAAGCGGGGGAGGGTGAAGAGAAGATTGTACATTACCGTCAACAATATCAGGCCCGGGGAGGGGAGCGCGCCATGACCGATACGCTGTTACGCAACGTCCGGGTGATCGACGGATCCGGGGCGGCGCCGTTCGCTGCCGAGGTGCTGGTGAGCGGCAACCGCATCAAGGCGCTGGCGCGCCGGCCGGCGACGCTTGCCGCCGCCCCCGATGCCGTCGTGGTCGATGGCGGCGGCGCCACGCTGATGCCGGGCCTGGTCGAGGCCCATGCCCATCCGAGCTTCATCAACACGCCGTCCTCGCCGGCGTTGGGCGAGGTGCCGCCGGAGGAGCACACGCTGCTCACCGCGAAGTTCGCCGGCCTCCTGCTCGACCACGGCTTCACCGCGCTGCACAGCGCCGCCTCCGCCAAGCCGCGCCTCGACGTCGTGGTACGCAACGCCATCAATGCCGGCGACATCGTGGGCCCGCGCATGCTCGCGGCCTCGCTCGAGATGACGGTGACCAGCGGCCTGGGCGACGTGCGCCTGAACCACCTGCATCGCGAGACCTTCGCCGTGGTCGCCGACGGTCCGGAGGAGTTCCGCCGTTGGGCCCGCTTCTTCGTGCGTGAGGGGGTCGACATCCTGAAGATCAACCCCTCGGGCGACGAGGGCACGCCAGGCTCGAAGGCGCACATGACGGTAATGACCGATGCCGAGGTCGCCGCCGTCGCCGAGGTCGCGGTTGCGCACGAGAAGCGCATGGCGGCGCACGCGCGCAGCGCCGGCGCGGTGAAGATGTGCCTGCGTCACGGGGTCGACGTGATCTATCACGCGACGCTCTGCGACGAGGAAGCGCTCGACATGCTCGAGGCCGCCAAGGATCGCGTGTTCGTGGCGCCGACCATCGGCATCACCTGGAGCGCCTACAAGGAGGCGCCGGTGCGCGGCGTCGCCCTGCCCGACGCGGTGAAGCGGCGCTTCGACAACGAGCTCGTGCGCGGCATCGACAACATGAAGGCGCTGCACAGGCGCGGCGTGCGCGTGCTGCCGGGCGGCGACTACGGCTTCGCCTTCAACCCGATGCCGCGCAACGCGCGCGACATGGAGCATTTCGTCACCCTGTTCGGCTTCACGCCGATGGAGGCGATCGTCGCGGCGACGCGCTTGGGCGGCGAGCTGATGGCCGCCGGCGCCGGCCCCGGTGAGACCGAGCGCGGCGCCGTCGAGCTCGGCCAGGTCAAGGAAGACTTCCTCGCCGACCTGCTGCTGGTCGACGGCGATCCGTCCATCGATGTCACGATCCTGCAGGATCCGGCGCGCCTGGTCGCCATCATGAAGGACGGCATCTTCCACAAGGCGCCGACGCCGCAACGCCAAGCGCGGCCGCTGGCCGCGGAGTAGTGCGCTCATAGGCTCTAAGCGACAAAGGAACCTCACCCTGAGGAGCCACGCGCAGCGTGGCGTCTCGAAGGGTCGGCAGCACAGTGGATACCGCGACAGCGCGTTTCCAACGATCTCCCGAGTGGCCCATCCTTCGAGACGCGCCCTGCGGGCGCTCCTCAGGATGAGGACATTGTCAGTTCGACCAAAGTTTGCTCCCATGGGGCGCTCGCCACCGGCCTGTCTTGCCGCAACAACGTTGCACTGCCCGCGCGGCCGGTCGTAGTAGGAAGCAGGCGCCGCGGCCGCGGCGCTTTCTGCCACTCCGGAATGACCTCCATGCAACCAAGACCGGGCGTCACGCCTGCCCTCGCCCGCTTCGTCGTCGACACGCGCTGGGAGGACATCCCTGAGCGGGCGCGGCATGAGGCCAAGCGCGCCCTGCTCAACTTCTTTGCCGTGGCTCTCGCCGGCTGCCGCACCGAGCCGGTCGAGCTCGCGTTGAAGACCCTCGCCGAGTTCTCTGGCGGCAGGCAGGCGACGGTGATCGGCCGCGACGAGCGGATCGATGCATTGAACGCCGCCTTCCTGAACGCCGCCGGCGCCAACGTCTTCGACTTCTGCGATACCCATCTGCCGACCGTCGTGCATCCGACCGCGCCGCTCGCGCCGGCCCTGCTGGCGCTCGCCGAGCTGCGCCGCGTCAGCGGACCGGAGCTGCTGGCGGCCTTCGTGCTGGGCTTCGAGATCGAATGCCGCGTCGGTCTCGCCGTATCGCCCGGCCACTATCCGCGCGGCTGGCACATCACCTCGACCTGCGGCGTGTTCGGCTCGGCGGCCGGCGCGGCACGCCTGCTCGGCCTCGACGCGGACCGCACCGTGTGGGCGCTGGGCAGTGCGGCCACCCAGTCGGGCGGCCTGTGCGAATGCCTCGGCTGGCCGGCCAAGAGCGTCAGCGTCGGCAACGCCGCGCGCAACGGCCTGCTCGCCGCCCTGCTGGCCGACAAGGGATTCGCCGGGCCAGCCGAGCCGATCGCCGGCGCCCAGGGGTTTCTCGCCGCCATGGGCGAGCCGCCCGTCTGGCCGGCCCTCACCGACCGGCTGGGCGAGACCTGGGAGGTGACCGAGAACTCGCTCAAGCCCTACCCGGCTGGCTTCGTGATCCACCCCGTGCTCGACTGCGCGCTCGACTGGCGGCGGCAGCATCCCGGTGCGCAGGTCGCGCGCATCGCCGTGCGCGGCAACCCGCTGCTGCTGCAGCGGACCGACCGGCCGAACGTCGCCACCGGCCGCGAAGCGCAGGTCAGCCTGCAGCACGCCGTTGCCGCCGCCCTGGTGCTGGGCAAGGCCGGGCTCGAGCAGTTCACCGACGCCTGCGTCGACCATCCCGAGGTGCGCGCGATGCGACAGCGGATCGAGGTCGCGAGCGACCCCGCCCTCTCGACCATCGCCGCCGAGGTCGATCTCTGGACGGCCGATGGCGCGAAACACTCGGTGTCGACCAAAGCGGCGCGCGGCAGCACCGCCAATCCGCTGACCGATTCCGACATCGAGAGCAAGCTCACCGACGAGGCGCGCAGCTGGCGAGCCGATCACGACGTCCGTCCCCTCATCGACGCCGTGTGGACGCTCGACAGGAGCGACGACGTGTCGACCCTCGCAGGCATGACCGTGCCGCGCTGATTTCATGCTCATCCGGACCGCGGGCGTCTCGCCCGCCCGGCGCACGCATGTGCGCCGATCAGAGGCGCGCAAGGCACGCCGAAGAGCGGGCGAGACGCCCGCGGTCCGGATGAGCATGAACCGACTCAATCACGAATTCCGGGCTTGCGTCCGACGACGCAGTGCATCGGATGAGCCATGAACAGCAGGCCCTGGTCCAGCGCCTCGTTGCGCGCGCGCCGCCATACCGCCGTCTCCTCGGGCGTCAACGACGCCAGCAGGTGATCTTCACGATAGCGCCAGATCGGGCCGTCGGGTCGATCGAGCGTGACCAGCGATGGAAAGCACACCAGTTCGCCGAGCCCCGCCGCCTGCGCCCGGCGATAGAGGCTCGAATCGGCGACGCCGTTGGCGGCGACCGATTGCGGCGGGGTCACCATCCGCCGCCGGAACGGCTCCGGCATCGCCACGCTCCACCATTGCGGCAGGTCGATCGAGCGCACGATCACCCCGACGCGGCCGCCGGGCCTGGCCACGCGCACCATCTCGGCCAGCGCCCGATCGGCATCGCACTCCTCAAGGACGGTGACGGAGAACAGGCAATCGAACGAGGCATCGGCGAAAGGCAGCGCCTCGGCGCTGCCGGGCGCGAAGCGGATGGCGTCCCCCAGGCCGTCCTCGCGCGCCAGCGCCGCGGCTTCGCTCATCAGGAAGGGGTTGACGTCGATCGCCGTGATCGGGTTGGCGCCGCCGAGGCGGCGCGCCAGCAGGCGATCGAGCGAGCCGGCGCCGCAGCCGACATCGAGGATCGACTCGCCCGGCGCCGGGGCCATCAGGTCGATCAGGGTACGGAACATCGCCTGGTAGGTCGGCGCCCGGGCGCGATCCTCGAGCGCGGCGACGCCACCGAGATGGCGGCCACCCAGGGTCACCACGGTGAAACGCTGCGACAGCGCCGCCACGGCCGGCACCCATTGCGACGGCGCGAGAAAGAACGGCAGCAGGATCAGCGCCGGGCCGGAACCCTCCAGCCGATAGGTGATGCCCGCGTGCGTGCCTTCGCGCGCACCGGCCGAGGGTGTGTCGGCCTTGCTGGTCGCGAGCAGCGCCGTCATCTCGCGCACGATCTCGGCGGTCCGGTCGACCATCACGTCGGCCCAGCCCGGCGCGTCGTATCCCGCGAGCACGTGACGCCTCGCGCCGGGCAGGCGCGACAGAGCGCGCGCCGTCACGTCGGCCGTGAGCCCGCCCTGCCCGCTCACCATCAGCAGGCGATCGCCGACCGCCGCGAAAGGATCGGGATCGAGCCGCGTCGGAACGCACAGCACCACGCCGCCCAGCCGCTCGGGGAAACCGGCCGCCAGCCCGGCAATGTCCCCCGGCATCTGCGTGGCGACATGGGCGACGCCGAGGCCGAGGTGATCCCACAAGGCGATCAGCCGCTCGGTCGGCGACAGGGTTTCATCAGACACTAGGCTCATCCTCTTCTTCGCCGGGAGCGTGCCACTTTCTTCTGGACCGGGGGCGTCCCGCCCGCTCATGAAGATATGAGCGGGCGAGACGCCCGCGGTCCAAATGAAGCAGCAAACTAAACGACGCCATTGCGGCCATGCTTCAGGAACGCCGGGCGCTGCGACAGCCGCTCGTAGTACGCCGACACGGCCGGGAAGTTCGGCCGCTCCATCGGCGTCAGGAACCAGCGATTGACCGACAGGCCGATCGGGATGTCGGCCAGCGTGAAGGAGGCGCCGGCAACGTAGGCGCCGGTGGCGGCGAGCCGGCCGTCGAGGATCGCCAGCATGCGCGTCCACGCCTGCTTCGACCGCTCGATCTGCTCGGCATCGGCGAACGCCGGATCGCGCCGCACGATGGCCGAGAAGGCGTACCGCCAGGCCGAGTTGAACTCGCTCGCCTGCCAATCGATCCAGCGATCGACCTCGGCACGCGCCCGCGGCTCCGTCGGCAGCAGAGCCTCGGCCGTCCATTTGGCGGCGAGGTAGCGGATGATGCTGTTGCTCTCCCACAGCACGAAGTCGCCATCGACGATCACCGGCACCAGGCCGTTCGGATTCTGCACCAGCTCCGCCCCGTCGTCGGCGCGCTCGAAGGCAATGCCGATCTCCTCGCAAGTCCACAGCACCTTGCGCACGTTGATGGAGGTCGCCTTGCCGAGGATCCGCAGCATCAGTTGCGACCCAGCCCGAATCCCGCGCCCGCCGCAACCACGCGTCGCCTTCCGCGGTAAGTCGACGCGAGAATTCGTCCGGTGTGCCGCCCACGGTCTCCAGCGCAGCACCCGCAAGGCGCTCGCGCACCGTCGGATCTGACAGGGCCTTGGCGCAGGCCGCCGCGAGGCGCTCGGGCGATCTCGCCCGGCGTGCCGGCCGGCGCGAAGGCCGCGAACCATTGCGTGATGGCGATCTCCGGAAAACCTGCCTCGGCCATCGTCGGGATGTCGGGCAGCATCGCCGAGCGTTCCTTCGACGTCACGGCAAGCAGGCTGAGCCGGCCCGATTGCGCGCAGGGCATGACCGGCCCCGCGCCCAGCACGCCCACGGCACGGCCCCGCCCGGCACGTCCTGCACCGCCTGGCCACCGCCCTTGTAGGGGATGTTCAGCACTTTCACGCCGGCGCGGCGGAACATCATCTCGCCGACGATCACGTTGGTGCCGCCCGCCGACGGCGTGGCGAAGGACAGTGCCGCCGGATTGGCCTTGGCCGCCGCCATCATGTCGGCGATCGACGTCCAGCCCGTCCGCGGATTGGCGGCGATCACCAGAGGCTGCGAGGTCAGGACGGTGATCGGCGCCAGCGTCCTGCCGACATCGAACGGCCCCGTGTCGTCGAGCGCGCGCAGCCTCCGCCGGACTGACCAGCAGCGTGTGGCCGTCGTGCCTGGCGCGCGCGACGGTGTCGAGCGCGATGCCGCCCTGCGCCCCGGGACGATTCTCGACCAGCACCGGCTGGCCCACCACCTGCGACAGAGTTTCGCCGACGATGCGCGCCGAGATGTCCGAGCTGCCGCACGGCGCATAGCCGACGACGATTCGGATCGGACCAGTCGGCCAGGCCTGCGCCCACGCTGCGGTGGCGGCAGCCATGACAAGGGCAGCAACGACGTTGGCAACAAAGGCTCGCGCTGGCTTCATGCTTGTCCTCTCTTTGCCGGCCGCTTTGAGGTCGTGACCTCTTGGAGCGCACGCTCGGACCCGTCCGGACCGCGGGCGTCTCGCCCGCTCATATTGTCCATGAGCGGGCGAGACGCCCGCGGTCCGCATGAGCTCACGCCATGCCGACCTGCGGGAGCGTGCGACCAGCATGACGGCGCGAAAAGCCAGTTGGTGCAGGGCTTTGGCCCGCGTTCTTTGGCCGGCGTCGACCGCATAACAGGGAATCGGAACGGGAATTGCTCGCACCAGAACAGGGAATTTCGGAAGCGGATCAGGGATCGTCCTGCACGGATCAGGGAATCCGGACGTGCGCGGATCAGGGAGCTGGGCGCTTCGGGCGGTCGCCGGAGCACGCCAGGGCTGGCGGAGGGGGTCACTCGCCGCCCCCAGAATAGAACGACCCCGCAATCCTGCGTTCGGTGCGTTCGCTGCGTTCGGAGCCTTTCGAATCAAGGAGTTGGCCGAACGCAAGCGACCGTTCGGCAACGCCTCCTGCGTTCGGGCCAACGTTTTGCGTTCGGGGTCGTCATCCAATGCCCGCTCCATCACGACGTTGCCTCCCGCTTCAAAGAGCGGCGGCGACAGGTTGACAGTCATGGATCGCAGGCTAGCGCGATCGTGCTGGAAGTCGCCTGACACGGGCAATGCTGGCTGCAGTCTGCAGCCACGAGGCTCGTGCACTTGATTGCACTCATGCTCATACGGACCGCGGGCATCTTGCCTGCTCATGGCGCGGCTCGGCGAAGCCGACCGCGCCTTCATCATGATTCATGAGCGGGCAAGATGCCCGCGGTCCGCATGAGCACGACCCTTACAGGAACGACAGCCCGCCACTGAGCGCCACGGTCTGGCCGGTCATGTAGGCGTTGCCGACCAGCATCATCACGACCTGGGCGCATTCCTCGGGCGTGCCGAAGCGGCCGAGCGGGATGCGCGCGGGCGACGCGGCGACGCCACTGCGCACCATGTCGGTCTCGATCAGCGACGGCGCCACGGCGTTCACGGTGATGCCGTCCTTGACCAGGCGGGCGGCGTAGCCGCGCGTCATGCCCTCCATCCCCGCCTTCGACGCGTTGTAGTGCGGCCCGACTCCGCCGGCGCCGCGCGCCGCGCCCGACGAGATGTTGACGATGCGGCCCCACTGGCGCGCGCGCATGCCGGGCACGACGGCCTGGATGCACAGGAACACCGACTTGAGGTTGACCGCGATGGTCAGGTCGAAGTCGGCTTCCGTGAGCTCGTCCACGCTGCGCACCAGCCCGACCCCGGCATTGTTGACCAGCACGTCGATCGGGCCGAGCTCGCGCTCGACCAACGCCATCATCGCCGTCACGTCGGCCGCCTGCGACACATCCGCTCTCGCCATCATGGCGCGCCCGCCGGCGCTGCGGATCGCGTCGACGACATTCCGCGCCTCGGCCTCGCGCTCGCGATAATTCACGGCAACGCCGGCGCCGGCTTCGGCCAGCGAAATCGCGATGGCCCGGCCGATGCCGCGCGCCCCGCCTGTCACCAGTGCAACCCGGTTGTTCAGCAACGCCATTGCTCATGCTCCATATCTGATCGACCCCGCCGGCCCACCATGTTACGCCCTCCCGACGCACAGGAGTTTTCTTATGCAGCGACTCGGCTTTGGCGCCTTCCTGGCGCCGCACCATCCGATCGGCGAGAACCCGACCCTGCAGTTCCGCCGCGACCTCAAGTTCGTCGAGCATCTGGACGAGCTCGGCTACGACGAGTTCTGGTGCGGCGAGCATCATTCGAGCGGCTGGGAGATGATCGCCTCGCCCGAGATGTTCCTCGCCGCCGCCGGCGAGCGCACCAAGCGCATCAAGCTGGCGACGGGCGTGATCTCGCTGCCCTATCATCATCCCTACAACGTCGCCCAGCGCATGGTGCAGCTCGACCACATGACCGGTGGCCGCGCCATCTTCGGCTCCGGTCCCGGCGCTTTGCCGTCCGACGCCCACACGCTCGGCATCGATCCGATGGTCCAGCGCGACCGCCAGGACGACGCGATCGACGTCATCCGCCGCCTGATGCGCGGCGAGCGCATCACGAAGAAGACCGAATGGTATACCCTGCAGGATGCCGCCCTTCAGCTCCTGCCGCTGCAGGAGGACATGCCCTTCGCTGTCGCCTCGCAGATCAGCCCGTCGGGCATGACGCTCGCCGGCAAGTACGGCATCGGCATCATCTCGCTCGGCTCGATGTCGGACCAGGGCCTGCTCGCCCTGCCGACGCAGTGGGGCTTCGCCGAGGCGGCCGCGAAGAAGCACGGCACCACGGTCGATCGCAAGAACTGGCGCGTGCTGCTCAACTGGCACGTCGCCGAGACCCGCGACGAAGCGCGCCAGCAGGCGAAGCACGGCCTGATGAAGTGGCACAACGAATACATCACCGGCACCTTGCAGCGGCCGGGCGCGGTGCCGTTCAACTCGCCCGACGAGGCGGTCGACAAGACGGCCTTCGTCGAGGGCGCGGCCTCGACCATCGGCACGCCCGACGACCTGGTGAAGATGATCAAGTCGGTCTACGACAAGAGCGGCGGCTTCGGCACCGTGGTCGGCTTCGTGCACGACTGGGCCAATCCGGAGAACACCTTCCGCAGCTGGGACCTGGTGGCGCGCTACGTCATCCCCGAGATCAACGGCTACGTTGCCAAGCTGCGCGAATCGCAGAAGTTCCTGATCGACAACCGCGCCGTGTTCGATCGCGCCGGCCAGGCCATCATGGCCAAGATCATGGAGAACAAGGACGCCGCCGAGGCGCTCAAGGTCACCGACTCGCCGCGCTTCGCCGCCGCCTCGGCCGCGGTGCCGAAGGGCCTCGGCAAGCAGGCGGCCGAGTAGCACGCCACGCTCCACGGCGATCGCCTGCGAGCTGCCCCGCGACGGCAGCCCGCTCGGCGACCGTGGAAGAAGGCTGGCGGCACGCCGGTCCTCGAAGAGCTTCGCCGGGATAATTTGCGTCATTTGCGTCACAGCGTCATTTCCCTTGCTCTTCAACGACTTGGCCGTGACGCAAGTGGTGACCGCCAAGTCGATTTGCGTCACGCGCCGGGCTTTGCGTCAGCGTCATCACGCTCGATGAGGGCTGACCGCGCAACGCACCGGACGCCAGTGACTACAGCGGGAATTGCACGCTTTGCAGGCCGTCCCGCCGACGTGGATCGAGATTGCAGCCAACCGGCGTGCAATCACACAAGCGACGGATCGTATGCCCTCTCCCTCGTAACCCTCTCCCTCGCAAGCTCTCGCAAGCGGGAGAGCGGTGACGTGCCGGAAGATGTTGCCTCGACCTGGACACCGCCTCCTCTGACCTGGCGCCGACGCCAAGCCGTTGCCGTCCGATACTTTCAATTGTCTGGCGCTTGGCAACCCCTCTCAGCAGAAAAGCCCCTGATTCGGTCATGGCGGCCTGATCTCACGGCGGGTATGGCTGTGGCCGCATGATGGGAACAAGCTCGATAGGCAGCCTCGACACGGGCCTGCGCGGCGCTGGCATCGCGCTTTTCCTGCTCATTGCCGTCGCCGTGTTGCGACAAGGCGGCGGCCGGCCGGTCGCCTGGCTTGGCGCCGCCCTGTCGATCGGCGCGGCTGCCTACGCCCTTTGTTCGATGCCCGACCACCCCCGTTCGCTCTGGTTTGCTCCCCTGGGGGTGATTTGCGCCGGGAATGTGGTGGTGTTCTGGCTGTTCACGCGCGCGGCGTTCGACGATTCCTTTCGGCCGACGCCATGGCATGGTGCGTGGTGGCTGCTGCTTGTCGTCTGTTCGCAAACGGCTTCGTTCGGCATCGACGTCGCCGCGAACTGGCCCATCGCGGCCGCGTTGCGTCTCGTGCCTGTCGCCTTTGTTCTTCTCGCCGTGGTTCAGACCGTTACCGGCTGGCGCGGAGACCTGGTCGAGCGCCGGCGCCGGCTCCGCCTGTTCGTCCTGGCCGCGGTCGTGCTGCACACGGCAGTCTCGGCCACCATCGACATCTCCATTGGTCCCGACCACGTTCCTCCGGCCGTCCACCTGCTCAACGCCGCCGCTCTGTCGCTGATCGCCGCGGTGATCGCCGTGGTGCTGCTACAAGCCGATCTTGCGGGGTTCCTGGCCGAACCCGTCCAACCGGCGCCAGCGACCGAGGCGATCCGCGAGGAGCCACCGGCGGAGCCGGTCGATCCTGCGATGCTGGGCGAACTTGAGCGCCTGATGTCGGTCGAGCGGCTGTACCGCCGGGAGGGCCTCACCATCGGCGACCTGGCGGCCAAGCTCGGCCTGCCCGAGCATCGGCTGCGCCGGGTCATCAACCGCGGCCTGGGCTTCCGGAACTTCAACGAGTACCTCAACAGCCATCGCCTGGCCGACGCCAGGCAGGCCCTGGCCGACCCGACGCAGCGGGACGTCCCCATCCTGACCATCGCGCTGGATGCAGGCTTCCAGTCCCTGTCCCCGTTCAATCGGGCCTTCAAGGCCGACACTGGCATGACCCCGACCGAGTTCCGCCGCCAGGCCGGCGGGGCCGGCTGCGGCTGACGCTGGTCGAATTCGAAATCGGCAAGCGAATTCGGGCCAAAACCGGCTGATTTTCGAATGCGCCGCGATGTCCGGGCCGGCGCCCCGGCAAGCTCCCCTCGCCACGAAGGAGAGCAAGCCGATGATGGAATTGTTGCAGAAACACGCCTCCGCCCTGCCGGGTATCTGGGCGATGGACACCGCCCGCTACCTGGTGGCGGCAGGGTCTCTCGCGCTTCTGCTGCGCATGCTCGCGCCGACCGTCTTGAAGCATCGAAAAATCCAGGCGCGCGACGCCAGCGCCAGCGATCTCCGTCGCGAGATCCTGTCGTCGCTGCGCTCGGCCCTGATCTTCTCCTTGCTGGGCTTCGGGCTCTATATCGCGGCCCGCGAGGGAGGGGTGACGATCTACAATGGCTTCGCCGAGGCGGGACCGGTCTACCTCGTTCTTTCCCTGTGCCTGATGATCGTGGCCCACGATGCCTATTTCTACTGGACGCATCGGTTGATGCACCACCGCCGCCTGTTCGCCCTGTTCCATCGCTGGCACCACCTGTCACGCACCCCGACCGTCTGGACGGCCTACTCGTTCTCCGTCCCCGAGGCGATCGTCCAGGGCGCCTTCGTGCCCCTGTTCGCGGCCCTGGTTCCAATGCATGCCCTCTCGCTGTTCATCTTCGTGGCGGCGCAGATCGTGCGCAACGTGATGGGCCATGCCGGCTATGAGCTGCATCCGGCCGCCTTCACGCCAGGCCGATGGCTGGGTTGGAACAACACCAGCACCGGCCACGACCTTCACCACGAGCTCGGACGCTGCAACTACTGCCTCTATTTCAGATGGTGGGACAAGCTCATGGGCACGGAGCATCCCAGCTATCCAGAGAAGTTCCGGGCCATCGTTGCCGGCAAGGTCGCGGCGGAGCTCCGTCCATGAGGGCGCTGCGTGCCCTTTACCTCTCGCTGGCGCTTCTCGCGGCGCTTCATCCGGCGCAGGCGGCGGACGGGGTCTTCGGGCGCTGGGCGACGCCCGGTGTTTCCGCCGTCGTCGAGCTTGCGCCCTGTCCTGACGGCGCCACGCTCTGCGGCACCATCCGCTGGCTGTGGGACGCTCTCGACGAGCGCGGCCGCCCACGCCTCGACGCCCAGAATGCCGACACCGGGCTGCGCACCCGGCCACTGGTTGGCCTCACGATCCTGTCGGGCCTGAAGGCAGATCCGGCCGGCGGCTGGCAGGGGCGGATCTACAATCCGGAGGACGGCCAGACCTACCGGGCCACGGTGAAGCGGCGCGGTGCGGATGCCCTGGTGGTGGAGGGGTGCGTGCTGATCGTTTGCAGCAAGCAGGTGTGGCGCAAGGCGACCGCGGTCGCGGAGGCGCTCCGCTAGCGCGCGATCTCGTCGGATCGCGCGGGTTCGGAAGCTCGCGAACACATCGCATCTGAAATCGACCGGAGGCTGGCCATGCGCAAACCGTTGCTGATCGCAAAGCAGGGGCGTTGCCCGACCGGGCTGTTGGGCAAGCTCGTTGCGCACGTCATGGCAACGCAAACTGCGGCGGAGAACGACATCGTTCTCGGGCTGCTTCACCTCGATCCGGCCGACTGCGTGCTCGAGATCGGGTCCGGCCACGGCAATACCCTGGCGAAGGTCGCCGGCCTCGCCTCGCGCGGCCCTCACTGCGGAGTGGACTTCTCGCCCGTGATGCATCGCCATGTCAGCCGGCGCCATCGAAACCTGGCGCGGGAAGGTCGCCTCGCCTTTCACCTCGGCGGCAGCGAGCGCCTGCCGTACCCTGATAGGACGTTCGACAAGGCCTATGCCGTCCACACCGTGTACGCGGGACTACCCTGAACCGCTCCCGGTAGTTGACATCTAGAAATCTAGTGATATGGATATTGCATGGTTGGACGGGCACGACAACGCGAGCAGGCGGCGGCCGACGCCTTGGCGGCGCTGGGCAACCGCACGCGGCTGCGCATCTTCAAGCTGCTCGTTCGTGCCGGCCGCGAGGGGGCGAATATCGGCACGATGCAGCGCATGCTGGGCATTCCGGCGACGACTCTCGGCCATCACCTCGGCACCCTGGCGGGGGCGGGGCTGCTCTGCCAGGAACGTCGCGGCCGCGAGTGCATCTGCACTGCCAACTACAAGGCAGTGGGCGAAGTGCTCGACTATGTCCGGGAGGAATGCTGCGCGGGCATCGCTTTCGACGAAGACAGCGAGGCCGCCTGAGTTTTTTTGCGGAAAAATATCTATAGACCTAGAGGAATAGGAAATGTCGATTCAGAGCATCCTGACCGAGGCCCGCGAGTGGCGTCGGCTTCGTATCGACCCGGCATGGTCGGCAGTCGCCGTGATCTTCGTCGTTCTCGCCCTTGTCGTGCCGCAGCAGGCCGCGAGCTCGGCCGTGTTCACGGCGAAGGCGGTATGGGGCGTGCTGCCGTTCTTCGTTCTGTCGATCGCGCTCGCCGCCTATGCCAAGGCGACCGGCGCGGAGAACCTGATCGCCAGGGCCTTCTCCGGTCGACCCGAGCTGATGGTCCTGTTCGCCAGCCTGATGGGCGCGCTCTCGCCCTTCTGCTCGTGCGGCGTCATCCCCATAGTTGCTGCACTTCTCGCCTCCGGCGTTCCCCTCGCCCCCGTCATGGCGTTCTGGCTCGCCTCGCCGCTGATGGACCCGTCGATGTTCGCCATCACCACCGGCGTGCTCGGCCTGCCGTTCGCGGTCGCCAAGACCGTCGCCGCCATCGCCATTGGCCTGCTGGGCGGCTTCGGCGTGCTGGCCCTGCAGCGCAGCGGTGCGCTGACCGGATCGCCCTTGCAGGAAGGCGTCGGCAATGGCGGCTGCGCCGGCTCGAAGATCCGCAATCCCAAGGACGTGGTCTGGCGCTACTGGCAGGAGCCCGCGCGCCGCGAGACCTTCTGGGCCGGCGCGCGCGGCAACGCCCTCTTCCTCGGCAAGTGGCTCATCGTCGCCTTCGCCCTCGAGAGCCTCATGGTGGCCTACGTGCCGGGCGACCTGATCGCGGGCGTCGCAGGCGACGGCGGCTTCGTGTCGATCCTCAGCGCGACACTCGTCGGCATCCCGAGCTATCTCAACGGCAACGCCGCCCTGCCCCTGGTCGCCGGCCTGATGGACAAGGGAATGGCGCCGGGCGCGGCGATGGCCTTCCTGGTCGGCGGTGGCGTGACGTCGATCCCGGCGGCCCTCGCGGTATGGGGCGTGGCCAAGCGGCAGGTCTTCGCGGCGTATCTCGCCTTCGCCATCCTCGGCGCGTTGCTGTCCGGCATCGCCTTCCAGCTGGTCGCCGGCTGACGACCATGGGAGTCCAGCAGCCCCTGACCGCCCAGTGGCTGAACAGCGCGTGCTTCTGCATCACGCTCGACCGCGAGCGCCTGTACGCCGCTCTCGAGCAGCAGGCGGGCGATCCGGAGTTCTCGGCCCGTTACCTTCGACCGCGCGAGCACCTCTTCTCCAACGTACCGGTGTTCCACGCCGTGCGCGATCTGGAGCAGATGACCGCCGTCGTCCGCATGATCGAAACGGCGGCGCGCCTGCCGGCCTGGCGCGAAGCGGCGCTGGCGTGGGCCCCCGGGATCGCCCGCTTCGATCCGGGCCCCCGCGGCGCGCTCATGGGATACGACTTTCACCTGAGCGCCTCCGGCCCCAGGCTGATCGAGGTCAACACCAATGCGGGCGGTGCGTTCCTCAACGCGCTGCTGGCCAAGGCCCAGCGCGCGTGCTGCCCCGAGGTGGAAAGCGCTTTCCGCCTCCCCTTGCTCCATGATTTCGTTGCCACGGTCATCGCCATGTTCAGGGCCGAATGGGCCACGCAGCGCGATACGGCTCTGCAGCGCATCGCCATCGTCGACGATGGCCCGGAGGATCAGTACCTCTACCCCGAGTTCCTGCTGGCGCGCGAAACCTTCCGGCGCCATGGCATCGACGCGGTGATCGCCGATGCATCGGCGCTGCGGTATGAAACGGGGAAGTTGTGGGCAGGCGATGCGCCCGTCGACCTCGTCTACAACCGCCTGGTCGACTTCGCGCTCGATCGACCTGAGCATCAGGCCCTCCGGACGGCGTATCTCGACGGGGCTGTCGTGCTGACGCCCAATCCGCGCAATCACGCGCTTCTCGCCGACAAGCGCAATCTCACCCTGCTGTCGGATCGCGCCCGCCTCGAAGGCTTCGGCCTCGATGCCGGGCTTGCCGCCAGGGCCGCGCACATCCCGCGTACCGTCAGGGTGTCGGCCGGGAACGCCGCCGACCTGTGGCACGCGCGCAAGGGCTACTTCTTCAAGCCGGCCGCGGGCCACGGCGCCAAGGCCGTCTATCGCGGCGACAAGCTCACGCGCGGCGTCTGGCAGCAGATTGTCGCCAGCGACTACGTCGCCCAGGAATTCGCGCCGCCCGGCGAACGCAGGGTCGAAGCTGGTGCCGGACACGAACCGTTGAAGGCCGACATCCGCCTCTACACCTACGATGGCGATGTCCTGCTGGCCGCGGCCAGGCTCTACCAGGGCCAGACGACGAACTTCAGGACGCCAGGCGGCGGCTTCGCGCCGGTGTTCTTCCTCCCGCCGTTCGCGGTGACGGGCAGTCGTGCCGCGTAGCGAGTGGCTCTTCCGTCATTCTCCTCCCCAGCTTCGCTGGGGAGGTGTCGCCGTCATACGGCGACCTGCCTTCGCCGAAGCGAAGCCGCTTCGGCTTCGCGCAGGCAGGCGGAGGGGTCATGACTCATGCGGACCGCGGGCGTCGCGCCCGCGCATGATCAAGAGCATGAGCGGGCGAGACGCCCGCGGTGCGGAAGAGCGTGACCCCTCCGTCCGCGATGACCCTTCGCGACAGAGTCGGCGAAGGGATGGCGGTCGCCTGGCCGACGGGCGCCGGCGCCAGGGGCAACGGTGAACTTGAGCTCTCCCGGCTTCACGCCCTCGATGTTGACCACCGGCACGATGCCGCCGATGACCAGCGGAAACTGCACCAGACCAGATTTCTGCAGCTCTTGCGGCTTCAACGGGGCGTCCGACGCCGCGAAGTCGACGGTTTCCTGCTTGACCAGAGTGATCCCGCCGCCTGACCCGATGGACTGGTACTTCACGGGCTGGCCCGCCTTGGCCTGATAGTCGGCCGACCACCTCTTGAGGATCGGGCTCACGAAGCTCGACCCTGCTCCCGCCAGGTCATCCGCCAGCGCTGACGTTCCGCTGGCGAGCGCCATCAGCATCGCAAGGCCGACCCGCCTGAAAACTGCGCGCCTGAAAATAAGCATGGGCAAGGTCCCTCCGGCATGGTATTTCGATGTGTCCAGACTTATCGACATATGTTGAGTATTTGTGACATCGCCCGGCCATTCCATCCGCACCAGGACGCCTCGTTCCCATGGATCCCGTTGCCATTGACCGCCTGGGCTCGCTCGCCCAGCCGACCCGCCTCGCCGCCTTGCGCCATCTGCTGGCAGCCCATCCGGGCTGCCTTCCGGCTGGAGAGCTGGCACGCGCCTGCGACACGCCGCACAACACCATGTCGGCCCATCTCGGCGTGCTGATCCGGGCCGGCCTCGCGCACGTCGAGCGTGCCGGGCGCACGATGAACTACCGCGCCGACGTCAAGGCATACCGCAGCCTCGTGACCTTTCTGGCCCACGATTGCTGCAACGGCCGGCCCGACCTGTGCGGCGACATCACGCGGCTCATCCTGAAAGAAGGCGACCAGACGGAGCAGTTCATGACACCGGCGTTCAACGTCCTGTTCCTGTGCACGCGCAACTCGGCACGCTCGATCATCGCCGAGGCGCTGCTCGAGCGGATAGGCAAGGGGCGGTTCCATGCCTACTCCGCCGGTTCCGAACCGGCCGATGCGCCGATGCCGGAGGTGATCGATCGCCTGAAGCAGCTCGGACATGACGTATCGAGGCTGCGCTCGAAATCGTGGAACGAGTTCATCGGCCCGAACGCGCCGCGCATGGACTTCGTAATCGCGCTCTGCGACTCGCCGCAGGGCCAGGTCTGCCCCGACCTCGGCCAGAAATACGTCAACGCGGCATGGCCCCTGCCCGATCCCGCCGACTTCAGAGGCTCGCCGACCGAGCGCGTGACCCTGCTGAACGAGCTCTACGCCATGGTGCGCCGCCGACTCGAGATCTTCACCAGCCTGCCGTTCGCCTCGCTCGACCGCCTCGCCCTGAAGAAGCGGCTCGACGAGATCGGCGACACGGTTCGCACGGCACCCTGAGGGAGACAAGATCATGCGCGTCGGCATCAACGGCATGGGCCGCATGGGAAGACTGGCCCTGCGCGCGGCGATGGGCGGTCTAGGCCGCGCCAAAGGTGATCCGCGCGCCGCCAATCGGCTCGACGTCGTCCATCTGAACGAGATCAAGGGCGGCGCGGCGGCGACCGCGCACCTGCTCGAGTTCGACAGCATCCATGGCCGCTGGCACGCGGAATTCGGAGTCGAGGACGACAAGGCGATCCGCATCGACAACAAGTCGCTGGGCTTCAGCGCGGCGGCTCGGCCGGGCGACGTGCCGTGGGGCGATCTCGGCTGCGACATGGTGCTGGAATGCACCGGCAAGTTCCTGAAGCCGGCGGAGCTCGAGCCGTACTTCGAGCGTGGCGTGAAGCGCGTCATCGTCGCCGCGCCGGTCAAGGACGCGGCGGCACTGAACGTCGTCGTCGGCGTGAACGACCGGCTCTACGACCCGGCCCGTCATCGCCTGCTGACGGCGGCCTCCTGCACCACCAACTGCCTCGCGCCGGTCGTCAAGGTCGTGCACGAGTCGATCGGCATCCGGCACGGCCAGATCACCACCATCCACGATCCCACCAACACCAACGTCGTGGTCGATGCGCCGCATAAGGACCTGCGCCGCGCGCGCTCGGCGATGACATCGCTGGCGCCGACGACGACCGGCAGCGCCACCGCGATCGCGCTGATCTATCCCGAGCTCAAGGGCAAGCTGAACGGCCACGCCGTGCGCGCGCCCGTGCTCAACGCCAGCCTCACCGATTGCGTGTTCGAGCTGGAACGCGTTACGAGCGAGGTAGAGCTGAACCAGCTGTTCGAGTCGGCCGCGCGTGGACCGTTGGCCGGCATCCTGGGCTACGAGACCCGCCCCCTGGTCTCGGCCGACTACTGCAACGACTCGCGAAGCTCGATCGTCGACGGCCCGAGCACGATGGTGACCGACGGCACGCTGCTCAAGGTCTATGCCTGGTACGACAACGAGGTGGGCTATGTCTGCCGCATGGTCGATCTTGCCACCATCGTGATCGACGCGGAGGCGTGATGGCCATGGGCGTCACTCATAGGACCGCGGGCGTCTCGCCCGCACTTCTCAAGATCGGGCGAGACGCCCGCGGTCCGATGAGTGACGCCCACTTCCGCAAGATCTTGTGCTCAAGGCAAAGATGCTCCCCGCAGTCCGCCACTACCTCATCGTCACCGCGTCCTACTGGGGGTTCACCCTGGTCGACGGCGCGCTGCGCATGGTCGTGCTGCTGCACTTCTTCAAGCTCGGCTACTCGCCTTTCACGCTGGCCTTCCTGTTCCTGCTCTACGAGTTCGCGGGCATCGTCGCCAACCTGGCCGGCGGATGGCTGGCCGTGCGTTTCGGCATCCCGCGCATGCTGTTGGCCGGGCAGGCGCTGCAGATCGGCGGGCTGGTCATGCTGTCGGCGCTCGATCCGGACTGGAGCGCAGCCGCGTCGATCGTCTGGGTAGTCGCCGCGCAAGGCATCGCGGGTCTCGCCAAGGATTTCACCAAGACGGCTTCCAAGTCGGCCATCAAGGCGACGGCGGCCGAGGGTGCGGGACAGCTCTTCCACTGGGTCGCCTGGTTCACCGGCTCGAAGAACGCCATGAAGGGGCTGGGCTTCTTCGTCGGCGGCCTGCTGCTCGACCTGATGGGCTTCAAGCCGGCGCTGTGGCTGATGGCCGGCGTGATTGCCGTCATCCTCGCGGCGGGCCTGGTGTCGCTGCCGCGCCAGCTCGGCAAGGCCAAGGCATCGAGGACGATGCGCGAGCTGTTTGCCAAGTCGCGCGGCGTGAACCTGCTGGCGACGGCGCGCATCTTCCTGTTCGGCGCGCGCGACGTGTGGTTCGTCGTCGGGCTGCCGGTGTTCCTCTACGCCGCAGGCTGGCGCTTCGTCGAGGTCGGCGGCTTTCTCGCCGCCTGGACCATTGCCTATGGTGGCATCCAGGCGATCGCCCCGCGGCTGGTGACACGCAGCGCCGACGGGCTGAGCCGCGAGGTGCCCAATGCCCGCCTGTGGGCCGGCCTGCTGGTCGCCGTGCCGCTGGTGCTGGCGATCCTGCTGCAGCGAGCCGACCTTTGGCGGCCCGATCTCGTCGTCGTCGCGGGGCTCGCGCTGTTCGGCCTGCCCTTTGCCGTCAACTCCTCGCTGCACTCCTACCTGATCCTCGCCTATGCCGGCTCGGAGAAGGCCGCCGAGGATGTCGGCTTCTACTACGCCGCCAACGCGACCGGCCGGCTGATCGGCATCCTGCTGTCCGGCGCGCTCTACCAGGCGGGCGGCATCGTCGCCTGCCTGGCCGGGTCTGCTGCCCTGCTCATCGCCTGCTGGGGCGTCACGTTCCTGTTGCCGTCACGCAGCCGAGAGGCGGCGTCAGCCGCTTGATCTTTCATTCCAGCTTGCGGGCCAGAAACGCGTAGCCAAAGACCGCGAAGCGGCGCGCATTCTTTTCGCCGCGCGCTCCCTTGAACGTGTCTACCGGCGGCCCGATCCGAACCCCGGCGAACCCTGCCTCTTCCAGCATTTGCTGCCAGGCTGCACACGGCAGACCACCGGCAATTCAAGCGGTCCACAAGTCGACGTTGTTGAGCGCGGCGGCAGGAACCGGATTGCCGTTGGCGATGTCGGCGAATTGCAGCCATCCGCCCGGGCGCAGCACCCGGTGAATCTCGGAGAAGACGGCCCTCTTGTCGGGGCACAGGTTGATCACACCATTGCTGACGACGACATCGGCCCAGGCATCTTCCACCGGCAGCCGCTCGGCCAGGCCTTCGCGGAACTCGACCGTCGCGTTGCCCAAGGCTGCGGCGGTGGCTCTCGCCTTGGCCAGCATCTCCGCCGTCATGTCGACACCGATCACCTTGCCCTCGGGTCCGACCAGATGGGCGGCGACGAACGAGTCGAAACCGGCTCCCGACCCGACGTCGACGACGCGTTCGCCGCGTTGCAGCGGCCGCAAGGAGAACGGGTTCGCCACGCCGGCGAAGGATTCGACGGCCGCATCCGGCAGCGAGGCGACGAACGCTTCGTCGTATCCCAGGTGCGAGGCGAGGTAGCGGCCGGTATGGAAGTGATGCTCGCCCCCGGGATTGGCCGCGACCTCGCGATACTTGCTCCTGACCTCGTTCCGCAGCACCTCTGCGTCGACGGCAGTACTCTCCTTGGCGTCAATGCTCATTTCGGCCTCCTTATCTCTCGTGAATGGAAGACACTCGGAACGCTGCGCTCATTTCAGGTGCAGCCAGGGCAGCTGCTCGTTTCGGAAGAAGTGCTTCGACGGGCTGAAGCCGGTCGGATCATCGAACGCGCCGACATGGAAGTGCGTCTCGGTGGGCAGCTGTTCGACCTCACACGTCAGCGTCGAGCCGCAGGCCCGGCAGAACCCGCGCGTCGTGCCCGGGGACGACTTGAACCTGGTGATCTCGCCCCTGGTCACCGTATAGCTGCCGAGCTCGAAACCGACGAAGACGGACACGGGGGCCCCACTGTGCCGGCGACAGCTTTGGCAATGACACCAGAACACCCCTTTGGGAGCGCCGACGCCGACAAAGCGGACGGCGCCGCACAGGCAGCCACCTTCGTACTTCTCATCCATGGGTCGATCCTCCCTGGTTCGCGAGCCCAGACAATGCCCCTTCTGTTCACTCCCCCAGACGCTCACTCACCCGATCATCCCGGCTGAAAATCCGGCGCGGCCTCAGGCGCCGAATCAGGCGCGGCAGAAACGCAATCGCCGCCAGCAACGCGAGAGCCAGCAGGGCGTAGCGGACTGCCGTAGCGTTGCCGGCAGCCGCTTCACGACCCGCATGGCCAAGCCAGGTGAATGCCACGGTACCCGGCAGCATCCCGGCGGCCGAGGCGACGACGTAGTCCTTGAGGGAGATACGCGTCAGGCCAAGGGCGTAGTTGCTGAGGCTGAAGGGGAAGAACGGCACGAGCCGCACGAACACGACGAAGCGCCAGCCCTCGGCCTCCACGCCATCGACCAGCCGTCGCAGGCCGGGACCCGCCCGTTGCCTCATCCAGTCGGCGGCAAGGTAGCGTCCGACGAGGAAGGCTCCGGTCGCACCGAGCGTTGCACCGGCAAGGTTGAAAACCGTTCCCCACAGCGGACCGAACAGCAGACCGCCGGCCAGACCGAAGATCGCTCCGGGAAGGAAGAGGATCGTGCCGAGCGCAAACGCCACGATGTGGCCCACCGGCGCCCAGGCTCCGAGATTGCGGACGGCGCCCTCGAAAGCGGTGGAATCAAGGGCGTCGCGATAGACCCACAGCCAGATCGCCCCACCGGCAATTGCCGCGGCGAGCGCGAGACGAGGCAGGCTGCGCGACCGTGTCATGCGGCGGACTCCCGCCGTCCCATCGGATAGCTGCGATCGTCGTCGCGGAACGGCTGCAGCAGCATGCGGTCGAGACGCAGTTCGCGCGGATCACGGAACTGGTCGATGCCGATCGTCATGGCCGCATGCCCGGCCTGGGGCTGCGCCCGATAGGTGCCGAACAGACGGTCCCACCAGGCGAGATTGAATCCGAAATTACTGTTGGTCTCGGCCGGCAGGATCGAATGGTGCACGCGGTGCATGTCGGGGGTGACGACGAGCCATCGCAGCCTGCGGTCGAGGGGCAGCGGCAGACGGACATTGCCGTGGTTGAACATCGAGGTGGCATTGAGCAGGACCTCGAAGATCAGCACGGCCACCGCCGGCGCGCCGAGCGCGGCCACCACGCCGAGCTTGATCGCCATGGACAGGACGATCTCGATCGGATGGAAGCGAAGACCGGTGGTCACGTCGAACTCGAGGTCGGCGTGGTGCATCCGGTGCAGTCGCCACAGCACCGGTACCGCATGGAACAGCACATGCTGCAGGTAGATGGCGAGATCGAGGGCGATCACGGCGGCCACGACGGCGAGCCACGGCGGCGCATCCAGGGCCGGCAGCAGGCCCCAGCCGCGCGCATCGGCGACAACCGCCACCCCGACCGCCGCGGTCGGGAAGACGAGGCGCACGAGCAGGGTGTCGAGAACGACGATGCCGAGATTGGCTGGCCAGCGCCGAAGCCGGCCGATCGCCTGGTCTCGCCGCGGCGCCAACAGCTCCCACAGCGCCATGGACGCGAAAACCACGGCGAACATGCCCACCCTTACGACGGGCTCGTGGAGAAGCAGATTCTCAGCCAAGATCGATGCTCTGCTGGTGCCCGCCCTGATGGGTCGCGCTGGGTAACCGATCCTTCAATCGATTGATTGAATGATCTAATTGTATTGGCCGCAATGTCAAGCGGGATCGGGTGAGGAATGCTTCCTGCCGTCGTGATCGCCCTGGGATCGGCCGTCCTGTTCGGCCTGTCGACGCCGGTGGCGAAGTTGCTGCTGGGCGAGGCCGACCCCTGGATGCTGGCCGGGCTGCTGTACGGTGGGGCCGGCGTCGGCCTGCTCGCCGTTCACCTCGCGCGCCGCGCGCTCGGTGGCGCCGAGGCGCACCTGGCGCGCGGCGACCTGCCCTGGCTCGCGGGCGCCGTCGTCTCCGGAGGCATCGTCGGTCCGGTGCTGCTGCTGCTCGGCCTGGCACGGGTCGAGGCATCGGCGGCCTCGCTGTTGCTCACGCTGGAGGGCGTACTGACGGCGGTCCTCGCGTGGTTCGTGTTCAAGGAGAATTTCGACCGCCGCATCGCCCTCGGCATGGCGAGCATCGTCGCGGGCGCCGTCGTGCTGAATTGGCGAGCCGACGTCACGATCACCGAACTGGCCGGACCGGCGGCGCTGGTGGCGGCCTGCCTGGCCTGGGCGATCGACAACAATCTCACCCGCAAGGTCTCGCTGTCCGATCCCGTGCAGATCGCCATGATCAAGGGCCTGGTCGCCGGCCCGGTCAATCTCGCGATCGCCCTGCTTGCCGGCGCCGCCTGGCCGTCCGCCGGCACGGTGAGCCTGGCGACGCTCACCGGCTTCGCCGGCTACGGCATCAGCCTGGTCCTGTTCGTGCTGGCGCTGCGTCACCTCGGCACGGCGCGGACCGGCGCATACTTTTCCGTCGCGCCCTTCCTCGGCGCCGTCGCCTCGGTCGCCATTCTCGGCGAACCGGTGACGCCGGCGTTGGCGCTTGCCGGCGCGCTGATGGCGTTCGGCGTGTGGCTGCACGTCAGCGAGCGCCACGAGCACGAACACGAGCACGAGGAATTGGCGCACGAGCACCGCCACGTTCACGACGCCCACCACGATCACGCGCATGACGGGCCGGTAGATCCGCGGCGCCCGCACAGCCATTGGCATCGCCACGCGCCGCTGCGCCATGCCCATCCGCACGTACCCGACAGCCATCATCGACACAGGCATCCGTGACGGGCCGCGTCAGAGGCGCAGAAGCCCCCGCTTGGCAAGCGCATAGGCAGCAACGCCGACCACGAAGGCGATGCCGACGTTCCACACGGCCAGCGCTGCCGTGACCACGGTCACGAAGCGCTCGCCCTTGTCCCGGCTGATGTCGCACCCACCAAGCGCGAGCTGCGCACCGGTCAGGAAGAGGATCACCCCCAGGATGCTGGTCGGGAACAGCCGCAGCAGCGTGCCGACCGAACCGCTGAAGAAGAGCGCCGTCACGATCAGCACCACGCCCAGAATGACCACGGCACCGCCGGTCCGGGCACCGAATCGCACGTGACCGGCCATCCCGCCGGCGCCATGGCACATAGGCACGCCGCCGAGACCACCGGACAGAAGGTTCATCAGTCCGGTCGAGACCGCCATCTGGCCCTCGTTCACCCGTCTCTGCGGGAACAGCCGATTGTTCTCCTCGGTGATCGCGATGATCGCATTGCCGAGCGTCAACGGCACCTGCGGCAGTGCCAGGAACACGGCGCCCATGAGAAGGTCGTCCAGCGAGATGCTCGAGAGGGCCAGTTCAGGCCAGCGCAATTGCGGCCGGACGGCCTGCAACGCGCTCCATAGCGTGGCATCGCTCAGGAGCCCGTAGATCGCGCCCGCCACGAGCAACACGAGCATCGCAGGCACGACCCGATTGGACATCAGCAGCGCGGTGCCCAGCAGTGCGGCGCCGCCGACCCACCAATTGCTGGCCATCATCCTGGCGCCCTCGATCATGAAGCCGAAGCCGAGCCCGAGCACGATGCCCATCACGATCGGACGCTTCACCAGGCTCGCGACGCGACGGGCCGCACCGGTAAGGCCGAGCAGAAGCCAGATGACGCCGGTCACGAGGCTGGCGCCGTGCACCATCGCCGACGTGAGGGTGATCGACTGCGCGGCCTGAGTAGCGGCGATGGCGCCAACCGCCTTCATCGGCTGCACCGGGATGGGCGTGCGGTAGTGGACGCCACAGGCGATCATGGCGATGCCGAACGACAGCAGCACGCCAAGCGGATCCATCTTGAGGACGCCGAGGTAGGCGATGACGAACGGTATCAGTGTCCCGAGGTCGCCGAACGCCCCAGCGACCTCCATGCGGTCGAACCGGTTTCGAATGGCTCCCGTCGCAGTCACGTCCTCGGGTGCGCTCGGCACATACGGCCTCCTTCGCCGACACTTGCACGGTGCAACACAGGCGGATCAAATGCAAAACTCGAATCCTGCAGAGTCGGCAAGAAAAGTCCCTCGACTGCGGGCTACTTTCGGCTGCGCGCGGGACAGGCCTTCGGGCAGCTCACGGCTCCTGCGACGCCAAGCGCCTTTCTCGGGATGACAGTGCCTTCTTCATGTGAGAATGCCCTGCAGAACCAAGGAGGCCTGCGCCGGCCTTGGCCACCGAAGGCATTGGGCGCTGCGATCGCATCGCGCGTTGCTTGACGACTCGCACCATATTCTATTATTCGAGAACTATCGAAAGATAAGCACCGGCAGAATCATGTCGCTTTTTGAACGTTATTTGACGGTCTGGGTCGCCCTCTGCATCGTCGGCGGCATCGCCCTGGGCCACGTCTTCCCCGGCCTCTTCCACGCCATCGGCGCGGCCGAGGTCGCGCACGTCAACCTGCCGGTCGCCGTCCTGATCTGGCTGATGATCATTCCGATGCTGGTGAAGGTCGACTTCGCCGCGATCGGCAAGGTGCGCGAGCACTGGCGTGGCATCGGCGTGACATTGTTCATCAACTGGGCGGTCAAGCCGTTCTCCATGGCCGCCCTCGGCTGGCTGTTCGTCGGCTGGCTGTTCCGGCCTTGGCTGCCGGCCGACCAGATCGACAGCTACATCGCGGGCCTCATCCTGCTTGCCGCGGCCCCCTGCACCGCCATGGTGTTCGTGTGGAGCAACCTGTCCGACGGCGAGCCCGACTTCACGCTGACGCAGGTCGCGCTGAACGACACGATCATGGTGTTCGCCTTCGCGCCCCTCGTCGGCCTGCTGCTCGGCCTCTCCGCCATCCGCGTCCCGTGGGAGACGCTGCTCCTGTCGGTCGGGCTCTACATCGTCGTGCCCGTCGTGCTGGCCCAGATCGTCCGCGGCCGCGTGCTGTCGCAAGCCGGCCCGCAAGGCCTCGGCGCACTTCTCGCCCGGCTGCAGCCGATCTCGCTGGTCGCCCTGCTCACGACCCTCGTGCTGCTGTTCGGCTTCCAGGGCGAGCAGATCATCCGCCAGCCGCTGGTGATCGCCCTGCTCGCCGTGCCGATCCTCATCCAGGTCTATTTCAACTCGGGCCTCGCCTACCTGCTGAACCGGGCGACCGGCGAAGCCCACTGCGTCGCCGCGCCCTCCGCCCTGATCGGCGCCAGCAACTTCTTCGAGCTGGCGGTCGCCGCCGCCATCAGCCTGTTCGGCTTTTCGTCGGGCGCCGCCCTCGCGACCGTGGTCGGCGTGCTGATCGAGGTGCCCGTCATGCTGTCGGTCGTGAAGATCGTGAACGCGAGCAAGGCCTGGTACGACGATGGCCCCGCCGTGCGGGGCGGCGAAGCGCCAGGCGCGGGCGGCAGACGCTGAGGCTTCAGGCCTGGCTACCGTCCACCCGATCAACGCGTGGGGGCGCCCCGCATGTTGACCCCGCCCAGACCGCGCGCCTGCTGCTCGGCGACCATGCGGCGATACTGCGCGTCCCGGCTCTCGTCGTGAAGGAAGGTGAACAGTCCAAAGCGGCGGCCGCGCGTCACCGGCACCGCCTCGTGCAACAGCGAGCACGAGAACACCAGCGCCGCACCGGCATTGGGCTGGTAACGCTGGCAGCCGAACTCGGGAAACCGCACCTGGCCGCCCTCGTACTCCTCCGGCGAGTTCAGGTTGAGGCTGAGCGCGAACTGGCGATGCGCCGTGAAGGGCGTGGTGTTGTCGCGATGGCGGCGAAACCAGCCGCCGGTCTCGGCGTCGTAACAGCCCACGCGCGGCAACTCGAACTGCACGATGCGGATCTGGAAAGCCTGCAGGATCGCAGGCAGCACCCGCCGCACCAGCGCCTCGCGCAGCGGCACGAACAGGGCGGCATCATCGACCGGCACATCGCGGCGGCGTTTGACGTCGGCGTGGGCGCTCGCCGCGCCGGCTGCCGAGGCGACGCCGTCGGCCCGCTTCTCGCCACGCTGCCAATGCTCGATCAGCCGCGTGCACAGCTCCGGCTCGAGAACGCGCTCGACCAGAAGGACCGGCGCCTGGAACTGCACCGTGCCTGGCACCGCCGCTGCGTGCAGACGTACGAGAGCCGACTGAGCCTCCTGCAAGTTCGGCCCCGGCACCAAGGCGGCAAGCCGATCGCCTGCATCGACGAGCACCGCCACGGGCCCGGAAGCGCCGACGGCACGGGCCAGATCGCTGCGCGGATCGATCAGCCATGGCACGTCCCTGGTCCCGGCCGGTGGCGGCGTCGGCGCGACGACCCACCAATCGGCCTCGCAGGCCGCCAGCGATGGCGCGAGCTCGCGGCCGGCCGAGAGCGCGGACCCGGCATCGAGCCAATAGAGGCGGGCCTGGCCGGCTTTCTCCTGGTGCCACGAATCGAAGACAGCGCCGCCGGGCTGCGGCAGCATGATCCGGGGCATTGGATCGCCGACCGCCAGGCGGGGAGCGCCGGGGTGTGCCATGCGACAGACCGTCGTTCGGGGCCAATGATGTATTGGGAACGCGACGCTGACGCGATTGAGCTGAGGCTGGGCTGACCATCCCATGATGCCGTACTGCATCGCGAATGTCATTGTCGCAGACCGACCTTCCACGCAGACGGTCCGATATCGGGAATCACATCTATTTCGAAAATTCCAGAAATACGGTTGACAGTGTGCGCCCATGGATTACATAAGCCATATGAAGCTCGATGATGCCGCTGCCCGCCTGGAAGCCCTGGGCAACCCGACCCGCCTGAAGATCTACCGGATCCTGGTGCGGGCGGGCGAGCAAGGGCTGCCGGTCGGCCGGCTGCAGGAGCGGCTCGATATCGCTGCCTCCACCCTCTCGCATCACCTCAAGGCGCTGGTCGCGGTCGGCCTCGTCACCCAGACGCGCGAGGGCACCACGCTGATCTGCCACGCCAACTACGATCTGATGCGCGGCCTGATCGACTACATGGTCGCGGAGTGCTGCGCCGAGGGCAGCTGCCCGCCGCGCGTGGCCAAGCTGTCGAAGGTCGCCGCCTGAAAAAATTTTCCAGCCCTATTTCGATTATTCCAGGAGAACAGGAGCACGCCATGCCCGATTCACTGAACAGGACCAAAACGGTCGCCATCCTGGGCGCAGGCCCGGTCGGCCTTGCCGCGGCTGCTCACGTTCTCGAGCGCGGCATGAAGCCGGTCGTGCTGGAAGCCGGGCCCGAGGCCGGCCACACGGTGCGCCAGTGGAGCCACGTCCGCATGTTCTCGCCGTGGGAATACAACATCGACAAGGCCGCCGAACGGCTGCTCGCCGCCGCCGGCTGGAACTCGCCGGCGCCCGACCACTATCCGACGGGCGGCGAGCTGGTGGCGCAGTATCTCGAGCCGCTGGCGACCCGCACGCCGCTCAAGGACCATATCCGCACCAGCAGCCTGGTCACCGCGGTGGGCCGCTCGGGCTTCGACAAGATGAAGAGCAACGGCCGTGCCTTCGAGCCCTTCACGGTCCGCTACCAGAACGGCAAGGGTCCGGAATCGCTGAAGGCCGACGCGGTGATCGACGCCACGGGAACCTGGCTGATGCCCAACCCGGCCGGCGCCGACGGCCTGCCGGCGATCGGCGAGCGCGACGTGCAGGACCGCATAGCCTACGGCATGCCCGACGTCCTGGGCCGCGAGCGCAACCGCTACGCCGGCCGGATCGTCGCCGTGCTGGGCGCCGGCCATTCCGCGGTCGGCACGCTGATCGACCTGGCGCGACTCAAGGACGAGGTGCCGGGCACCGAGGTGGTCTGGCTGATGCGCGGCGACAGGCCCGAGAAGTCGTTCGGCGGCGGCGCCGCCGACAAGCTCGCGGCGCGCGGCGCGCTCGGCACGGCCTTCGCGGCCCTCGTGGCGAGCGGCAAGATCCATGTCGAGAGCGGCTTCCGTGTCTCGCATCTCGGCCGCGACGGCGACAAGCTGCGCATCGGCGCCGGCGGTGCCTGCTGTGGCCGCTACGCCAACGTCGACGAGCTGGTGGTGGCGACGGGATTCCGGCCCGACTTCGATTTCCTGCGCGAGGTCCGGCTCAGCCTCGATCCCGCCGTCGAGTGCCCGCCGGCGCTGGCGCCCCTGATCGATCCCAACATCCACAGCTGCGGCACGGTGCGCCCGCACGGCGCGCGCGAGCTCGCCCAGCCCGATCCCGGCTTCTACTTCGCCGGCATCAAGAGCTACGGCCGCGCGCCGACCTTCCTGATGCTGACCGGCTACGAGCAGGTGCGCTCGATCGTGGCCGACATCGCCGGCGACCGCGAAGCGGCCGAGCGGGTCGAGCTGGTGCTGCCGGAGACCGGCGTGTGCTCCGGGCCGGGTCCGATCGCCGACCTCCCCGGAGCCAACGCCGCCGCCGGCTGCTGCGGCGGTCCTGCCCCGGATCCGAAAAGCGGCTGCTGCGTCGCCGACGTCGAAGCCAAGGCCGAAGGCAAGAAGGGCTGCGGCTGCGGGTGAGTGGGCCAAGCCGATGGCGCCCTTCATTCTCCTCCCCAGCTTCGCTGGGGAGGTGTCGCCGTCTTACGGCGACCTGCCTTCGCCGAAGCGAAGCCGTTTCGGCTTCGCGCAGGCAGGCGGAGGGGTCATGACGCATGGGACCGCGGGCGTCCCGCCCGCTCATGATCTCATGAGTATGAGCGGGCGAGACGCCCGCGGTCCCATGCGTCATGACCCCTCCGCCCGCGAAGACGCGGACACCTCCCCAGCTTCGCTGGGGAGGAGAATGAGAAGGGCGCCATCGGCGTGACGCGGCTCGACTGACATGGCGGACTCACGTCGGCTCCTCACGATCGTCGTCCTGGGCTCGACGCAGACGCTCGCCTGGGCGTCGAGCTACTACCTGCCCGCCATCCTGGCCGACGACATGGCGCGCGACACCGGCGTCTCGACGACCTGGCTGTTCGCCAGCTTCTCAGTCTCGCTGGTCATTTCCGCTCTCCTCGGGCCGCACGCCGGCCGGCTGATCGATCGCGGCAGCGGCAACGCCGTCCTGGGCGTCTCCAATCTCCTGTTCGCCGGCGGCCTGGTCCTGCTTTCCGTCGCACAGTCCCTGCTCACGCTGCAGCTTGCCTGGGTCGTGCTGGGCGTCGGCATGGGGATCGGCCTCTACGACGCCGCCTTTGCCGTGCTCGGCCGCATCTATGGCACCGGCGCGCGTGGCGCGATCACCGGCATCACGCTCCTCGCGGGCTTCGCCAGCACCATCGGCTGGCCGCTCACGGCGTGGGGCGCCGCGACGATCGGCTGGCGTGACACCTGCCTCGCCTGGGCGGCCCTTCACGTGTTCGTCGCCTTGCCGCTGAACTACTGGTTCTTGCCGCGGCCGGCGATGCCGACCGCCGGCAAGCGCGCCACCGACGAGCCCGTTCCGATCGATCGGCCGATGGTCCTGCTGGCCTTCGCCTTTGCCGCGGCGTGGGTGGTCACGGCGGGCATGGCGGCGCATTTCCCGCGCATCATGGAAGCGGCCGGCGCGTCGTCGACCCAGGCGATCGCCGCGGGCGCGCTGATCGGCCCGGCACAGGTCGCGGCGCGGCTGCTCGAAGCCGGACCGCTGGCGCGCTTCCATCCGCTGGTGTCGGCGCGCCTCGCCACGCTCACCCATCCGGTCGGCGTGATCGTCCTGATGGCCGCGGGCGGCAGCGTGGCGGCGAGCGCCTTCGCCGTCCTGCACGGCTCGGGCAACGGCATCCTCACCATCGCGCGCGGCACCGTCCCACTCGCCATCTTCGGACCCCGGAGTTACGGCTATCGCCTCGGCTTGATCGGCATGCCGTCGCGCTTCCTGTCGGCGCTGGCTCCGTTCGCGTTCGCCGTGCTGCTCGACCATATCGGCGCCAGCCTCCTGCTCGTGACGGCGGGACTCAGCGTCGCCGCCTGCCTGGCCTTGTGCGCCTTGCGCATTCCCCGATCGGCCACGGTCCACCATGCCGACTGACCGCCGGACAAGCCTGCGTCTGGTCGCCGTCGTCTGTGCCGCGCAGGTTTTCGTCCAGCTCGGCGCCGGCTACTGGCCGGTGCTGATGCCCGACCTGATGACCCGCTGGTCGCTCACCAACAGCGAGGCGGGCTGGATCACGTCGGCGTTCTACGCCACCTACATGGTCTCGGTGCCGGTGCTGGTGACCGCGACCGACCGCATCGATCCCAAGCGCGTCTACCTGCTGGGCGTCGGCTTCACCACGATTGCCCATCTCGCCTTCGGGCTGCTGGCCGACGGGTTCTGGTCGGCGCTGGCGCTGCGCGGGCTGGCGGGCTTCGGCTGGGCCGGCACCTACATGACCGGTCTCAAGCTGCTGGCCGACCAGGTCGACGCCAGGATGATGTCGCGCGCGGTAACCGGCCATGCCGCGAGCATCGGCATCTCCGGCGCGGCGTCCTACCTGCTGGGCGACCTGCTAGCCGACGCCTTCGGCTGGCGCCTGGCCTTCGCCAGCGCCGGCGCGACCGCGGCCATAGCGTGGATCACCGTGGCGATGATGGTGCCCGGTCATACACCCACGGCCCGCCCCGCCGGACCGGCCGCGGCGATGTTCGACTTCCGTCCGGTGCTGCGCAACCGCTCGGCCTTCGCCTACTCGCTGGCCTACTGCGTCCATACGCTGGAGATGAACGCGCTGCGCGGCTGGGGCGTGGCCTTCCTCGTCTGGGTCGCCGCGAGCAGCGGCAAGACGAGCGAGCTGCTCTCGCCCGCCGTGGTGGTGACGGTGCTGGGCCTGCTCGGCACGCTGATGAGCGTCGTGGGCAACGAGGCCTCGATCCGCTTCGGCCGCCGCCGCCTGATCGTCGCCGCGATGGTGCTCTCGATCGTGACCGGCGCGCTGATCGGCTTTCTCGGCTCGCTGGGCTACTGGATTGCGGTCGCCCTGATCGTGCTCTACGGCATGATCATCTGGCTCGATTCGTCGTCGCTGACCGCCGGCGCGGCCGGTTCCGCCGATCCGGCGCGGCGCGGCGCGACGCTCGCCGTCCATTCGATGTTGGGCTACGGCGGCGGCTTCGTCGGCCCGCTCGCCATCGGCTGGACGCTCGACCTGGCGGGCGGCATGTCGCCGTTCGGCTGGGGCCTGGCCTGGGCCGTGGTCGCGCTGCTGATGGCTCTGGCGCTGGTTGCCTTCATACGCATCCGGCCGCGCGAGCTCGAGGGCGATCTGGCGATGCGCAAGGCGTGACTCTTCTCCCTCCCCGGCTCCGCTGGGGAGGCGTCGCGTCTTGCGCCATGGAAGCGTCATGGTCATCCGGTCCGCCGGCGGCCAGCCCCCACATGCGGATGAAAAAGAGCCGGCGGGACCCCCCCCGTCCGGAAGACCATGACCTCTCCATCGCGTAAGACGCGACACCTCCCCGGCGCAGCCGGGGAGGAGGATGATCACCGCCGCTTGCTTGTATCTTTCGCGAACGCCTGGAAGAGCTGCGTGCGCAGCCAGCGGTTGGCCGGGTCGCCGTCGCTGTCGGCGTGCCAGTAGGCATAAGTGTCGAACGCCGCGACATCGAGCGGGAACGGCACCAGGCGGTTGGCGAACTGGCGATTGAGGATGCGGGCGTAGCGCTCGGGCATGGTGAGCGCGAGGTCGGTCCCGGCCACGACGCGGCAGGCGCCGTAGTAGTTCTGGCAGCGCAGGCGCACGCGCCGCCGCAGGTCCTGGCGCGACAGCTCGAAATCCTCGGCCGAGAGGCCGCGCCGGCGCTGCGAGACCTGGATATGCTCGAGCGACAGGTAGGCGGCGAGATCGAGCGTCCTGCCGACCTTGGGATGGCCGCGGCGGACCGCGACCATCAGCCGTTCCGTACCGAGATGCAGGCGCCTGATCTCGTCGGGCAGCGGCAGCAGGACATCGAGCACGAGATCGAGCGTCCCGGCCGCGAGCTCGCGTTCGAGCTCGCGCCGGTCCGGCCTGACCAGGCTGATGTCGACACGCGGCGCCGACCGCGCGATCGCCCGCATCAGCACCGGCGCCACCATCGGCTCGGCCACACCCTGCAGGCCGATGACGAAGCGCTTGCTGACGGCGCCGGCATCGAAGCTGCCAGTCGATGCCAGCGCGGCTTCGAAGCCCTGCAGGGCGTCGCGCACCGGGGCGATCATCTGTCGCGCCCGTGGCGTCGGCGCCATGGCGTGGCCGTTGCGCACGAACAGCGGATCGCCGGCGAGGCCACGCAGGCGAGCGAGCGCGTGGCTGATCGCCGGCTGCGACAGGTTGAGCCGCCGCCCCGCCCGCGTGATGCTGCCCTCCGAGAAGATCGCGTTGAACACCACGAACAGATTGAGGTCGACACGCGATAGATGCACTGCATTCATATCGCAGTATTCTATCAATTCATTTGATAGATGCCACAGCCACGTCGATCTTCTTTCGGACCGCGGGCGTCTTGCCCGCTCATGCGAGCGGGCGAGACCCTTCGACAAGCTCAGGGCAGGCGCCCGCGGTCCGACCGCAGTCGAGGAGGACGTGATGGATTTCGACCATTCACCCAAGGTCAAGGAGCTGCAGGCGCGCGTGCAGGACTTCATGGATCGGCACGTCCACCCCGCCGAGCAGCGCTACCAGCAGGAGCTGCGCGCCAACGGCCAATGGCACATGCCGCCGGCGCTCGAGGAGCTCAAGGCCAAGGCCAAGCTCGAAGGACTTTGGAACCTGTTCCTGCCCGGCGAGCACGGCGCCGGCCTCAGCAACCTCGAGTATGCGCCGCTGTGCGAGATCATGGGACGGGTCGACTGGGCGCCCGAGGTGTTCAACTGCTCGGCGCCCGACACCGGCAACATGGAGACAATCGAGCGCTACGGCAGCGCGGCGCAGAAGAAGCAGTGGCTGGAGCCGCTGCTGGCCGGCGAGATCCGATCCTGCTTCGCCATGACCGAGCCGGCCGTCGCCTCGTCCGACGCCACCAACATCGAATGCCGCATCGAGCGGCGCGGCGATCGCTACGTCATCAACGGTCGCAAATGGTGGTCATCCGGGGCGCTCAACCCGCGCTGCAAGGTGTTCATCGTCATGGGCAAGACCGACCCGAAGAGCCCCGATCGCTACCGCCAGCAATCGATGATCCTGGTGCCGCGCGAGGCCAAGGGCATCACCGTCGTGCGCGCGCTGCCGGTGTTCGGCTTCGACGACGCGCCGCACGGCCACGGCGAGGTGGTGTTCGAAAATGTCGAGGTCCCGCTCGACAACATCCTGCTGGGCGAGGGCCGCGGCTTCGAGATCGCGCAGGGACGGCTCGGGCCGGGCCGCATCCATCACTGCATGCGCGCGATCGGCCAGGCCGAGGCGGCGCTAGAGAAGATGTGCCGCCGCGTGAAGTCGCGCACGGCGTTCGGGCGCGCGCTCGGCGAGCAGACCGTTACCCTGGAGCGCATCGCCGAGGCGCGCATCGCCATCGAGCAGGCCCGCCTGCTGGTGCTCAAGGCGGCCGACAAGATGGACAAGGTCGGCAACAAGGAGGCGCTGGCCGAGATCGCCATGATCAAGGTGGCCGCGCCAAACATGCTGTGCCGCGTGCTCGACTACGCCATCCAGGCACACGGCGGCGCCGGCGTGACCGAGGATTTCGGCCTCGGCTCCGCCTTCGCCAGCGCCCGCGCCATGCGCATCTTCGACGGCCCCGACGAGGTCCATCGCAACCAGATCGGGCGGATCGAGCTCAGGCGGTACAACTAGCTCATGCTCCTCCCAGCTTCGCTGGGGAGGTGTCGCCGTCACACGGCGACCTGCCTTCGCCGAAGCGAAGCCGCTTCGGCTTCGCGCAGGCAGGCGGAGGGGTCATACTCATGCGGACCGCGGGCGTCCCGCCCGCTCATTGTTCTCATGATCTTGAGCAGGCGGAACGCCCGCGGTCCAAAGACCATGCGCCCTCCGCCTGCCTGCGCGAAGCCGAAGCGGCTTCGCTACGGCGAAGGCAGGTCGGCCAAGACGCCGACGTCTCCCAGCGAAGCTGGGGGCGAGAAGGAGAACTCTGACCATGGACCCCACCCCACCCGACGGCTTCCAGCCGCTGTTCCGCAGCAGCCCGTTCCTCGACCATAACGGGCCATTCTTCTACCGGACCAGCGAGGACGGCACATTCGTCGTCGGCCTGCG
>NZ_JBFWZI010000053.1:0-39401 GCF_050185545.1 Reyranella sp. | reverse complement strand
CGTGGGGACTTAGGCTCGTTCCGGTGGGGGTTCTTGCTCTGTTGGACCGGGGGCTTCCGGCCCGATCTTGTCACTACTTGCGGGGGCGTGACGCCCGCGGTCCGGAAGACGCATGACCCCTCCGTGGCCGTAAGACGGCGACACCTCCCCACGCAGGGCGTGGGGAGGAGAATGATCATGGCGCTCCCGCCAATTGATCCAGATCAAACCTCACCCGTTCCCGGTTTGCCAATCTCGCGCAAATCAAGAGCGGGAGTGCTTGGGTGACAACGAACGAGGCCTATTATCTGGTGCTGGTCTGCGGCGCGTTTGTCGCGTTCGCCGCGGGCATGGCCCTCGCCTACGTGGAATATCGGCGCTGGCTCCAGCAGCAGCCGCAAGCCGCCGAGTAGGGCATGGCCGCAATCGCGCTCACTTGCGGATGAGCGCGGGCGAGATATCGACGACGCGGAACGGTCGGGCGACGCCATCGTGCTCGGTCACGGTGACATACTCGCCGACCGTAAAGTTGTGTTTGTCGAAACGGAAGATCGGCTCGTCGTCGTCGTCGCCGGCTTCGTAGGAAAACGCCCAGCTGCCGTTGCGACGGTGGATGAGCAGGCCATGCTCGTCGGGCGAACGGGCCCAGAATCGCCGCACGGTGCAAGCCCCCTTGGCCTGGGGCCAGGCCGAGGAGTCGAGGTGCCCCTTGGCGTCGAGCGGCGCGACGAATTCGTAGCCGTGATCCGAGCTGCCGTTGGGATGGTCCGGCGTGCGGGCGAGTTCCAGTCGAATACGCTTGAGGCTCATGGGTTGCTCCGAAGACGAGGATGTTCTCAGGCCGGCGATCGTGCCGGCATCGGCCCCCGCCTGGCGTTGATGCAGGTCAAGAATGCGTCCGACCTGCAGGACATCATACATGAGGGGATGGGTCGAGGCAGTAAAACGCCCAGCGATGGTTTCCGCTGCCTACCTGCGCTCCTCGGCCTCGTCGTAGGCGATCTTGATCATCCACCAGCAGAACAGCGCGCCGAACAGCGCCAGCGCCAGGCCGAAGGCCAGGATGCCGGAATCGCGCGCGCTGCCGGCCATGAATAGGCCCACCAGGCCGAACAGGGCGGCCAGGATGCCCATGATCCAATGAGACATTTGCTTCTCCTCAATCGTCGTCGTCGAACAGGATGCGTCCGGCCGCGCCGGCCGGGTCGTCGTACTGGCCGTTGCGCAGCGCCCACAGGAAGGCAGCTAGCGCCGTGAGCCCGAGCAGCAGCGCCGCCGGCACCAGGATCAGAAGGCTGTCCATCACGCCACCGTCCGGAGCGGCCGGCCCGCATTGAGCCGCAGGGCATTGCCGATCACCAGGAGAGACGACGAGGACATGGCGATGGCGGCGACGAGGGGCGTCACCTCGCCGGCAATCGCGAGCGGCACCGCGCAAAGATTGTAGAGCAGGGCCAGGATCAGATTCTGCCGGGCGAGCCGGGCGGCCTGTCGCGCCACCACCAGCGTGTCGACCACGGCGCCGAGCGCATCGCCCTGGAACACCGCGTCGGCGGCGTTCTGGGTCGCCTCGGCGGCGCTCGAGGGCGAGATCGAGGCGTGCGCGGCCGCCAGCGCCGGCGCGTCGTTGAGGCCATCGCCCACCATCAGGACACGCCGGCCCTCGATGGCGAGGTCGTGGAGATGCTCGACCTTGCCGGCCGGCGTCGCTTCCGCCTGCCACCGGTCGATACCGCTCTCGCGCGCGGCCTGCGCAACTGCAGCGGGTCGATCGCCGGAGAGCAGCTCGATCGGCAAACCAAGGTCGCGCAGGGTGGAGACGGTCGCGGCCGCGTCCGGGCGCAGGCGATCGGCGAAGGCGAAGCGAACGGGCCGCCGCCCCGGCTCGGCGAGCCACAATTCCGAATGACCGTCCTCGGCGCCCGCATCGACGCCGCAAAAGGCCGCCGAGCCCAGGCGCGTGGCGGCCTGCTCGAGGCCCTGACCGGCATGCTCGACGACGCCGGCGGCCGGGGCAGCGCCGCCCGCCGCCCGCACCAGCGCGCGCGCCAGCGGATGGCGAGAGTTGGCGGCGATCGCCGCCGCCCTCTGCAGGGTTTCCGCCAGGACGACACCGACCAGCTCGGGCCGGCCAAGGGTCAGGGTTCCGGTCTTGTCGAGCACCACGCGATCGATCTCGGCGAAGCGCTCGAGCGCCGAAGGCGAGAGCAGCAGGACTCCGGAACGCAGGAGGCGCGTGCTGGCGATGACCTGGACCACCGGCACGGCCAGCGCCAGGGCGCACGGGCAGGTGATGATCAGGACCGACGTGGCGATCAGCAGGGCGCGATCCCAGGCGAGGTCGCCCAGCAGCGTCCACCCGACGAAGGTCAGGAGGGCGGTGAGGTGCACCACCGGCGCGTAGGCGCGTGCCACCCGGTCGGCGAGGGCGACGAAGCGGGAGCGGCCATGCTCGGCCGCTTCGACCAGGCGCACGATCTCGGCCAGCAAGGTGCGATCGCCTGACGCGGTGACGCGAACCCGGATCGGCGCGCCGAGATTGACCATGCCGGCGAACACCGGCGTGCCCGGCCCGACCGACTGCGGCAGGCTTTCGCCGCTCACCAGGGCGGCGTCGAGCGCGGAACGGCCTTCGCTCACCACGCCGTCGGCCGCCAGCCGCTCGCCTGCCGCGACCAGCAGCAGGTCGCCCGGCGCGAGCGTCTCGACGCGGCGGGAGACGATCGTGCCGTCGGCGGCGATCACCCGGGCGTTCACCTTGGAGAGCGCCAGCAGGGAACGGACCGCGTCGCGCGCCCGGCCGCGCGCGCGCCGGTCGAGATAGCGGCCGATCAGCAGGAAGAAGATCAGCGTGATCGCCGAATCGAAATAGGCGTGCCGCCCGCCGATCCAGGCCTCGTGCAGGCTGACGATGCAGGCGAGCGTCACCCCGATCGAGATCGGCACGTCCATGTTGGTGCGGCCGGCCTTGAGCGCCGCCACGGCGGAGGCGAAGAACGGCCGTCCGGCATAGGCAACGGCGGGCATGGCGATCGCGGCCGACAGCCAGTGGAACAGGGTGCGGGTGGCCTCGCCCATCGAGCCGTCGTGACCCGACCAGATGGCGACCGAGAGCAGCATCACGTTGGCGGCGGCGAAGCCCGCCACCGCGAGGCAGCGCAGCAGCGCTCGCGCCTCGCGGTCCTCGCCCGTTGCGGCGGCGGCGGCATCGTAGGGCACCGGACGGAAGCCGAGGGCGGCGACGAGCCCGACAAGGGCGTTGGCGTCGGACGCCGGTCCGCGCCAGCGCAACGCGAGCCGCCGCGTCGAGAGGTTCGCCCGCGCCTTCAGGACCGACGGGTTGCGCGCGAGCAGGCTCTCGATCACCCAGACGCAGGCGGCGCAATCGAGGCCGTCGACCAGCAGATCGAGCTCGCACTCGTCGCGGCCACGCGGGCGCACGTGGCTCGCATAGTCGGTCTCGAGCGGCTCGGGACGACGGGCGCGGTTCTGCTCGAGACGGCGATAGAACGAACCGAGCCCGGCGGCGCCGATGATGGCGTGGGCGCTGGCGCAGCCGCTGCAGCAGAAGCGGGCCTCCGGCGCGCCGCGCAGCGTCTCGCCGCAATGGGCGCAGACCCGGCCCGCCGGGGCGTCCAGCACGGGGGCGAAGAGCGCGGACCCGGTCATTCGAGGAACATCCGGCGGGTCTGCGCGAATCGCCGGCCGTCGTAGTCGATCACGACGTCGAGATCCCAGTTGCCGCGTGCCGGCAGCGTCACGGTCGCGGCGTAGCGTCCGCCGTCCACGGCCACCAGGTCGACGGCCACGGGCGCACGTTTTTCGACCGGTCGGACCAGCTCGGCGTGGAGACGCGCATTGCCGAGCGGCCGGCCGCGCGCATCGACGACCGCGATCTCGAGGCGGTTCTCCGGCGCGTGCCAGGAAGTTTCGAGCCGCCAGCCCAGGGCGTCGCGATCGGCCTGCCGGGCGATGATCTCGTTGTAGTGCAGGCTGCGCTGGCGCGGCTGCGGGGTGTAGAGGCCAGAGAACGAGCCGATGGCCAGCCAGACCATGATCGCATTGACGCCGACCACGACGGCGAAACCTCCGACGAAGAGCCATGGAACGTGGCGGTCGCGGGCAGTGGAGACGGTGGTCATGACGTGCTCCCGGGCGTCGCGCACTCATTTTCCTCCCCAGCTTCGCTGGGGAGGTGTCGCCGTCTTACGGCGGCGGAGGGGTCATCGTCTTGTGGACCGCGGGCGTCCCGCCCGCTCATACTCATACTCATACTCATACTCATGATCATGAGCGGGCGGGACGCCCGCGGTCCATGAGCCATGACCCCTCCGTCCGCGATTACGCGGACACCTCCCCAGCGAAGCTGGGGGGGAGAATGAGTGCGGCCCTGCGGGCTGCTCTTCAGGGTGAGGTCAACTTTCACGTTTGTTCCCATGACCATGACCTCGTTCCTCACCGCTCCGGTCCGACGAAGACCGCGTCGTGCGAGGCGCGCCGCCGGCCGTCGGTGCCGAGAACCGAGAATTCCAGGGCGCGGGAGCCGGCCGGCGCCGCCGCCGGCGGCACCGTGACGAAGATCCGGAACGTGCCGACGCTGTCGGCATGCACGAGCAGGCGCGGCGTGGCCGCATCGCCTTCGATCTCGGCGCCGATGAAGCCGAGCCGTGCGGCGGGCAGGCCGGCCAGGGCGAGCGTGAAGCGCTGCTCGTCCTGGCGCTTGTTCAGGATCTTGATGGTGTAGGAATTGCGGATGTCGCCGTTCGACAACCGCACGAAGTTGGGGCTGCGGTCGCGCTGCACGGTGAGCTCGGTCTCGGTGCGCAGGAGGAAGGCGCCCAGCATGACCGCCGCGACGACGCCGAGCAGCAGCCCATAAAGCAGGGTGCGCGCCCGCACCGGCTTCCACCGCGCGCCCGGCAGGCCTTTCTCCTTGGCCTGCTGACTGGCCAGCGTGTCCCAGCGAATGAGCCCGGTGGGACGGCCGACCTTTTCCATGGTCTGGGTGCAGGCATCGACGCACAGGCTGCAGCCGATGCATTCGATTTGCTGGCCGTCGCGGATGTCGATGCCGGTCGGGCAGACGGCGACGCACAGGCTGCAATCGACGCAGTCGCCGCGATTGTCCCAGCTCTGGCCGGCCTTGTGCTTGCCGCGCGGCTCGCCGCGCCATTTCTGGTAGGTGACGATCAGGCTCTGCTCGTCGAGCATCGCCGCCTGGAAGCGCGGCCACGGGCACATGTAGGTGCAGACTTGCTCGCGTGCCCAGCCGGCCAGGGTGTAGGTCGTGGCGGTCAGCAGGCCGATGAAGAAATACACCTCGAGCGAGGCGGTGCCGTTGAACAGCTTGCCGAGCGTGCTCGGCGCATCGACGAAGTAGAACACCCAGGCGCCGCCGGTTGCCGCGGCGATGATCAGCCAGGCCGCATGCTTCAGGGTCTTGCGGGCCGCCTTTCCTGCCGTCAGCGGCGCCCGGTCGAGCCGCATGCGCTGGTTGCGATCGCCCTCGATCAAGCGTTCGACCAGCATGAAGAGGTCGGTCCACACGGTCTGCGGACACGTGAAGCCGCACCACACCCGCCCGAACAGCGACGTCGCCAGGAACAGACCGAACGCCGCCAGGATCAGGATGCCGGTGACGAAATAGACTTCCTGCGGCCAGATGACGACGTCGAAGAACCAGCCGCGCCGCCCATCGAGGTCGATCAGGATAGCCTGGCTGGGGGCGCCGGGACCGCGATCCCAGCGCAGCCAGGGCACCGCATAGTAGAGGCCGAGCAGCAGGACCAGGACGGACCACTTGATGCGGCGCCACTTGCCGCCGACGGCGCGCGGATAGACCTTGATGCGCGACACATAGAGCGGCAGCTCCGCCTTCTGCTGGCGCAGCGAGACCGCATCGTCGTCGTGCTGCAAACGGACCCCCATGACAGCCTGCCAATGCCTAGCGTCCGCCGCCCAGCGCGTGGACGTAGATCGCCAGCATCTTCATCGTCGCTTCGTCGAGACGTCCGCTCCACGCCGGCATGCTGCCGTTGCGGGCATAGAAGATCGTACGATAGACCGACTCGCGATCGCCGCCGTAGAGCCACAGGCCGTCGGTCAGGTTGGGCGCGCCCAGCTCCTGGTTGCCCTTGCCGTCGGCCTGGTGGCAGGCCGCGCACTGGTCGCGGAAGATCGCCGCACCCTCCGGTGTCGCGGTGCCCTTGCCCGACAGGCTGAGCACGTAGTCGGTCACCGCCGCGATCTGCGCGCCGGTCAAGAGGTCGTCGGCGCCGAAGCGTGGCATCAGGGATTGCCGCGACTTGTCGTCGGCATTGCGGATGCCGTGCTCGATGGTGGTGTAGATCTGCTGCAGGCTGCCGCCCCACAACCAGTCGTCGTCGACCAGGTTGGGGAAGCCGGTGCTGCCGGCGCCGCCCGCGCCATGGCATTGCATGCAGTTGTTCTGGAAGGCCGACCGTCCGCCCGCCAGGGCGAACTTGAACAGCTCGGGATCCTTGGCGATGTCGGCGAGCGGCGTCGCGCGGATGCGATCGACGAACACCGCGCGCGCCTTGGCCTGGGCCTCGAGCTCCTGCGTGAGCTCGACGCGACTGGAGTAGCCGAGCCAGCCCGTGGTGTGGTTGTTGACCCACGGCCAGGCCGGGTAGAGGGCGCTGTAGACCACGGCGAACACGATGGTCGCGTAGAAGGTGTAGACCCACCAGGTCGGCAGGGGCGTGTTGAGCTCCTTGACGCCGTCCCATTCGTGACCGGTCGTGTCGCGGCCCGACAGCGAGTCCTTTTCGATCTTCGTCGGCATGCTGTTCCTCTCACTCCTCGTCGAGCGGGATGCGGGAAGCCTGCTCGAAGCGGCCGCGATTGGCCGGCCGCAACGCCCACGACACGATTCCGGTGAAGACCAGGACCGCCCACACGGTCCAGACCGACGTGGCGATTTGATTGAATGACTCGAGGGTCATCGTGATCTCTCCTGTTGGCGTAGCCGCTACTGCCGCAGTCGTTCTGGCGGCAGATCGGAAAAGCGAACCAGCGTGCCGAGCATCTGCAGATAGGCGACAAGCGCATCCATCTCCATGATCGCTTCCGACTGGCTGTCGAACTTGCCGACCACGGCGCGCGGATAGCGTTCCAGCAGTGCCGTCGAATCCGCGTCGGGACTGGCCTGCGCCACCAGGTCGGCGCGCGCGTTGGCGATCATCGCATCGGTGTAGGGGACGCCGACGGCGCGCAGCGCCTCGAGATGGCGGGCGACGTCCGCGTAATCGAGCCGGCGCGCCGCCAGCGCGGGATAGGCCGGCATGATGCTCTCGGGAACGACGGCGCGCGGCGAGACCAGATGGGCGACGTGCCAGTCGTTGGAGTAGCGGCCGCCGACCCGCGAGAGGTCGGGCCCGGTGCGCTTGGAGCCCCACTGGAACGGCTTGTCGAACATGCTCTCGGCGGCGAGGCTGTAGGGACCGTAGCGCTCGACCTCGTCCTTGAACGGCCGGATCTGCTGGCTGTGGCAGAGGTAGCAGCCTTCGCGGACATAGATGTTGCGGCCCAGCACCTCGAGCGGCGAGTAGGGTCGCACACCGTCGACCCGCTCGATCGTCGATTCGATGGTGAACAGCGGGATGATCTGCACGATGCCGCCGATCGATACGGTGATCAGGGTCAGGACCACCATGAGGATGGCGTTCTTCTCGATCGTCTCGTGACGCAGGAACACGGGTCGTCTCCTAGGCTGCCAGGGCCGGTCGGGCGGCGGAGACGGTCGCGGGCTCGCCGCGGATCGTGCGCCACATGTTGTAGGCCATGATCAGGCCGCCGCTCAGGAAGAACACGCCGCCCAGCAGACGGATCGCGTAGAAGGGCTTCATCGCGGCGACCGTCTCGATGAAGGAGTACTGCAGGAAGCCCAGCTCGTCGTAGGCACGCCACATCAGGCCCTGCATGATGCCGCTCACCCACATCGCGGTGATGTAGAGGACGATGCCGATGCTGGCGATCCAGTAGTGCCAGCCGATCAGGCGCGTCGACCACATCCCCGGGCGATTCCACAGGCGCGGCACGAGATAGTAGGTGGTGCCGAAGATGATGAAGGCGACCCAGCCGAGCGCGCCGGAATGGACATGGCCGATCGTCCAGTCGGTATAGTGGCTGAGCGAGTTCACCGCCTTGATCGACATGACAGGCCCCTCGAAGGTCGACATGCCGTAGAAGCCGACAGCCGTCACCGAGAAGCGCAGGCCGGGATCGGTGCGCAGCTTGTCCCACGCCCCCGACAGCGTCATCAGGCCGTTGATCATGCCGCCCCAGCTCGGCATCCACAGCATGACAGAGAACACCATGCCGAGCGTCTGCGCCCAGTCGGGCAGGGAGGTGTAGTGCAGGTGATGCGGTCCGGCCCAGATGTAGAGGAACACCAGCGACCAGAAGTGAACGATCGACAGCCGGTAGGAGTAGATCGGCCGGTTCGCCGCCTTGGGGATGTAGTAGTACATCATGCCGAGGAAGGCGGCGGTCAGGAAGAAGCCGACCGCGTTGTGGCCGTACCACCATTGGATCATGGCGTCCTGCACGCCCGCCCAGGCGACGTAGCTCTTGCTGCCGACGATCGACACCGGCATCGCCAGGTTGTTGACGATGTGCAGCATGGCGATGGTGATGATGAAGGCGAGATAGAACCAGTTGGCGACGTAGATGTGCGGTTCTTCGCGCTTCAGCACGGTGCCGAGATAGGCGATCAGGTAGGCGACCCAGACCACGGTCAGCCACAAATCGACGAACCACTCGGGCTCGGCGTACTCCTTGCTCTGGGTGATGCCCATCAGGTAGCCGGTGGCGGCCATGACGATGAAGAACTGGTAGCCCAGCAGCACGAACCAGCCGAGCGGCGCGCCGCCGAACAGGCGGGCGCGGCAGGTGCGTTGCACGACATGGAAGGCGGTGCCGATCAGCGCCGTGCCGCCGAAGGCGAAGATGGCGGCCGACGTGTGCAAGGGGCGCAGCCGGCCGAAGGTGAGATATTCGCTGTCGAAGCTGAGCTGCGGCCACACCAGCTGGGAAGCGATCACGACGCCGGCCAGGAAGGCAACGATGCCCCAGAACATCGTGAGCACGACGGCCACGCGAACGACGTCCTCGACGTAGCGTGGCTGGGGCCGGGCTCCTGGCTGCGGCCGGTCAACGGCGCTCGCGACGGCTTGGCTGGACATGCTCTCTCCGCACTGTGGTCGGGCGACCATAGGGAGGGCAGGCGCGCGCGCCCTTGATTTGCGTCAAGGCTGCCGGCCGCCGGCCGGTCTCAAGTGGCGCAAGTTGGGAGAGAATGACCATGAGCGAGACCGTTGCCGTGTTTGCCGGCCCGCCGCCGCGCATCAGAAGGGTCGCGATCGACCGTCCGTGGACGTGGCTTGCGGCAGGCTGGAGCGATCTCTGGTCCGAGCCCGCGCTCAGCCTGTGCTTCGGCAGCCTGTCGGTCCTCGCCGGCTGGCTGGCGGTCGCCCTGCTGCTGTGGGGCGATTTGCCCTATCTCGTGCTGCCGCTCAGCGCCGGCTTCTTCTTCATCGGCCCGTTCATGGCCGTCGGCCTGTACGAGATCAGCCGGCGGCTGGAAGGCGGCTTGGCCGTCGACGCCGATGCGATGTTCGGGGCGTGGCGCCGCAACCCCGATCAGATCGCCTTGATGGGCCTGCTGTTGTTGCTGCTGCACCTTGCCTGGATGCGCGTGGCGCAGTTGTTGTTCGCCGTCTTCGGCTGGCACACCGTGCCGTCGTGGGATCGCTTCATGGACCTGGCCTGGTATTCCGCACGCAGCCTGCCATTCATGGCAATCGGCATCACCGTCGGCGCGGTGCTGGCCGCCTTGGCGTTCGCCGTCGGGGCGTTCTCCATGCCTTACCTGCTCGACCGTCGCCAGTCGAACCTGTTCGAGGCGATCGCCACGTCGGTCGCCGCCGTGCGGCTCAATCTTCGACCCATGCTGCTGTGGGCCGGGCTGATCGTCGTCCTGGTGACGATGGCCATGGTGCCCGGCCTGCTCGGCCTGGTGGTCGTGCTGCCGGTCGTGGCCCATGCGACCTGGCATGCCTACCGCGACATCGTGCAGTTCGGAGAGGCGTGAGCGTCATTCTCTCCCCAGCTCTGCTGGGGAAGTGTCGCCGTCTTACGGCGACGGAGGGGTCATGTCATGGGCCGTGAATCATGACCTCTCCGTCCGCGAAGAAGCGGACACCTCCCCAGCGAAGCCGGGGAGGAGGAGAGCGGTCACCACCGTTGGCTCGCCAGCACCAGCATCACGCCGGCATTGGCGAGCAACAGGGGCGCGGCGAACCAGCGCGTCGTCTCGCGCAACCGCCGGCGAACGATCAGGCCGCCCCAACCGACCGCGAGCAAGGCGGGCGCAGTGCCAAGGGCGAAGGCGGCCATGACCGCCGCCCCTTCGAGGGTGGAGGCCGCGCCGGCCGCGGCCGCCAGGGCACCGTAGAGCAGGCCGCACGGCAGGAAACCCAGGACGACCCCCAAGGCATAGCGCGTCGCGGCATGCCGGCCGGTCGACAGACGGCTCGCCGGCCGCGCCAGGACGTTCGGCAAGGTTCTGCCGGATCCCAGGGTCAGCCCGAGCGCCTGCGCCACCATCAGGCCGGCGGCCAGGACGAGCAATCCTCCCGACAGCCAGCCGAACGTCGCGGTCGCGGCGAACAAGGCGGTGACGGAGCCGGCAACCGCGCCCAGTAGGGTGTACGTGGTCAGCCGGCCGAGATGGTAGGGCACCAGCGCCGCGCCGGCGAGACGGCGCCACTCGCCATACCTCGCATCGGCCGTCCGCTCGGCGTCCACCATGACCTGGCTCAGCACGAACGGTCCGCACATGCCTGCACAATGCAGCGCACCACCGACCAGGCCGGCGAGGAAAAGGGAAGCGGGCAGGCTCGCGATCGCCCAGGTGCCGTCGAACCAGGGGCCGCCAGAGAGGGCGCTTCGGCAGAGCGCGGCCAGTTGACTGAACGTCTCCATCATGCCGCAGTCGAGCACGACCGTCCGTCCGTTTGCTTGACTTGAGTCAAGGTTGGTCACCCGAGAGAATGGCACTGAGTCGATGCAGAGGAGTTGCCCATGGCTTACAAGACAATTCTCGTCCATTGCGACGCGAGCCCCAAGGTCTCGCAGCGTCTCGCCGTCGCCGCCGACCTTGCGGAACGCCAGGGCGCCCATCTCGTGGGCCTCCATTGCCGGCCGCCGTTCCAGTCGCCCGCCTTCTTGGAAGGGGGCATGCCGACAACGACGCTGCTTGAGGCCTACGAGGCCGGCGTCAAGGCCGACGAGACCGCCGCCAACGCGGCCTTCGAGAAGGCGATGAAAGGACGGCATCTGTCGCAGGCCTGGCGCGTCGTCGAAGGTTTCGACGATGACGAGCTGGCCGTCCATGCGCGCTATGCCGATCTGATCGTGGTCGGCCAGTTCGATCCGGAGCAATCGACGCCGGCCTCGTCGGATCTGGCCGAAACCGTCGCCCTGGCGACAGGTCGTCCGACCTTGGTCGTGCCGCATATCGGCGTTCAGAAGCCGCTCGGCAAGACCATCCTGCTGTGCTGGAACGCCAGCCGGGAGAGCGCTCGTGCGGCGTCGGATGCATTGCCGCTGCTGACCGCGGCGGAGAAAGTCGTCATCCTCGCGATCGATCCCAAGAGCTCGGCGACGGGCCATGGCGCGGAGCCTGGCGCCGACGCCGCGGGATGGCTGGCGCGGCATGGCGTCAAGGTGACCGTGCAGCGCGACGTCGCCGCCGATACCGATGTCGGCAGTGTCATCCTGTCACGCGCCGCCGACCACGATGCCGACCTGATCGTCATGGGAATCTATGGCCATTCGCGGATGCGCGAGATGGTGCTGGGCGGCGCGAGCCGGACCCTGATGGCCAGCATGACCGTCCCCGTGCTGATGGCACACTAGGCGCGGGCGAGCCGGGGCAAGGGCCATGGATGCAGCCACGCTCGCCGCCTACGACAAGGCGGTGCCGCGCTACACCAGCTATCCGACGGCGGCGCAGTTCGACACACGCGTCGGCCCGGCCGAGCACGCGGCGTGGCTCGGCGAGCTCGGTGGCGCCTTCGCCACGGTCTACTTCCATGTCCCGTTCTGCACCCAGCTGTGCTGGTATTGCGCCTGCAACACGATGGCGATGAACCGCGCCGAGCCGCTCGACGCCTACGCCCGTGCCATGCTGCTCGAGCTCGATCGCCTGGCCGGGCTGGCGCCGGAGCTGATCGTCGGCGCGATCCAGTGGGGCGGCGGCACGCCGTCCCAGCTCGGTACGCGGCGGCTCGTCGACGTTGCGCGGCACCTCGCAGCGCGCTTCGAACGCCGCAGCGGCGCCGAGGTGTCGATGGAGATCGACCCGCGCCATTGCACGGCAGCGCTGGTGGACGCAATGACAGAGATCGGCGTTACGCGCGCGAGCCTCGGCGTGCAGGACTTCGATCCCGGCGTGCAGCACGCGATCAATCGTCTGCAGTCGGCGGAGACTACCGCGGACGTGCTCGATCGGCTGCGCGCCGCCGGCATACGCCGGATCAACATCGATCTGGTCTACGGCCTGCCACGGCAGACGCTGGCTACGCTGTCTCGGACTCTCGACGCCGCTCTGGCGCTGGAGCCCGACCGGTTTGCCGTGTTCGGCTACGCCCACGTCCCATGGATGAAGCCGCGGCAGCGACTGATCGACCAAGCCGAGCTGCCGGGAGCGGAGCTGCGCGCCGAGATGGCAGCACTGGTGTCGGAACGGGTGAGCGGCGCGGGATATCGGCGGATCGGGCTCGACCATTTCGCCCGGCCCGACGACAGCCTGGCCAGGGCCGACGCGAGCGGCCGGTTGCGCCGCACCTTCCAGGGCTACGTCGCCGACGAATCGCCCTGGGTCGTCGGCATCGGCGCCTCGGCCATCTCCAGCCTGCTCAGCGGCTTCACCCAGAACATTGCGGCGGCCGATCGCTATGGTGCGGCCCTGGAGACCGGCGCGCTGGCCACGGCGCGGGGCGTCGCGCTGAGCGATTCCGACCGGCTGCGCGGCGAGATCATCAACAGGCTGATGTGCTTGCAGGCGGTCGATCTGGCGGAGGTCTGCCGGCGCCATCACGTCGAGCCGGTCTCCTTTCTCGCCGGCATCGACGACCTGCCGAGGCTGATCGAGGACGGCCTGGTCAATCGGCAGGGCGACCTGCTGCACATCACCGATCGCGGCAGACCCTTGGTGCGATCGGTGTGCGCCGCTTTCGACAGTCATTTCACGCCCGGCCTTCAACGGCATGCCCGGGCAATCTAGGGAGAGGGAGAGCTGCGATCATGAGTGCCCATTTGCTTGTTTCCGGCCATGTCGAGGCCGCGCTCGCGGAGGCTGCCGGGAAGGGCATCTCGGAGGACGTGGTCGCGCGCTGCCTCCTCTCGGAGTCGATCCGCCTGTTCAAGCGCCATCGGACCAACGACGACATCGCCTCCGAGCTGACCGCCGCTGCCGACAATCTAGACGACGACAATCCGCTGATCTTCATCCGACCGTGAAGCGCGCTCGGGCGGGCGGCGCAGGGAACGGCGATGGCGGCCGGAGCGAAATTTTAGGTTGAATCACCGAAGAGTTACCTCACCCTGATGAGCGGCCTGCAGCCGCTCCTCAGGGTGAGGTCATTCTTTGGCGCTTCGACCAAACGAGACTATCCTGACACCGAATGAGTGAAACCTCACCTTCCTCGGCGGCGCTTCGGCAGGCGGCTGATGGGGTCGCGACATCGTCGCGGGCCGAGCTGCTCCTGACGCCGGAGCTGACGGTCGTCGCCTGCAGCGACGCCTATCTTGGCGCGCGTGGTGCGACGCGCGAGGCGATCGTCGGCCGGTCGATCCGCGAGGTTCTCGAGGGCGAAACCGCGCTCGGGAAACTGATCGCCTCGCTCGAGACGGTCTGCCGTACCCGCCGGCCGCATCGGATCGTGTTGCCGGGGTGGCAGGCGATCACGCGCGCGCCGGCGACGGCGGCGGTCGCCGTCGTGAACATGCCCGTCCTCGGCGACGACGGCGCCGTCAGATGGCTGCTGCACAGCATCGAGGCGGTCGGAGATGGTCGGCCAGTGCCGGGCGAGCCGTCGGGGGTGGCGGTGGCGCTGGAGGCGGCCGAGGCGCGGCTGCGATCTGTGCTGCAGACGGTTCCCGATGCGATGATCATCATCGACGAGCAGGGACGCATCGAGTCTCTCAGCGCCACGGCCGAGCGGCTGTTCGGCTACCCGCTCGCCGAGGCGGCCGGCCAGAATGTCAGCATGCTCATGCCATCGCCCGATCGCGAGAGGCATGACGCCTATCTGAAGCGCTATCTCGCCACTGGCGAGCGCCACATCATCGGCATCGGGCGCATCGTTGTCGGCCAGCGCAAGGATGGAACGACCTTCCCCATCCATCTCACCGTGGGCGAGCTGCGCTCGGCCGAGCGCCACTATTTCACCGGCTTCATCCGCGACCTGACCGAGCAGCAACTCACCGAAAGCCGCCTCAAGGAGCTGCAGTCGGAAGTGACTCACATGTCGCGCTACACCGCCCTAGGCGAGATGGCGTCCACCCTGGCGCACGAGCTCAACCAGCCGCTGACCGCGATCAGCAACTACCTCAAGGGTTGCCAGCGCCTGCTCGCCGGCGTCGACAGCGAGGCGGCGCCGGTCTTGCGCGATGCTCTCGGGAAGGCCGCCGACCAGGCCCTGCGGGCCGGCCACATCATCCGTCGATTGCGCGAATTCGTGGCCCGCGGCGAAACCGAGCCGCGCGCGGAGAGCCTTGCCAAGCTGATCGAGGATGCCAGCACCCTGGCCCTGGTGGGCGCGCGCGAGAACCGGGTAAACGTCTCGTTCCGGCTGGATCCCAAGGCCGACCAGGTGTTCGCCGACCGCATCCAGATTCAGCAAGTGCTGGTGAATCTCATTCGCAACGCCATCGAGAGCATGGCCGATGTATCAGGCGCTCGCCGGCTCGAGCTCACCACGGCCGCGACCGGGCAGGGCGCAGCGGAGATCACCGTGTCCGACACCGGCCCGGGCCTGGCGCCCGAGATCGCCCGCCATCTGTTTCAGCCCTTCATGACCACCAAGCGGAAGGGCATGGGGTTGGGGCTGTCGATCTGCCGTACGATCGTGGAGGCCCATGGCGGGAAAATCTGGGCCGAGGACCGGGCTGGCGGTGGTACGATTTTCAAGTTTACATTGCGCGGCGCACGCGAGGAGGCTTCGACCCATGCCGGCTAGCCAGGTCGTCCATGTGATCGACGACGATGCTGATGTCCGGCAATCCCTGGCGTTCCTGCTCAGCACGGCCGGTCTCGCGGTGCGGGTTCACGACTCGGCGGTCGCCTTCCTTGGGGTGATCGACGAGGTGCAGGCCGGCTGCGTCGTGACGGACATTCGCATGCCGCAGATCGATGGCCTGGAGTTGCAGCGTCGCCTGCGCGCCCAGGGCAGCAAGCTGCCGGTAATCGTCATGACCGGTCACGGCGACGTGGCGCTCGCCGTCGAAGCGATGAAGGCCGGTGCCGTCGACTTCATCGAGAAGCCGTTCGACGACGACGTGTTGCTTGCCGCCATCCGCATGGCCCTGTCGCGCCACGCCGAGGACAGCGAGCGCGAAGCGCGCAAGGCCGTCATCCAGGACCGGCTGAAGGCGCTTTCCGAACGCGAGCGCGAGGTGCTCGACGGGCTGGTCGCCGGCAAGGCGAACAAGGTGATTGCCCACGATCTCGGCATCAGCCCGCGCACGGTCGAGGTTTATCGCGCCAACGTGATGACCAAGATGCAGGCGGACAGCCTTTCGGATCTCGTACGGATGGCGCTGATCGAGAGTGGCGCGCTCTGATCGGCAGGGCAATGTGCGGCGGTTTGCGCTGGATCAACGCAGCGGTCGGCGCGGTCGGACAGGTTAGGCAGGGCATTTTGCCGATTCGGGAAAACGTTGCCGAATGCTTGACTTGGGACCTGTGCTGGTCGTCGACGACGATGCCGCCGTTCGCGCCGCGCTGAAGTTCGCGCTCGAACTGGAGGGGTTTCGCGTCCGTCTGTACGACGGACCGGCGGCGCTGCTGGCGGAAAGGTCCCTGCCCGAGCGCGGCTGCCTGGTCGTCGACTTCAGGATGCCCGACATGGATGGCATCGCCCTGATCGGCGTCCTGCGCTCCCGGCACATCGCGCTGCCCGCCATCGTTATCAGCGGCCAGGTCGACAAGGTGTTGCTGCGCCGCGCCAACCAGCTAGGCGTGAGCCGCGTCCTGGAGAAGCCGCTGTCCGATGCGACGCTGGTCGAATGCATCCGCCGTGCGCTGGAGGCACCCCCGACTTGATCGAGCCGCTCGCGGTTCAATCAAGGCGGTGATGAGCGCGCGGACATGGCTGTTGCAGGTGACCCCGCGGTGCGAGCAGCCAGCGCCCTACGTAGAATCCCTTAGGTCAAGACCCGAATGGTGGCGCCCGCCGGCGCGGGCTACGCAATGGTCATCGCAAGCGGACCACGGGAGTAGCGCGATGCTGACGGAGAGTGTCCCCCAGATTTCCAGACTGCCTGCTTCCGCCATTGGCCTGCGGCTGCCCGGTGGCGCGGCCCTGGCGCGGATGGAGACCCGGCACGAGTTCTCGGTCGGCGTGGTGCGGTCGTTCTCCAGGGACGAGGAGCTGTTTGGCGAAGGCGACGCGGCGGAGAGCTTCTACCAGGTCAGGTCAGGGACCGTGCGCACCTGCAAATTGTTGAGTGACGGGCGCCGGCTGATCGATGCGTTCCACTTCGCGGGTGACATTTTCGGCATCGAAGTCGGTGCCGAGCATCGCTTTTCCGCCGAGGCGATCGGCGATGTGACCGTTGTGGCTTGGCGCCGCAGCCGCCTGGCGGCGATGTCCGAGGCGGACCCGGCGTTTGGCAACCGGGTGATGGCGGCCACCTTGCGCAGCCTGGAACGCGCCCAGTCGCATATGCTGCTGCTGGGCCGCAAGACGGCGCAGGAGAAGATGGCGACCTTCCTGCTCGACATGGCCGACCGCCTGTCCGACGACGATGAGCATTTCGAGCTGCCAATGCAGCGCACCGACATCGCCGACCATCTCGGCCTGACCATCGAGACCGTGTCGCGCACCCTGACCCAGTTCGCTCGGAACGGCCTGATCGATCTGCGTGCGTCCAGCCGGTCGGTCGCGCTCAGCAACAAGGCCGCACTGCGGCTCCTCGAGGAGTAGGGCGGCGCGCTCTGCCCTGCTTGCAGGGAGCTGGGCGAAGCTCATTTCCCGCGGGTCGCCGTCTTGCGGCGACGGAGGGGTCATGTGCCGCGAGCGCGCCACTCCAGTGGCGCTCATGGCATGGGCGATAGGAGGAAGAGTGCCACCTGTGGCGTAGAGTATTCTGCCACCAGTGGCGTACTCCCAGCGAAAGAGCTTGAGCGCCACGGAGTGGCGCGCTCCGTCCGCGAAGACGCGGACACCTCCCCAGCGAAGCTGGGGAGGAGAATGAATGTCGCGCTGATAAACTCCGGGCCGAGAGGTGCACCGTGAAAGCGATGGTTCTCCCCGCCGTTGGACGGGAACTCGTGCTCGAGGAGCGAGCGGATCCCGAGCCGGGGCCGGGTCAGGTCCGCGTGCGGGTCGAGGCCTGCGGCGTCTGTCGGACCGATCTGCATGTCGTCGACGGCGATCTCGCCGATGTTCGCGTGCCGATCGTGCCCGGTCACGAGATCGTCGGTCGGGTCGACGCCGTTGGACCGGGCGTCGTAGGCGTAGCGCACGGTGCCCGGGTCGGCGTGCCGTGGCTCGGCCATACTTGTGGCGCCTGTCCGTACTGCCGGTCTGACCGCGAGAATCTGTGCGATCGCCCGGTCTTCACCGGCTACTCGCGCGACGGCGGATTCGCGAGCCATGTCATTGCCGATGTCGACTACGCATTCGAACTCGGCGACTTGGCCGATCCGGTCGCCACCGCGCCGCTGATGTGTGCCGGCCTGATCGGCTGGCGCTCGCTCGTCATGGCAGGGCCGGCGCGGCGGATCGGTCTCTACGGTTTCGGCGCCGCCGCCCACATCCTGGCCCAGGTCTGTCGCTGGCAGGGGCGCGAGGTCTACGCGTTCACGCGGCCGGGCGATGTGCAGGCGCAGGAGCACGCGCGATCACTCGGTGCGCGGTGGGCCGGCGGTTCCGATGAGGCGCCTCCCGAGCGGCTCGATGCCGCCATCCTGTTCGCGCCAGTGGGCGATCTCGTCCCCTTGGCCCTGTCCGCCGTCGGCAAGGGCGGGCGCGTCGTGTGCGGGGGAATCCACATGAGCGACATCCCGAGGATTCCCTACCGGCTGCTATGGGAGGAACGCCATCTGCTGTCGGTCGCCAACCTGACACGCCGCGACGCCGTGGAGTTTCTGGCGATCGCCGGCAAGGCCGGCGTGCGGACGACCACCAGCGTTTATCCCCTGCAGGAGGCCAATGCCGCGCTGGCCGATCTCCGGGCCGGACGTTTCCAGGGCGCGGCCGTGCTGGTGCCGTGAGCCAACCTTAGACCAGCGGTGCCGGCGAGCTGGGCTGCAGATCGTCGGCCCTCTCGAAGACTCGGCGGGCGCGATCCACCAGGTCGCCATCCGTCGGATAGTCCATCCTCGCGACACCGACCATCTGGGCCTTGAGCCACGGCACGTACGCATCGAGATGGGCCAGCAGTCCGTCGTGTGCGTTGCCCGGACCGACCAGCAGCCACTCCCTCACGCCGCGCAGCGCGTTGATGATGTGGTCGAAGTAGTCACGATCGAGATATTCCTTGCCGGCGCCGATCATGCCGGCCCTGTGCTGGATGTGGCGGAACGGGCTGCGCGCCTTGATGCGCTCTTGCTCCACGTCATCGATGCTGAACCTGTAGACATGCGCCTCTTTCGAATCCATCCAGACGATCGCACAGCCGAGCGGCATCGCATGCTCCAGGTTGCCGGTTTTGCGCTCATTCTTGCCGAGGCCGGGCGAGAGGCCGTTGATCTGGATCAAAAATCGGCGAGAGTCGCGCGAACCATGCGAGAGGAAATGCCGAATGCCGAAAGTGGGATATCTGTTGCCGACTCGCGAAAGGGTCATGGAAGGACGCTACGAGACGGCGTCGCTGCTCGCCCTCGCGGAACGGGCCGAAGGGCTGGGATTCGACTCATTGTGGGTCGGCGATTCGCTGCTCGCGCGGCCGCGCCACGACGCCTTGACCCTGCTGGCGGCCGTGGCGGCGCGCACGCGCAAGCCCGAGCTCGGCACGGCCGTGCTGCTGCCGGCGCTGCGTAATCCGGTGCTGCTGGCGCACCAGGTGGCGACCCTGGATCGCATCGCCGAGGGCCGCATCATCCTGGGGATCGGCATCGCCTCGGACTGGCCGAACATCCGCGCCGAGTTCGAGGCGGCGGGCGTGACCTTCGAGAAGCGCATCGGCCGGCTGATCGAGGGTATGGCGCTCTGCCGCGCCCTGTGGACGGGCAAGCCGGTCACCTGGGACGGCCGCTGGAAGATGAAGGACGCCGTGCTCGGTCCGACGCCGCATCGCCCCGGCGGGCCGCCGCTCTGGATCGCCGGCGCCGTCACGGCGGCGCGGACGCGCGCGGGCAAGCATTTCGACGGCTGGTTCCCGAACTCGCCGGCGATTGCGGAGTTCGCACCGCAATGGGCCGAGGTCCAGGCCGGCGCGCGGGCGGCCGGCCGCGATCCGGCGGGGCTGACGGCCGCAATGTACCTGACGCTCGCCATCGACGACGACGAGCGCCGCGCCGACGACAAGCTCAACGCCTATCTCGAGCGCTACTACAACATGCCGGCGAACGAGACGCGCAAGCGGCAGATGTCCTACGCCGGCTCGGCCGCCGGTGCGGCGGCCTGGATGAAGGCCTATGTCGATGCCGGTGCCAGCCATCTGGTGCTGCGCTTCGCCGGCGACCATGAACGCCACCTCGATGCCGCCGCAAGGATCCGCCGCGATCTGGGCTGGTGAGGTCATTCCCCTCCCCAGCGCAGTTGGGGAGGTGTCGCCATCCTACCGCGACCTGCCTCCGCCTGCGCGAAGCCGCTTCGGCTTCGCGCAGGCAGGCGGAGGGGTCATGAGTCATGCGGACCGCGGGCGGGACGCCCGCGATCCGGAAGACCATGACCCCTCCGTCCGCGATTACGCGGACACCTTCCACATCGTCCGCCAAAACGATGCGATGTCCACTTGACCACGGGTAGGAAGTCCTCCCCGAGCGAAGCTTGGGGAGGAGGACCTCACTCCGCCGCAGTCGCCAGTCGCGCCTTGGCCGTCGCCGGTTCGTCGACGGCAAAGTCGGCCGTCAGCACGACGCCGTAGACGGTCCGGGCGACATCCTGCGACACCAACCCGCTCGCCACGTCGCGCGCGACCTTGGCGGGGTCGCGCCGGCGCGGGTCGCCGTAGCCCCCGCCGCCCGGCATGCTGACGCGCAGCCGCTCGCCGGCCGGGATGCTCGAATGCGCCTTGGGCGGCAGGGTCTTGCCCGAGACGATCTCGACCTTGCCGGTCATGCCGGCCTTGCCGCCAGCGCGGCCGCGCGGCGGATAGACCACCCGATCGAACGAGGTCGAGATGCCGAACGGCATGTCCTCGGCGCTCTCGATCTCCATGATCTGGCCGAGGCCGCCGCGATACTCGCCGGCGCCCCCCGAATCAGTGCGGTACTCCTTGCTCCAGATCAGCACGGGGGCGATCGTCTCGGTGATCTCGACCGGCACGTTGCGCACGCCGCTCGGGAAGGCGGTGGCCGACAGCCCGTCGAGCTTGGGTCGCGCGCCGGTGCCGCCCGAATGGAACGAGGTGACGTTGAACGGCGTCGCCTTGGCGAGCACGGCCGGATCGCCGTCGACCCGACCCATGCCGCCCATCAGGCGGACGTTCCACAGGCACGACGTGCCCTCCGCCGGCACGCCTTGCGGCAGGGCCTGCTGCAGGCAGCCGAACACGACGTCGGGCAGCATCTGGCCGATGATGCTGCGCGCCGCCACCGGCGCGGGATGCTTGGCGTTGAGGATGCAGCCGTCCGGCGCGGTGACCCGGATGGTGGCGAGCGACGCCGCGTTGTTGGGCACGTGCGGCGCCACGATGCATTTCACGCCGAAGCTCGTGTAGGCCTCCGTGTAGCAGAGCGGCACGTTGATGCCGTTCTGCACCACGCCGGCCGAGCCGGCGAAGTCGACATCGATGCCGTCCGGTCCGATCGTCAGTGCGGCCTTGAGCTCCATCGGCTTGCCGTTCATGCCGTCCACCATCATCGCGTTGTGATAGGTGCCGAACGGCAGCTTGCGGATCGCCTCCAGGCTCGCTTCGCGCGAATGGTCGAGGATGTGGCGGGCGAGGTCATCGAGATGCTCCAGCCCGAACTCGTCCATCATGGCGACCAGGCGGCGGCCGCCGACCTCGTTGCTGGAGATCTCCGAATAGATGTCGCCGATCACCTGCACCGGCTCGCGCACGTTGGCGGCGATGATGTCGACCAGCCACTGGTTGATCTCGCCCTTGTCGACGATCTTGGTGATCGGGATGTAGAGGCCTTCCTCGTAGACCTGCTGGGCGGCGCCCATGATGCCGCGGCCGCCGATATCGACCACGTGCAGGGTGCAGGCGAACAGCCCCACCGCGGTGCCGCGCCTGAAAGTCGGGGTCACGATCACGATGTCGTTCAGGTGCCCGGTGCCCTGCCACGGGTCGTTGACGATGTAGGCGTCGCCGTCGGCCATCCTGGCGAGCGGCACCTTGTCGAGCACGTAGCCCACGCTCATCGCCATCGAATTGACATGGCCCGGCGTGCCGGTGACGGCCTGCGCCAGCATGCGCCCCTTGGTGTCGTAGACGCCGGCCGACAGGTCGCCCGCCTCGCGCGTCGCCGTGCCGAAGGCAGTACGCACCAGGGTCTGCGCCTGCTCCTCGACGACCGAGATCAGGCGGTTCCACATCACCTGGTACTCGATGCGGTTCAGCGGATGATTGGCTCTCATTGGGCGGCCTCCTGGAGCGCGGCAGCTTTGGCTGTGAGTCGAATGGCGCCGGACGGCTCGATGCGGGCGACGAAGCCGGCCGTGACGATGGTGGTGGTCTCGTCCTCGGCGATGATGGCGGGGCCCTGCACGGCGCTGCCGGGCGCGAGCTCGCTGCGCCGGAATACCGGCACGTCCTGGAAATCGCGCTGCGTCGGATCGAACAGCGTCCGGCTGCCCACCGACAAGGATCGCGGCGCATCGGTCTGTGTGCCGGCGGGGCTGTGGTCGATCGCGCGGCCCGGCGCCGGTGCCTCGGCGCGCAGGATCCAGCCCGTCACCTCGACGTCGACGCCGGGCACCACGCGGTTGAACAACGCGCGGTATCCCGCTTCGAAGCGGCTGCGCAGCTCGCCGACCGATCCGGCGGCAAAGGGCCCGTCGGGCAGCTGCACCAGGATCTCGTGACCCTGGCCGGCATAGCGCATGTCGGCGCTGCGGCTGATGGTGATCGCGGCGTTGGGCGCGCCGAGCTTCACAACGTTGACCGCGTCGTTCTCCATCTCGGCGAACATCGCGTTGATCGAGCCGGCATCGAAGCTGCCCAGCCGCACGAAGCGGCTGCGCACCACCTCGAAGGCGATCGGCGCGCGCAGGAAGCCGACGGCCGAGCCGACACCGGCGCTGGCCGGGATCAGCACGTCGGCGATGCCGAGCTTTTCCGCCAATCGCGCCGCATGGAGCGGCGCGCCGCCACCGAAGGCGATCAGGGTGCGGCCTTCCAGCTCGGCGCCGCGCTCGACGGCATGGACCCGGGCGGCGTTGGCCATGTTCTCCTCGACGACCTCGGAGATGCCGAAGGCCGACAGGGTGGCATCGAGGTCGAGCGGCATGCCGACATGGCTCTCGATGGCGGTGCGGCTCAGCGCCGCGTCGAGCGTGATCGTGCCGCCGGCGAACCTGTCCGGATCGATGCGGCCCAGCACGACATTGGCGTCGGTGACCGCGGGCCGCGTGCCGCCCAGGCGATAGCAGGCCGGGCCGGGATCGGAACCGGCGCTTTCAGGCCCCACCGTGATGCGCTTCATGGCGTCGACGCTCGCCAGCGAGCCGCCGCCGGCACCGATCTCGACCATCTCGATGACGGGGATGCGCACCGGCAGGCCGCTGCCTTTCATGAAGCGATAGCGCCGGTCGACCTCGAAGCTGCGCGAGGCCATCGGCTTGCCGTCATCGATGATGCAGATCTTGGCGGTGGTGCCGCCCATGTCGAAGCTCAGGATGCGATCGATGCCGAGGCGCCCGGCGATCCAGGTCGACAGGATCACGCCGCCGGCCGGGCCGGATTCGACGAGGCGGATCGGGAAGCGCACCGCCGTTTCCAAGGTCGTGAGGCCGCCGCCAGAGGTCATCAGCAGGATCGGGCAGGAAAAGCCCGCCTGCCCGATGCGCCGGCGCAGGTTCTCGAGATAGCGCCCCATCAGCGGCTGGACGTAGGCGTTGGCGCAGGTCGTCGAGAAGCGCTCGTACTCGCGCACCTCGGGGCAGACATCGCACGACAGAGAGATGCGCACGCCGGGGAGTTTGTTCGCGAGGATTTCACCGGCCCGGCGCTCGTGTGCCGGATTGGCGTAGCTGTGCAGGAAGCCGACCGCGATGCTCTCGACGCCCTTGCGGGCCAGGGTGTCGGCCAGCACCTCGACGGCCGTCTCATCGAGGGCCAGGCGCACGCCACCCTTGGCGTCGACCCGTTCCGGCACCGTGAAGCGCAAGGTGCGCGGCACCAGAGGCTCGGGCTTCTCGATGAAGATGTCGTACTGCTCGAAGCGGTTCTCCTGCGCCATCTCGATCGAATCGCGAAAGCCCCTGGTGGTAACCAGCGCCGTCAGCGCGCCTTTTCGCTCGATGATGGCATTGGTCGCGAGCGTCGTGCCGTGGACGATCAGGCCGACCTGGCCGGGCGCCAGGCCAGCCAGGGCGAGCGCGCGCTGCATGCCGTCGAGCACGCCGTCCTCGGGCGCCGCCTTGGTGGTGAGCACCTTCGCCGACCAGCTCCTGTCCGGCGTCTCCAGCACGACGTCGGTGAAGGTGCCGCCGATATCGACCGCGAGGCGAATCGACTCAGGCGTAATGCCCAACTCATGCGAAGTGGCACGCGGCATGATGTCCTTCTCCTACGGGCCGCAATTGCGGCTCCTCGGCCCGGCAGCGGTCGGTCGCCGCCGGGCAGCGTGACGCAAATCGGCAACCCGACGCGATGGTGGTGGTGAGCTCGCCCTTGATCGGCGGCGCGGCGCGCTTGTGCGTCGGATCGGTCGACGGCACGGCGGCGAACAGCGCCTTGGTGTAGGGATGCCGCGGATCGCGCCACAAGGTGGCGTGCGAGGCGCTCTCGACGATGCGGCCGAGATACATCACCAGCACGCGATCGGCGAAGTAGCGCACGACCGAGAGGTCGTGCGAGATGAAGAGATAGGACAGGCCGAGGTCGCGCTTGAGATCGACCAGCAGGTTCAGGATCTGCGCCTGGATAGAGACGTCGAGCGCCGAGACCGGCTCGTCGCAGACGATCAGCGCCGGCCGGAGAACCAGCGCGCGGGCGATGCCGATCCTCTGGCGCTGGCCGCCAGAGAATTCGTGCGGATAGCGGTCGGGCGAATCGGCCGGCAGGCCGACGCGGGCGATGATCTCCTGCAGGCGCCGGGCGCGCTCGCCGGCATTGCCCTGCTGATGGACCTTCAGCGCCGTGTCGAGAACCGTGCGGATGGTCTGGCGCGGATTGAGCGAGCCGAATGGATCCTGGAAGATCATCTGCATGCGCCGGCGATGCGGCGCCATGGCGCCGTCGCCCAGCCGGGTGATGTCGACGCCGTCCAGCCTGATCTCGCCCTCGGCCGGCGGCACGAGGCGCAGCACGGTCTTGCCGAGCGTGCTCTTGCCGCAACCCGATTCGCCCACCAGCCCGACCGTCTCGCCACGCTCTATGTCGAACGACACGCCGTCGACGGCGCGCAGCACCTGGCGGCCTTGGGCGTAGCGCGTGTGAAGGTCCTTAACCGAGAGCAGCGCCATGCGGGGCTCCGGCCTGGTTGGCGGTTATGGGACAGGCGACGGCGCGCCCGTCGGCCAGCTCGAGCAAGGGCGGTGGCGCGAGGCGGCACGACGGCTGGACCATCGGGCAGCGCGGCGCGAAGGAGCAGCCGGTCTCGCCAGCCGCCGAGCCGACGCTGCCGGGTATCTCGGTCAGCCGGTCGGTGAGGTAGTGCTCCTCGGCATCGACGTCGACGCGCGCGCCCAGCAGGCCGTGCGAGTAGGGATGCATCGGCCGGGCGAAGAATGGTGCGATCGAGGCGCGCTCGACGATGCGTCCCGCATACATCACGGCGATGCGGTCGGCCCATTGCGCCACCACGCCGAGGTCGTGGGTGATCAGCAGCACGGCCATGGAAAGTTCGCGCCGCAATTCTCCCAGCAGGTCGAGCACCTGGGCCTGCGTCGTCACGTCGAGCGCCGTGGTCGGCTCGTCGGCGATCAGGAGCTTGGGGCGGCAGGCGACCGCCATGGCGATCATGACGCGCTGGCGCATGCCGCCGCTCAAATTGTGCGGATAGTCGTCGACCCGGCGCTGGGCATCGGGGATCTTCACCAGGTCCAGCAGCTCGATGGCGCGGGCGCGGGCGGCCCGCCGCGACAGGCGCTCGTGCCGGCGCAGTACCTCGCCGATCTGCACGCCGATCGACAGCACCGGATTGAGCGACGTCATCGGCTCCTGCTGGATCAGCGAGATGTGGCGGCCGCGCAGCCGGCGCATCTCGGCGCGCGAGGCGGTCATAAGGTCGTTGCCCTCGAACAGGATGCGGCCGTTCGCGACGCGCGCGTTGGGCGGCAGCAGGCGCATCACCGAGAAGGCCATGACCGACTTGCCGCAGCCTGATTCGCCGACCAGGGCCAGGGTCTCGGCCGGCGCGATGGTGAAGCTCGCCTCGCGCACCGCGACATGGCCGGGGAAGGCGACCGTAAGCCTGTCGACCTCGAGGAGGTTTGGCGGGAGCGGGCTCATGTGCGCCAACACCAACGGAGAAGCATGTCATGCGTCGGGAGCGAGCTGGTGCCTGTGAGGAGCTGGTTCACGGGTCGGACCGCGGGTTCAGGATCTCGTTCAGGCCGTCGCCCACCAGGTTGAGCGACAGCACGGTGGCGGCGATGGCGGCGCCGGGCAGCGCGGTCAGGAACCAGGCGTTGCGCAGCTGGTCGCGGCTGTCGCCGATCATGCCGCCCCAGCTCACCACGTTGGGATCGCGCATGTTGAGGAAGGAGAGGCCGGCCTCGGTGAGGATGGCGTTGGCGATCATCACCGAGGCGGCGACGATCACCGGAGGCAGCGCGTTGGGCAGGATCTCCTGCACGATGATGCGTAGGCGCGAATAGCCCAGGCTGCGCGCCGCGACGACGAAATCGGACTCGCGCAGCGAACGGAACTGGGCACGCACCAGCCGCGCCACGGTGGGCCACGAGGCCAGACCGATGGCGAGCGCTATGGTCTGCAGCGACGGCTCGCGGATCGCCACGATCACCACCACCAGCAGGAAGGTGGGCGTGGTCTGGAACAGCTCGATCAGGCGCGTCAGCAGGGTGTCGACCCAGCCGCCGAAGAAGCCGGCGACGGAGCCCACGACCATTCCGATGGCAAGCCCGATCGCCGCCGCCGAGATGCCGACCAGCAGCGAGGCGCGCGATCCATGCACCAGCAGGGCCAGCACGTTGCGGCCGAGCGAATCGGTGCCGAGCGGGAACTCGGCGTCGCTGCCCGGCCACAGCAGCGGCGGCCCCGCCATGTCCTGCGGATCGCCGGGACACAGCAGATCGGCGGACAGGGCCACCAGCACGACGATGCCCAGGATGATGGCGCCGGCGACGAAGGTCGGGTTGTGCACGAAGGCGCGCAGGCGCCGGCCCTTGCGCGGTGCCGCGCGATTGCCGAGGTCGGTGACCGGCAAGGGGGTGGTGAGATCGGGCGTGCTCACGTCACGTCGCCCCGATGCGCGGATCGAGCCAGGCGTGCAGCAGGTCGATCACCATGTTGGCCAGGATCACCAGGAAGGAGGAAAGCAGCAGCACGCCCAGCAGGACGGAAAAGTCGCGGGCGAGCACCGCCTCGAGCGCCAGCCGGCCCATGCCGGGCCAGCCGAACAGCGTCTCGATCACGACGGCGCCGCCCAGCAGGTTGCCGAGATGCATGCCGGCCACCGTGGTCACGGGGATCAGGGCGTTGCGCAGGGCGTGACGCAACTGAATGAAGAAGGGATGCAGGCCCTTGGCCTCGGCGGTGCGCATGAAATCCTGGCGCTGCACCTCGAGCATCGAGGCGCGCGTCAGGCGGGCATAGACGGCGACGAAGAACGAGGCCAGCGCCAGCGCCGGCAGCACGAGGTGCGCGGCGCGGTCGGCGATCATGGCCCAGCCGGTAAAGTTGGCGCCGACCGTCATGTTGCTGTCGCTCGGCAGCCAGCCCAGCTTGACCGAGAACAGCACCACCGCCATCAGGCCGACCCAGAAGCCCGGCATCGAATAGAACAGCAGCACCACGACCGACAGCACGCGGTCCGGCCAGCGCCCCGCCCACGCCGCCATCACCGAGCCGAGCGCGATGCCGAGCAGCAGGGCGAGCGACAGCGCCGTCACCATCAGCAGCAGCGTGCCGGGCAGGCGCGTCATGATCATGTCGAGGACCGGCATGTTGTAGCGCGGCGAGAAGCCGAGATCGAAGCTTGCGAGGTGGCTCAGGAAATTTACCAGCTGGGTGAAGACCGGCTGGTCGAGCCCGAAGCGCTCGCGCAACGCCGCCATGGTCTCGGCGGTCGCGGTGCCCGACTCCGCGGCGATCACGTCGGCGGCGTCGCCCGGCATCAGCTGCAGCAGCAGGAAATCGAGCACGATGATGCCGAGCACCGTGGGGCCGGCATGGATCGCGGTACGCCTGAAGGTCGCCGCGATGCGGCGTCCCATCCTCATGATTCTTCCGGACCGCGGGCGTCCCGCCCGCTCATGCTCATTGCTGGGACCGCGCCACTCCTGTGGCGCTCATGGGGTGTGTGACAACGAGAAGAGCGCCACGGGAGCGGCGCGCTCCCAGCGCATGACTCGCAGAGAATGAGCGGGCGGGACGCCCGCAGTCCAGATGACCATGACGGTCGGCCCTATGCATCGAGCCAGACCTGCGCCAGGTTGGCCTCGACGCCGTCGGCGGTGAGCGATTCGTCGTGCACGCGCTTGTTCTTGATCGTGAGGTAGAGCGGCGAGTAGAGCGGGACGTCGGGGATCTCCTGGGCGACGATCCTCTGGAACTCGAAGAACATCTCCTTGCGCTTGGCCGGGTCGATCTCGACCGCCGCCCCTTCGAGCAGGGCGTCGACCTTGGGGTTCTCGTAGTGCGAACCGTTGGAGAACGGCACGCCCTTCTTGAAATTCTTCGACCAGTAGATGCGCTGCACGCCGACCGTCGGGTCGAACAGGTTGGAATGCCCGTTGTAGGTGAAGTCGAAGGCGCGGTCGGTGTAGATGCGCTTGACGAATGCCGAGGAGTCCTGTGCTCGCACCTCGACGCCGATGCCGATGCGGCCCAGCGCGGCGCGCAGGAACTCGCTGGCGCGGCGGCTTTCGTCGCCGATCGGATTGTAGTCGAGCGGCACCTTGAAGCGGATCTTGTTGTCGCCGCGCGGGAAGCCGGCCTCGTCGAGCAGCGACTCGGCCTTCTTCAGGTCGAGCTTGTAGGGGCTGGGCGTGGGATCGTGGAACGCCTTGAGGCCGGGCGCGATCGGCGAGTAGCACACCGTGCCGTAGCCGTAGGCCACCGTCTTGATCAGCAGCGCGCGGTCGATGGCGTGCGCCACCGCCTGCCGCACCTTGAGATGCTTGAAGTACTGGCTGTCCAGATTGAACTGCAGGCAGGAGACATTGTAGGAGTAGCTGGTGCCCTTGGTCTCGAACACGAGATGCGGCACCTTCTTCAGGCGATCGAGATCGGCCAGTGCCACCGGCGTGCGGTAGCCGAGGTCGCCCGAGCCGTTCTCGAAAGCGATCGAGCGGGCGCCGGTATCGGGCAGGATCTTGAAGACGATGCGATCGACGCGCGGCAGGTCGGGCTGCCAGTAGTCGGGATTGCGCTCGTAGACGATGTGGCTGCCGCGCGCCCATTCCTTGAACCTGTACGGTCCGGTGCCGATCGGCGCGTTGCCGTTCTGGTTGGCCAGAGGATCGGTGCCTTCGTAGATGTGGCGCGGCATCATCGGCGCCTCGGCCGCGGTGAGCGCCTTGATCAGATAGGGCGCCGGCTTGGACAGCTCGATGATCGCCGTCAGCGGATCGGGAGTCTTGACCTCGGTGACGTTGGCGAAGGTGTTGCGGCCGCGCGGATGAACGGTCTTGAGCAGCTGGATCGAGTAGGCGACGTCAGCCGAGGTGAACGGCTTGCCGTCGTGGAACTTGACGTTGGGCCTGAGCTTGAAGGCGTAGCGCTTGCCGTCGGGGCTGATGGTCCATTCGATGGCCAGCGCCGGCCGCGGATTGATGTCGTAGTCGTACTCGAGCAGGCCTTCCGTCACCTTGGCGCTGACCGTGAGCGCCGGCGTCGCCACGGTGGTCAGGGCCACCAGGGTCTGCGGCTCGCTGTTCTGGATGAAGGTGAGCGTGCCCCCTTTCTTCGGCTGCGCGGTCTGCGCCGCGGCGCGTTGACCGGTCTGGGCCAGGGCAGACATTCCGGCAAGGGCGGACGCTCCGCCCAGGGCGGCGCGGCGCGTCAAAGGAAATTTCGCAGTCATCACTTTCATCCTCGCGAGGTCAGCAGCAGCCTAGCCCGGCGGCCGCCGGGCGTGCAGCAATATATAGGCCACGACGGTGTCGCCGTGCGCAGGTGAGCCTTGTCATATTCTGCATGCCTGCCCGAAGATTATTCTCCTGTGCGCAAAGAACTCTTCGCGGCATCGTGATGTCGAGACATCGGGAGCGAGGCATGACATTCACTCTTCTCGGGCATTGCGCGCGCACCGGACAGGTAGGCATCGGCGTCGCGACCTATTCGCTGGTGGTTGGCATGCTCTGTCCGGCGATCCGCGGCGGCGTGGGCGCGATCTCCAGCCAGGCCTTCGTGAATTTCGAGCTCCGAACGCTCGGTCTCAATCTCCTGGCGCAAGGTCATCCGGCTGAGCAGGCTCTGGCGCTGATGAAGCAGGCCGATCCGCAGATCGAATTTCGCCAGCTCATTGTGCTCGACAGTTTCGGCCGGACGGCCGGCTTCACCGGCAGCAAGACTCGGCCATGGACCGGCCACAAGAGCGGCCAGGGCTACGTCGCCGCCGGCAACGTGCTGGCCGGCGAGCACGTGATCGACGCCATGATCGCGGCCTTTACGGCGGCACCCGAGCGCGACCTCGACGAGCGCCTGCTGTCGGCCATCGAAGCCGGCCGCGATGCCGGCGGCCAGGTCGGCGGCAGCGGTCACCTGCCCGAGCGTTCGGCGGCGCTGATCGTGCGCGGCGCGTCGCCCCGCGACGAGCTCGATCTGCGCGTCGATTCCCACCCCGAAGCCGTTGCCCAGCTGCGCACCCTGCACGACGAGTGGGCGCCCTACCGCGCCTTCCACTGGCTTCGCCACGTCGATCCGGCGAAAGCGCCGCCACAGGAGGTGTTCGTCGCCGGGCTGAAGAAGGGGTAAATTCATTGCTGGGAGCACCACTCCGATGGCGCTTATGGGATCTGCGATCGAGAAGATGAGCGCCATCGGAGTGGCGCTCCCAGCAATGAGTGTCCTTCCGACGCTTCGGGTCAACTTCCCTCGCCCAGCCGGATGCACTTGGCCCAATGGCTCGCCGACAGGCCGTGCGGCAGCGGATCGGCGGCCGCGCAGGCGGCGATCGCGATCGGGCAGCGGGTGCGGAAGCGGCAGCCCGATGGCGGGTTGGCCGGGTTCGGCAGGTCGCCCGCGAGGATGATGCGCTGGCGTTGCGCCTCGCTGTCGGGATCGGGCACCGGGATCGCCGACATCAGTGCCCGGGTGTAGGGGTGCGCGGGCCGGGCGTAGATCTCGTCCTTGCCGGCCATCTCGACGATCTTGCCGAGATACATCACGGCCACCTGGTCGCTCATGTGCCGCACGACGCTGAGATCGTGCGAAATGAAGATGTAGGTGAGACCGAGCCGCTCCTGCAGGTCCTGCAGCAGGTTGACGATCTGCGCCTGGATCGAGACGTCGAGCGCCGACACCGGCTCGTCGCACACGATCAGCTCCGGTTCCACCGCGAGCGCGCGGCAGATGGCGACACGCTGCGCCTGGCCACCGCTCAGCTCGTGCGGATAGCGCTCGATCAGATGGCCCGCCAACCCGACCAGGTCGAGCAGCTCGTGGATGCGCCCGGCGCGTGCCCGGCCCTTGTAGAGGCCGTGGATGTCGAGCGCCTCGCCGATCAGGTCGCCAATCGGCATGCGCGGATTGAGGGAGGCGTGCGAGTCCTGGAAGATGATCTGCAGCCTGCGCCTCAGGCGGCGCAGCGTGCCCGTATCGGCGCGGCAGAGATCGGTGCCGTCGTAGAGCACGCGGCCAGTGGTCGGCCGCACCAGCTGCAGGATAGCGTAGCCGGTCGTCGACTTGCCGCAGCCCGATTCACCGACGAGGCCCAGCGTGCGGCCACGTTCGACGCTGAAGCTGATGCCGTCCACCGCCTTGACGGTGCCGGGCGCGCCCGCGGCCCCGAAATGCACCCGGAGATCGTCGACCTGGAGCAGGGCCGTCATGGGCTACGCGGGCCGAGGTCGGCGAAGCAGGAGGCCCAGTGCTCGCGGCCGAGATCGCGGCGGTCGGGCGCGCGCTCGCGGCAGGCCGCGACCGACACACGACAGCGCGGCAGGAACGGGCAGAGCGGCAGGGGATCGATCAGGTTGGGCGGCAGCCCTTCGATCGGCGACAGGCGGCGCAGGGCAGGGCCGTCGATGCGCGGAGTCGAGCCCAGGAGGCCGAGCGTGTAGCCGTGGCTCGGACGGCGGAACAGGTCCCGGATCGGCGCCGATTCGACGATGCGGCCGGCATACATCACGTTGACCCGGTCGCACAGATTGGCGACCACGCCGAGATCGTGACTGATCCAGATCACCGACGTGCCGCGCTCGCGCGTCAGGCGCTTCACCAGGTCGACGATCTGCGCCTGGATGGTGACGTCGAGCGCCGTCGTTGCCTCGTCGGCGATCAGCAGTCGCGGATTGCAGGAAAGCGCGATGGCGATCATCACGCGCTGGCGCATTCCGCCCGAGAACTGGTGCGGGTAGGCCGCCAGCCGCTTCTCCGCCAGCGGAATGCCCACCATCTCCAGGAGCTCGACGGCGCGGCGGCGGGCTGCCCGCCGGTCGAGCTTCTGATGGCGCTGCAGGACCTCGACGAGCTGGCGGCCGATGCTCAGCACCGGATTGAGCGATCGCATCGGATCCTGGAAGACCATGGCCATGCTGGCGCCGCGCACCGCGCGCGCCTGGGCTTCCGTGAGGCGCAGAAGGTCGATGCCGTCGAAGCTCATCGAATCGGCCGTCACCTGGCCAGGCGGTTCCGGCACCAGCCGCATCACCGAGAGCGCCGTCACGCTCTTGCCGCTGCCGCTTTCGCCGACCAGGCCCAGCACCTCGCCCTCGGCGAGATCGAACGACACACCGTCGACGGCGCGCACGGTGCCGCGATCGGTAGCGAAGCGGGTGCGCAGGTTGCGGACGGCGAGCAGCGGCATGGCGTCAGCGCTCGTCGGCAGCGACGGTGCGGCGGGTGCGCCAGGCGCGTGGATCGAGTGCGTCGCGCAGGCCGTCGCCCAGGAAGTTGATGCTGAGCACGCACAGCATGATGGCGCCGGTCGGGCCGAGGAACATCCACGGCGCATCGCCCAGGAACCGCCGTGCCTCGCTCATGTCGCGGCCCCAACTCGGCTGCGGCGGCTGGGTGCCGAAACCCAGGAAGCTCAGCGACGCCTCGGCGACGACGGCGGCGGCGAACACGACGGTGAGCTGCACGACGATCGGCGAGACGACGTTGCGCAGCAGGTGGGAGACGACGATGCGACCCGGACCTGCGCCCAGCGCCCGTGCAGCGGTGACGTAGACTTCCTCGCGTACCGCCAGCGTGCTGCCGCGCACCATGCGGGCCAGTACCGGCGCCTGCACCAGCCCGAGCGCCAGCATGACGTTTTGGATGTCGGGACCGAGCAGGCCGACCAGGGCGACCGCGAGCAGCAGCGGCGGGAAGGTCAGAAAGGCGTCGACCAGGCGCATCAGCAGGTTGTCGGTGCGGCCGCCGAAATAGCCCGAGGCGAGGCCAAGCGGCACGCCGAGCACGAAGGCGAAGGCCACCACCAGCAGGCCGACGCTGAGCGACGTGCGGCCGCCGTAGAGCAGGCGCGAGAAGACGTCGCGGCCGAAATGGTCGGTGCCCAGCAGATGCTCGAAGGAGGGTGGCTTGAGTTTGGCCGAGAGCTTGATCTGCACCGGGTCGTAAGGCGCGATCAGCGGCGCCAGCGCCGCCGCCAGGCAGATCAGCACGAGGCATACCAGCCCGATCAGGGCGGCGCGATGGCGCGGGAACTGGCGCGCCGCCAGACGAAGCGAACCGGCGAAGCGAGGCGTGGTGGGAGGCTGCGCAAGGGCCATCGCTCAGTACCGGATGCGCGGATCGAGCAGCGCGTAGAGCAGGTCGGCCATGATGTTCGCGAACAGGAAGAAGGCGGCGATGACGAGCGTAAAGCCCTGAATCACCGGGAAGTCGCGCGTGACGACGGCATTGAGCACGGCCGAGCCCATCCCCGGCACGGCGAAGATGTATTCGATCGTCACCTGGATGCCGATCATGTAGCCGAACTGCACGGTCGCCATGGTGACGAACGGGATCATGGCATTCTTGAGCGCGTGCACGATGACCACGGTCGCCGGCAGCAGGCCCTTGGCGCGCGCGGTGCGCATGTAATCCTGCGAGAGGATATCGATCATGCTCGAGCGCAGCAGGCGCGTCAGCATCGCGGTCTGCAGCGTGCCGAGCGCGATCGCCGGCACGATGAAGGGCGCGATGTAGCTCCACCAGCCGCCGGCCGCGGCTTCCATCGAGCCGATGCCGGTGATGGGCAGCCAGTCGAGCTTTATCGAGAAGACGTAGATCAGGATCAGCGCCAGCCCGAAATTGGGCACGGCGAAGCCCAGAACCGTGTAGCCGGTGCAGAGATAGTCGATCCAGGTGTTGCGCCTGAGCGCCGCCAGCACGCCGAGCGGGATCGAGACGGCGAGCGCGAACAGCATGGCGGCGAGCGCCAGCTGCAGGCTCACCGGGAAGCGCTCGGCGAGCAGCGATGTCACCGTATCGTTGAGCCTGATCGAGCGCCCGAGATCGCCGGTCGCCACTCTGGCGACCCAAAGGACATACTGCTCGGGCAGCGAGCGATCGAGGTTGAACTCGGCGCGCATCGCGTCGGCCGCCTCCTTCGAGGTCTGCATGCCCAGCATGATCTGCACCGGGTCGCCCGGCGTGGCCCGCGTGATCAGGAACGTCATCAGCGAGACGACGAGCAGGACCAGCGGAACCTGGATCAGCCGGCGACCGAGATAGTGCCACATGGGTTATTCGATCTTCATCGTCGGGAGCGCGCCACGGCCCCTCATTCTCCTGCCCAGCTTTGCTGGGGAGGTGTCGCCGTCATACGGCGACGGAGGGGTCATGGTGCTCATGGCTGGGGGCGTGCCACTTGGCGTGCCACTCCTGTGGCGCTCTTCTTGTCGATCACACATCCCATGAGCGCCACAGGAGTGGCGCGCTTCCAGCAATGACCCCTCCGCCCGCGATTACGCTGACACCTCCCCAGCGAAGCCGGGGAGGAAGAAGAGGTGGCGCAGTCATGCGCTTCGGGGTCACCCCCACGCCACCGTATCCAGCCGCTCCATGTACTCCTGCGGCGTCGGAACGAAGCCCGTCAGGTTCTTGTTGAGGATCTGGATGTTGTTGGTGTTGCAGTGGTAGATCAGCGGGCACTCCTCCAGGACGGTGTCGACGATCTTGTGGTAGATGCCCTCGCGCGTCTTCTGGTTGAGCTCGGAACGCGCGCCGTCCAGCATCATGTCCATCTCGCCGACCCGGTAGCCGCTCGCCATGCCCTTGCTGTGCATGAACCACCACGAGGTCGCGTCGGGGTCGGGCGCCACCAGGGTGATGTCCTCGAGGTTCTGCTCGAAGCGGCGGTTGAGCCATAAATTGTTGAACCCGCCCATGTCCATGTTCTTGATCTTGTAGGTGATGCCGATCTGGCTCACCATCGCGGCGACCAGCTCGAGCTCCTTGCGCAGCCAGTCCTTGTCCGAGGTGATGACCTCGACCTCGTAGCCCTTGACGCCGGCCTGCGCCATCAGCTCCTTGGCCTTCTTCAGGTCGCCGTTCTTGGGGTATTTCAGCAGCGGCCCGCGATGGCCCATGTAGCCGGCCGGGATCTGGTTGTCGGTCGGGATCGCCTCGCCGTAGTAGATCTCGTTGCAGATGGCCTCGCGGTCGATCGCATAGGAGATCGCCTGCCGCACCAGCTTGTTGTGGTAGGGCAGCTCGGGACGGACCGTGAGATTGAACTGCTGGTAGTCCCACGCCCAGCCCGGCGTCGAGCTCACCTTGAAGTTGGCGTTCTTGCGCATCGCACCCACTTCCTTGGGATCGGGATGGGTCACGAAGTCGAGCTCGTTCTTGACCAGCGCCTGCAGGCGCGTCGTCGAATCAGGAATGGCGCGGTAGACGATGCGGTCGAGCTTGGGCAGGCCCGGATTCCAGTAGTCGGGATTCTTCGCCAGCACGATCTCGGTGCCGCGCTTGGTCTCGATCTGGAACGGCCCGTTGCCGATCGGCGTCGCGCTGTAGGCCTGGTTGCCCATCTCCTTGTGCGCCCTGGCGCAGATCACGAGCCCGCCATAGCCCATGGTCACGCCCGGGAAGGCGCCGAAGGGCTGCTTGGTCTTGACCTCGACGACGTACTTGCCGTCGGCCTTCACCGTGTCGATCGGGAACAGCGCCGTGCCGATCTGGAAGCTCTTGGACTCGAAATGGAAGTTCCAGGTGTAGACGAGGTCCTCGGCGGTGAGCTCCCCGAAGCCCTTCTGCCACTTCACGCCCTCGCGCAGCTTGATGCGCCAGGTCAGCGGATCGGGGTTCGACCATTCCGTTGCCATCAGCGGCTCGATGGTGCGCTTGGCGAAGTCGATGCTCACCAGCCCGTCGAACACGTTGTAGACGACCAGCCCGCCCTGGATGTCGTAGCGGATCACCGGGCTCAGATTGCCGAACTCGCCGCCGAACACGCCGACGCGCAGATCGCGGCGGCCCTGGGCGAGGGCCGGGCTGCGTCCTGCGCCCAACATGAGACCCGTACCCAGCACACCCGCAGAAAATCCGCGACGCGTGACACGTTGGCCAACCGGCCTGGACACCTTGCTCATGATTGCCTCCTCTCGAGACGATTCTTCAGAAGCCCCTGTCGTATTCCTTCAGTCCGTTCTCGACGATCTGGTGCAGGATCGTGATCAGGCTCGCCTGCACCCGATCGGACGTGCCGTCGACGTAGGGGATGAGGCGCGAATAGGCGCCATCCATCGCGCCGCCGGCGACGCTGCCCAGCACGATGCGCAGCTCGGTCGCCTCATCATGCAGCACCTCGCGATCTCCCAGATGGCCGGCCAACGCCGCGGCGATCCCGTAGGCTCCCCAGTTCGACACGGCGGCAAACACCAGCACGTCGCATTCAGTAACCGTGCCAACGCCGCCGTGGCAGGGGCAGCCGCAATCCTTGCCGAACGGCTGGATCTCGCGCACGGCGTCCTTGATGACGCCGCAGCCAATCTCGTTGCCGCCGTCTCCGACGCCGATCGTCGGGATGCCGTTCGCCCTGGCGTACTCGGCGAGGTGATAGGCGCTGGCGATCCTGTCCGGCGTGCGCGGCGTTCCCATGATCGAATGGTAGATGCCCTTGGTGTTGGGCCCGACCTTCTCGATGAAGATCATCGCCGCCGGCTTGAATTTCTGGCTGAGCTCCGCCGCCGCAATCTTTCCCTCGGCGTCGCCCAGGGGGTAGTTGATGGCCAGGGCGCAGGAGCGGCGCTGCCTGAACAAGTCTTCGTCGACCACGGCTATCCCGGCGGCCTCGGTCGATTTGACGACGGCGGGCATGTTGCGCTCCTCGCTGATCAGGACCGGCTTGGCGCCGAGCCCGATCTCGATCGCGCGGGCGATCGCGGCGGCGCCCGGCGGGCCATCGGTCTCGCCGGCCGGCAGTCCGGGCGGCGTGCCGGCACCGGTGACGACGAACACGTGCTGGCCCGCCTTCACCTTGTCCTTCAAGAGCTTGGCGGCGAGCCAGGTGAGCGGCTTGCCCTGCTTCCTGCGCGCCGCCTCATAGAGCGGATAGGTCACGCCGCGCGGCAGGCCGGCGCGAAACCGCATCTCGATGTTGACGGCGCGGTCGATCGAATCGCCGACGATCTCGTCGATAGCCATTCATGTTCTCCTGGAACGCACGCTTGAATCTGTTGCCCAGGCCGTTGCGCGGCATGAAGCCCGGCGGGGTGACGACGGTGCAGGAAGGATCGGCCGGCACGCCGTCGACCTGCAGGATATGGCGACCCGTTGTGGCGTCCGATCATGTTCCGGCTGCTCGGGAGCGGTCATGGCCGCATGCCCTCAGTGCGTCAGGCCGGTGCCGGGCGGCTCGAGGTTCTTGCGTACGATGTTGGACAGGATCTGCATGAAGGCCATCGATGTCTCGCCATCGAGACCGTCGACGAAGAAGTCGGTGGTGCAGTACATCGCCTCGAGGCCGCCGGCATCGAGGCAGGCTTGGACGATGCGTTTCTCCATCTCCGGCGTATGGATGAGCTCCGGCCGGCGCAGCAGGAAGGCCAGGCAGCCCTCGATGCCGTAGCAACCCCAGTTCGACATCATGGCCGGCACCACGACGTCGGTCTTGACCACGGTGGCGAGCGCCTTGCCCTTGGGCATGGTCTTGACGACGGCGTCGTAGATCGTGCCGAAGCCCAGCTCGTTGCCGTGATCGCCGATGCCGACCGAGAAGATGCCGCGCCTGTTGGCCTCGGTGACGACGTCGCCGATGTCGATGCAGCCTTCGAACTGCGAGTCCGGGCCGGTGAGTGGCAGGCCGGTCGCGGTGTGGACGTTGCCGTCGGCGCCGGCGCCCAAGCGCTCGGCGCTGACCACGGCCTTGGGCTTGTAGTCTTCGAACAGCCTCGCGATCCAACTCTTGATCTCCGACTGCCTGGTCGGCGCGTTGACGATGGCGGCGCCGAGATGACGGTCGCGCGCCTGGGCGAACGGCTTCACCATCAGGCCGGCCGCCTCGCTCGATGCCACGATCGGGTCGGCGTGGCATTCCTCGTTGACGAAGACCGGGATGGCGCCCAGCCCGCGATAGAGGATGCGGGCCAGGGCGGCGGCACCCGGCGGACCATCGCTCTCGCCCTTGGGCATGGTCGGTTCGTAGCCGGCGCCCGTCATGACGAACACCACGTCGCCCCTGCCGAGATGCTGCTTCAATCCCTCGGCGGCGACCATCGTCACCGGCCGGCCGCCGGCCGCCCTGCGCGCCGCGTCGTACATCGGCAGCAGGATGCCATGCGGCATGCCGCGATTCTTCGCCTCGATCGTGACGAGTCTGTCGATCGCTTCACCAACGAAGTCCGGCATTGCAAGTCCCCTCGATCCCCGCGCGATTGGGCGCCGGAAGTGGTGATCGCACAAGATCAATTTTGGCGTTGAAGTGATGCCGATCCGACATCACTGTCCCAGCGTCTTCGCTTGGGAGGTTGTCCGCGTCTTCGCGGACGGAGGGGTCATGAGCATCAGTGGTGGTTCCGATGACTCCTCCGTCGCCGAAGACGGCGACACCTCCCCGGATTACCGGGGAGGAGGGGGACAAACATGATCAACGCCGGCTTGCGTTACTTTGCTGCGGTGGCGCGGCATCGCTCGATCCGCGAAGCAGCCGAGGAGCTGCACATCGCCCAGTCGGCGCTCAGCCGCCAGATCCAGAAGCTCGAGGACGAGTTCGGTGTGCCGCTGTTTCATCGCCATCCGCGGGGCGTCGAGCTGACCTCTGCCGGCGAGATCTTCCTGCGCCATGCGCGCTCGAGCCTGCGCCAGGTCGAGCGCGTGCGCTCCGAACTCGATGCGCTGAAGGGACTGCGGCGGGGCACCGTCACCATCCAGTCGATCGAATCGCTCGTGCAGCACCTCTTGCCGCGGGCGATCGCGCGTTTCAGCAAGCGTCATCCCGGCATCTCGTTCGACGTGACGATCGACGGCAGCGACCATGTCGTGGCCGCCGTGCGCGAGGGCCGCACCGACATCGGGCTTGCCTTCTATTCTCCGGCCGAGCGCGATCT
>NZ_JBFWZI010000052.1:0-40432 GCF_050185545.1 Reyranella sp. | reverse complement strand
CGCCCGCTCAACATCATGATCATGAGCGGGCGGGACGCCCGCGGTCTGCCTGATTCATGACCCCTCCGTCGCCGAAGACGGCGACACCTCCCCACTTCGTGGGGAGGAGCATGAACTACGCCCCCTCCAGCAGCTCGGGCACGACCCACAGCGCAGGCTCACCGCGGGCGACGCGCTGGACGTTGTCGAAGCCGTTGCGCAGGCGGGTGACGTTGCTTTCCCAGGTCGGGCCGGCGAGATGCGCCGTCAGGATCACGTTGTCGAGCTTGAGCAGCGGGTTGTCGGGCGGCGTCGGCTCCTCGTCGAACACGTCGAGACCGGCGCCGAACAGGTTGTTGGCCGAGAGCGCCGCCGTCATCGCCTTCTCGTCGATCACCGGGCCGCGCGAGGTGTTCACGATGATCGCCGACTTCTTCATCATCGCGAGTTCCTGCGCCCCGATCATGTGATGGGTCGAGGCATTGAGCGGCACGTGCAGTGACAGGATGTCGGAGCCGCGCAGGATCTCGGGCAGCAGGCGAAAGCGCACGCCGAGCGCGTCCTCCTCGGCTTCCGACAGGCGCTTGATGTCGTAGTAGTGCACGATCATGCCGAACGCCTGGGCGAGTCGCGCCACCTTCTTGCCGATCGTGCCGAGGCCGACGATGCCCAGCACCTTCTCGCGCACCTGGTGGACGGTGGGCGGCTGATTGCCGTGCCAGCGCCCGGCGGTGACGTTGCTGTGCTGAGTGATCAGGCGGCGTGACACCGCCAGCATCAGCAGCACGGCGTGCTCGGAGACGGCCACCGAGTTGGCGCCGCCGTTGTTGCAGAGCGGCACTTTGCTCTTGCGCGCCGCCTCGAGGTCGGCCCGGTCATAGCCCGCGCTCAGCATCTGGATCAGCTTGAGCTTCGGCGCGTCCTTGAAGAGCTGCGGCGTCACGTACTGCTGGATAAAGCCCACGAAGTAGTCGGTGCCAGGAAGGGCCGCCTTCATCTCCGCCGAATTGTGGAGCGCCTTGACGATCTCGAACCCCTTCGGTGCGAGGTCGTCGACCATGGAGATGGTGTCCCGGGGTCCGACGACGAGTACGCGTTCAACCATTAGAGTGCCTCCGCAGCATCACGATGACCTTTGAGCAGGCCGGGCAGCCGGCCGGGTTCGGTGCGGCCCCAGCCGCACTCGGCTGACAAGCCGAAATCGCCGGGGACGTGGCGCCGCGCCACCGCGAAACGGGCGCGATCGCCGGTATCGTCGTCGTGGTGCAGCAGCCCGAGAAAAAGCTTGGTGCCGGCCGGCCGCTTCCACGCGGCGATCGGTGCGTAGAAGGCGTCGTCGGTGCGGCCCTTGGGGACGGGGATGTGAAAGAAGTCGATCGGCCGGCGGGCGGCCGCAGCGATGCCTTCCATCATCTCGACCAGGATGCCTGCGTCCTTGGGCTGCACCAGGTGCTCGTCGCGCGGCGAGCCGTAGCACAGGTGGTATCCCATCTCGACGCCAGCGGGGACCGCATCACCCAATCGCCCCAGCATGTCGAAAGTCTGTTTCTTGTAGTCGGCCGGACGATCGACGAAGTAACCCTCGAAGGCCAGCACCTCCTGGCAGACGTCCCACTGGATGGTGAGGTCGGTGGCCGGGATCGCCTTGACGATAGCGGCCAGCGCCGACTTCAGCGCGCGTTCGTAGACGCCGAAGTAGGTCTGCCGCGCCGGTCCGCTGACATAGAGATAGCCGCTGGCCTGCGGCGTCGGCACCGAGACCTGGAAGCGCATCGGCGCGGGAATGGCGCCCGCGGCGCGCAGCCGCTGGAACACGCCCCAGGATGCAAGGGCCGCCTTGTCGTAGCCTGTCTCGAACATCACGGTCTGCGGATCGGTGCCGGGCTTGAAGCGGACCTGCTCGATCTCGCGCAGCAGCTTGCCGTCCCATTGGACGAACTTGTAGGGCGGCACCGTCGGATCGATCTCCATGGCCGGATGATCGAGCAGCATCTGGCGCTGGAAGAAGACCCAGCGGGCGCGCTCGCCGGTCTCGCCGTCGGGGATGCAGCGCAGGAACGGGCCGAGCGTCTCGCTGAGTCGTCTGAACACTTGCTCGCTGCTGTCGAGGGGCATGCTGCCGATAAGATGCAGCCGTTCCTGCCTCTCCATCACGCGACCTTCTCGAGCTTCTGCAATGAGCGCAGGTATCTCGGCACCGGCGTGCCGGGGTGCGTGCCCGACCAGTTGGTGTAGCTCACCTCGCCGACATAGATGTCGCTCTTGCTGTCGACCGCCAGCCCATGAGGCGAGAGGAACTTGCCGGGCTCCTGCCCGGGGCCCTGCTCGCCCCCCAATCGGGCGATCACGCCGCCCTTCTTGTCGACGATGGTGAGGCGCGGGCCGATGTTGGTGTGCTTGCTGTTGACCGGCATGCCGGGCCCCAGCTCGCCGATGATGAATTGCGGGTTGGGAGCTCCGCCGCAGCAATAGAGCGCACATGGCCTGTGCATGTTGTTCCATTGCAGCTCGTACTTGCCGTTGCCGTCGAACACCTGGACGCGATGGTTCTCGCGGTCGGCGACGTACACCCAGCCGTCCTCATCGGTGGCGATGTTGTGCACGATGTTGAACTGGCCGGGATCGGTGCCGGTGGTACCCCAGCACATCAAGTGGCGGCCGTCAGGCGTGTACTTGTGGACGCAGGAATTGCCATAGCCGTCGGCGACATATATCTCGCCTTTCGGCGAGAGGGCGGTGTGGGTGCAGCGGTTGAACGGCTGGCCACTCAGGAACGGCGCCGGCCGGTTGGGCACCCCGATGGTCAGCAGCACCTTGCCGTCGGTCGTCATCTTGCGCACGGTGTGATCGCCGTCGTCGGTGCAGTAGAGCGTGTCGTCGCTGTCGATGTGGATGCCATGCGCGCGGCTGAACAGACCCTCGCCCCACGAGCGCAGGAAGTTACCGTCGCGGTCGAACACCATCATCGGATGCTGGCCGCGATTGAAGACGTAGACCCGGTCCTTGCTGTCGACGGCGACCGCGGCGACGTCGCGGAACTCCCAGCCGTCGGGCAACTTGGCCCAGTTCTCGACCACGCGATAGCGATGCTCGCCACTGCCCAGGATCACTGACATGGTTGGCTCCTTCTTGTTTTTCCTCCCCAGCGCAGCTGGGGAGGTGTCGCCGTCTTACGGCGACGGAGGGGTCATGATTCATGATTCTTGACCCCTCCGCCCCGTAAGACGGGGCACCTCCCCAGCGAAGCTGGTGAGGAGAAGAACTCACGTCGCCGACATCATCGCGTCGGAGATCTTCTCCGCGGTCATGAGCGTCGGGAAGTTGGTGTTGGCGCAGGGCACCACGGGGAAAACCGACGCGTCGACCACGCGCAGGCCCTGCACGCCCTTGACCCGGCCCTGGATGTCCGTCACCGACATCGGATCGTCGGGTCGACCCATGCGGCACGTGCACGAGGCATGCCACACGCCGATCGCCGCCTTGCGCACGAAGGCTTCGAGTGCCTCGTCGTCGTTCATCACCTGGTCGAACGTGAATCCCTCGACCACGAACTTGTCGATCATGTAGCGGCGCAGCGCCGCCGGCCCGTCGAGGCATTGCGCCACGATCTTCGTCAGGATCTTGTTCTTGGTGTTGACCACGCCGATGGCGCGCACGCGGTCGCTGTAGGCGGCGGGGAAGGGGACGTCGGTCACCTTCTGCAACTCGTCGGTCATCTGCACCGCGGCCATCAGCTTGAAGCCGCTCATCAGGCGGTCGAGGTCGCGCTTGTCGGACAGGAGATTGAACTCGACGACCGGCTCGCTGCGCCAGTCGCGCGAGGCGAGCTTGACCTGACCCGTCTCCGAGTAGGTCTTGTTGATGAAGGTGAGCAGGGAGGCGATCTGCTCGCCGACGGCGTGCCAGGCTGACTTGCTGACCACGGCGACGAACATGTCGCCCTTGGGTACGCCGGGCAGGCCCGACGAGTAGCGCAGGCCGAGATGGATGTGCCGGCGCGTGTGCTCATTCATGCGCGAGCCGCGCCGGATGAACGAGGACAGCGCGATCGACGGATGATCCATCAGCCGCTGGCCCACGCCAGGCAGGCCGGAGACCACAGGGATGCCGAGCTCGGCGAGATGGCCGACCGGCCCGATGCCGGCGCGCATGAGATGGGCCGGGGTATGGATGGCGCCCGACGACAGGATCACCTCCGTGGCGCGGAACTCCTGCTCCTGACCCTTGACCATTGCCGTCACGCCGACGCAGCGCGTGCCGTCGAACAGCAGCGATTTCACCTGGGTGTCGGTCGAGATGGTGAGGTTGGCGCGCTTGCGCGTCTCGGCGTCGAGATAGCCCATGGCGGCCGAGACGCGGCGCTCCTCCGCGTTGGAATGCGTTACCGGGAAGTAGCCGTCGACGAACTCGCCGTTCTGGTCGGGGAGGAACTTGAAGCCCTTGGCGGCGAAGCCCTTGGCCACCGCCTTGGCGTGGCCGGTCCAGTGCTCGGGCGGGATGCGGCGCACCGGGATGCGGCCGTCCTTGCCGTGGTAGGGCCCGTCGAAGTCGAGATCGCGCTCGACCTTCTTGAAGAACGGCAGCACCTGGTTCCAGCCCCAGCCCTCGGCACCGCGACTCGCCCACTCGTCGTAGTCCGTCGGCGCACCGCGATTGGCCATCTGGCCGTTGATCGACGAACCGCCACCCAGAACGCGCGCCTGCTCGTACTTGCGCAGCGGCGGCCGGTTCTCTTGCGGATTGTTGTGCGAGACGACCTGCGTGTGGACCCTGAGCTCGGTCCAGTGGAAGCGCGGGTCGAAGTAGGCCGTACCGGAGTAGCTGTCGGCGATCTCCTTCGGCTCCTGGCCTGGCGGCGTATCCTGGCCGGCCTCGCACAGAAGGACCTTGTTGGCACTGCGCGCCGACAGCCGTTGCGCCATGACAGAGCCGGCCGAGCCGCCACCCACGATGATATAGTCGTACACGGACGTTTCCCCGAGTTGTTGGCGCTACGCTAGAGCGGTTTTCGGCCGAATGGAACCGCGAGCGTTTCCATTCGAACGAAAACACCCATGCTCGCCTCCCCACGAAGTGGGGAGGTGAGCCGCCGTCTTCGGCGACGGAGGGGTCATGGCTCATGCGGACCGCGGGCGTCCCGCCCGCTCTTCTTATGAGTCATGAGCGGGCGGGACGCCCGCGGTCCGCATGAGAATGAATGTGCGCGCCGACCTTGCCGATGCTGGTCAAGCCTGCAATCGTTTGCTGTCGCATCAAGGGAGGGTTTCGTATGCCGGATGTTACAGCCGCAAATCCCGATGTCGCCACGCCGGAGCTGATGAAGGCGATCTCCGCGGCCTTCAACAGCCGTGACGTCGAGCGCATCGTCTCCTTCTTCACCGACGACGCGACCTTCTGCCTGGCGCGCGGGCCCGAGCCGGTCGGCCGCACGCTGAGAGGCAAGGAGACCATCGCCAAGACACTGGCGGCGCGCTTCAAAGTGATCCCCGACATGCGCTGGGTCCACAAGGAGTACATCTACGCCGGCAACCGTGCGATCTCGGTGTGGACGGTGAAGGGCAAGGGCAGTGACGGCGAGGATCTGAACTACCAGGGCTGCGACATCTACACGTTCCGCGGCGGGAAGATCTGCGCCAAGGACACCTACTGGAAGATCATCGAGCACAAGGACCGCCTGTGATGGACTTCGATACGATCATCCGCGGCGGCACCATCGTCGATGGCTCGGGCAAGCCGCGCTTCTCGGGCGACGTCGCCATCCATGACGGCCGCATCGTCGAAATCGGCCGCATCGCCGGTACCGCCGGGCGCACCATAGACGCCGATGGCCTGATCGTGGCGCCGGGCTTCATCGACGGCCATACCCACATGGATGCGCAGGTTGCCTGGGATCCGCTGGGCAGCTGCTCCTGCTGGCATGGCGTCACCAGCGTGGTGATGAGCAACTGCGGCTTCGCGCTGGCGCCCTGCAAGCCCAGCGACCGTGACTGGTACGCGCGCTGCCTGTCGGCGGTCGAGGACATCCCGACCGAGGCGATGGCGGCCGGAATCGACTGGACGTGGGAGACGTTCCCGGAATACCTCGCCACCGTCGAGCGCCTGCCCAAGGCGATCAACTACGGCATGTATATCGGCCATTCTGCCTTGCGCATGTACGTCATGGGCGAGCGGGCGCTCTCCAAGAAGGCGACCGAGGACGACATGGCGCGCATGGCTGCGGCCGTGCAGGAGGCGCTCAAGGCGGGCGCCATGGGCTTCTCGAGCTCGCGTGCCTCCACGCACGTCACGCCCGACGACACGCCGGTGGCGAGCCGAATTGCCGAATGGGAGGAGATTGACCGCATCCTGGCGGCCATGGCCGAACTAGATGCCGGAATCTTCCAGATCGGACCGGATATCGCGAGCGGACCGCGCCATCGCCTCTTCCTCGATCGCCTGCGCAAGGTGGCTCTCGACTACAGGCGGCCGATCATGTTCGGTGTGCTGGCCACCAAGCAGGGCGACGATCCGACTTCGTGGAGCTACCAGACCAGGTACATCGACGACACGGTCGCCGCCGGCGGCCGCATGTTTGGCCAGGGCACGACACGCTCGATCAACGCCATCTTCTCGCTGAAATCCTACCTGCCGTTCGACGTGCTGCCGGCATGGCGACCGATCCGGGCGCTGCCGATCGACGAGCAGAAGAAGCGGCTGCAGGACCCGGCCGTGCGGCGCGAGCTGGTCGAGGCCGAGTCGAAGATGAAGCCGCGTGACAAGGTCTTCCAGGGCGGCGGTGCGGCGACGACCGATCCGCGCAAGCCCGATTATGCGAACCTGTTCGCCTTGAAGGGCGTCGACTGGGACGACCCCACGGTCGACCAGCTCGCCAAGGCGCGCGGGCAGCATCCGGTCGAGGTGATGATCGACCTGTCGCTCAGGGACGAGAACCAGGTCTACGTCCAGCCTCTGGTCAACGAATCGCCCGAGGACGTGCTCGGCATCCTGAAGCACCCGCGCACGCTCGCGACCTTCTCGGACTCGGGCGCCCATGTCTGCCAGGAGATGGGCTCGTCGCTGCAGACCCATTTCCTGAGCTACTGGGTGCGCAAGCGCGCTGCCTTCACACTCGAGCAGGCGATCAGGAAGCTGACTCACGACAACGCCGCCGCATGGGATCTGCACGACCGCGGCCAGGTGCGCGAAGGCTTCCGCGCCGACCTCGTGCTGTTCGAGGAGGACCGCATCCGGCCGCTCCTGCCGACGGTCGAGAAGGACCTGCCAGGCGGCGCGCGTCGCCTGGTGCAGAAGGCCGAGGGCATCAGGGCCACCCTGGTCAATGGCGCAGTCGCCTTCGAGAACGGCGAGGCGACCGGCGCCTTCCAGGGCGAGGTGCTGAAAGGAAAGCTGGCGTCGTGAAGCGCGGTAGCCTCGTCCTGGCTGCCGCCCTGGTCATTGCGCCGGGCGCGGCGATGGCCCAGGCCAAGCCCGCGCCGTCGCCGCCGGCCAGCACCGGCGGCACGGCCGACGCGAAGACGCGCCTCAACACGCTGCACTACAACAACGTCCAGGGTCTGCGTCGCGGTCCTGACGGCCAATGGACCGGCAAGGCCACCCAGGGCGGCGTCCAGAAGCAGGTCACCGTGACGCCGCAAGGCAAGGTGATCGCCCGGTGAGGTTCTCATACGCTGGGAGCGCGCCACTCCAGTGGCGCTCTTTTCGTTGATCACACACCCCATGAGCGCCACTGGAGTGGCGCGCGCCCAGCAATGAAAGACGGAGCGTAAACATGAGTGATCGCCGCATCCCGACCTACCAAGCGCTCGTCGACGACATCAAGGCGCTGGGCGTCGAGCAGGTGTTCGGCCTGATGAGCGACGACACGGCGGTGTTCGCCACCGCGCTCGACAGCGCCGGCATCCGCTTCTACGGAGCGCGGCACGAGAACAACGCCATCGCCATGGCCGAGGGCTTCTCCTATCGCTCGGGCGGCCTCGGCATCGCGGTCATCGGGCGCGGTCCCGCGACGGCAAACGGCCTGCATGCCGCAACCTACGCCAGCCGTTCGGGCTCCAATGTGCTGATCATCTCGGGCGAGGCGGCGGTGCCGTCGGGCGCCGCCAACGGGATCGGCCCCGACTACAAGGGCTTCAACGCCACCGCGGTCCTGGCCGCGGCCGGCATCCGCACCTTCGTCGCCACCAGCCCGTCGACGGCGCGCGGCGTGCTGGCCGATGCGGTGGCCGCAGCCATGCAGGGTGGCGCGGCAGCGCTCCTCCTTCCGGTCAACGTCCAACTCGCCGATATGGACACCAGCGATGCATCGCCGGCGCGGCCGCGTGAGCGCAAGCCCGCGGCGCCGCGTGCCCAGGCGATCGAGGCGGCTGCTGCCGTCGTTCGCCAGAGCCGCAAGCCCCTGATCCTGGCGGGCATGGGCGCGCACCGTGCCGGCGCCAAGGAAGCGCTGGAGAAGCTCGCCGAGCGCACCGGCGCGCTTCTGGCGACCTCGGCGCGCGGCAAGGACATGTTCCGCGGCAACCCCGCCAACCTCGGCATCGTCGGCTCGTTCTCGCATTCGGCGGCGAGGCGCCTCGTTCACGAGGCCGACTGCGTGCTGGTGTTCGGCGCCGGCCTTAACCTGCTCACCATGAGCTTCGGCCACTCGCTGCCCAACGTGCCGTTGATCCAGGTCGATACCGAGCGCGGTCATATCGGCCGCTGGCATCCCGCCGACGTCGCCGTGGTAGGCGATGCCCGCCTGGCCGCGGACGCCCTGATCGAGGCGCTGCCGCCCGGATCCAACGCCGAGCGGCCGTTCCGGTCGGAGGAGACCCTGCGCTTCCTGAGGGGCTTCGACATCGCGCGCGACTTCGAGCCCGCCAACACGGCGCGTACCGTCGATCCGCGCTCGCTGGGTGTTGCGCTCGAGAAGCTCTTGCCGGCCAACCGCAACCTGGTCTACGACGCCGGCAACTTCCTCGGCATCGTGCCCTACCTCTCGGTGCCGGGGCCTGGGCATTTCAAGCTGACCAGCGACTTCGCTTCGATCGGCCTGGGGTTCGGCACGGCACTCGGCGTCGCCAAGGCGCGGCCCGACGAAACCACGGTCTTGGTGATCGGCGACGGCGGCTTCCTGATGACCATGGGAGAGCTCGAGACCGTGGTACGCGAGGACCTGCCGCTGGTGATCGTGCTGATGAACGACTGCGCGTACGGGGCGGAGCTGCACTTCCTCAAGATGCGCGAGCTGCCGGTCGTCAAGTCGGTGTTCCCCGACGTCGACTACGCGCCGGTCGCCGAAGCCTTCGGCTTCCAGGCTGCGACCATCCGCACGCTCGAGGATCTGCAGAGGATCGCGCCAATGCTGGCGCGGCCCGACGGCCCGGTGTTCCTCGACTGCAAGCTCAATGCCGCCGTGGCGGCGCCGTTCATGAGCGAGTTCCACGAGTTCGAGACCCGCAAGCACTGAGGTGTCCAGGGGCAGAGCCTTTGGATATGCCATTCTCTCGGTCATCCCGAGCGAAGCTGCCCGAAGGGTGGCATAGTCGAGGGGCCTGTCTTTGTTGGCGTCGCAACAAGACAGGTCCCTCCACTGCGCCTCGTTGCGCTCGGCTTCGGTCGGGATGACGGTGTGTATTGCTAAAATGCGATAGTATTCGAAGGGGGAGACAATAGTGAGTTCAGTCCCGTCGCGCTGGGAATCCCCGGCGCCGATCCGCTATCCCGACCCTGATGTCATCGTGCTCGATCCGCGCTTCCGCGCGCTGGTCGTGCCGATGGCGGCAATCGAGCGCATCGCCACCGGTTTCCGTTTCACGGAGGGGCCGGCGTACTACGGTGATGGCCGCTACCTGCTGTTCTCCGACATTCCCAACGATGCGTTGGTTCGCTGGGACGAGATCACCGGCGCGGTGGCGACGCTGCGCAACCCGGCGGGCTACCCGGACGGCAACACGCGCGACCGCCAGGGCCGGCTGATCAGTTGCGAGCTCGGCAGCCGCACGCTGACGCGCACCGAGCACGACGGCACGGTCACTGTGCTGGCCTCGTCGTTCGAGGGCACGCGCCTTACCGGGCCCAACGACGTCGTGGTGAAGTCGGACGGCTCGATCTGGTTCAGCGACAACGGCGCTGGCATACGCGGCCACTATCTCGGCGACAAGGCGCCCAAGGAGATGCCGTACCGCGTCTACCGCCTGGATCCCAAGACCGGGGAATACACCATTGCCATCGGCGATATGGAGCGGCCGAACGGCCTTTGCTTCTCGCCTGACGAATCGCGACTCTACGTCGTCGACACTCCCGACGGCAGGCGCACGACGCGGGTCTACGACATGGTCGACGGCAAGCCGGTCAACGGCCGCCTGTTCTTCGACGCCACGCCGGGCTTCGCCGACGGCATCCGCTGCGACACCGAGGGCAACGTGTGGGCGGGCTTCTCGGGCGGCCCCGAGCAGGACGGTGTCGCCGTGTTCGCGCCGGACGGCACCTTGATCGGCCGCATCCTGCTGCCCGAGCGCTGCGCCAACCTCTGCTTCGGCGGCCGCAAGCGCAACCGCCTGTTCATGACCGCCAGCCAGTCCGTCTACGCGCTCTACGTCGAAGCGCAGGGCGTGGCGGGCGGGTGAGTTTGTTCTCCTCCCCAGCTTCGCTGGGGAGGTGTCGCCGTCATACGGCGACGGAGGGGTCGTGCTCATACGGACCGCGGTCGCCCCGCCCGCTCATCATCATGAGATCACGAGCGGGCGAGACGCCCGCGGTCTGGAAGACCATGACCCCTCCGTCCGCGAGTACGCGGGCACCTCCCCAGCAAAGCTGGGGAGGCCCATGCAAAAAGCGCCTACTGCAACTCCTTGCGCAGCAGGGCCGCGCCTTCGGCGAGCGCCTTCAGCTTGCCGAAGGCGGTGGCGCGCGGCAGGTACTTCATGCCGCAGTCGGGGGCGGGCAGGAGCTTGTCGGGCGGGACATACTTCATGCCGGCGCGAATGCGCTCGGCGACCAGCTGCGGTGTCTCGATCCCGGGATCGGCGAGGTCGATGACTCCGAGCATGATCTTCTTCGGCGCGAGATCCTTCAGGACGCCGAGATCGAGCCTGGGCTGCGCCGACTCGATCGAGATCTGCTGGGCGATGCTGTCGGCAAGCTGCGGTAGGAAGGCATAGCCGGTTGGCTTGCCGCCGCGCACGACGGCGGCGTAACCGAAGCAGAGGTGGACGACGGTCGGCACGGTGAGACCCTGGAGCGCCCGGTTGATCACCTTGACGGCGTAGCGCTTGGCCTCCTCCGGGTTGTTGCGCAGCCACGGCTCGTCGAGCTGGATCACGTCGGCGCCGGCCTTGACCAGATCGTGCGCCTCCTCGTTGACCGCGGCGGCGTAGTCCATGCACATCGCCTCGGCGTCCTTGTAGAACTCGTCCCTGACCTGCTGGCCCATGGTGAAAGGACCAGGCAAGGTGATCTTGGCCAGGCGATCGGTGTTGGAGCGCAGGAACTGCATGTCGCGCAGCTCGATCGGCTTCGTCCGCCTGATCTTGCCGACCACGCGTGGCACGGGGGTCTTCTGGCCGACCCGGTTCGTGATCTCGCCCGGGTGCTCGTCGTCGATGCCGTCGAGCGCGGTGGCGAAGCGGTTGGAGTAGCTTTCGCGGCGCATCTCGCCGTCGGTCACGATGTCGATGCCGGCCCGCTCCATGTCGCGGATGGCGAGCAGCGTGGCATCGTCCTGCGCCTGCTCGAGGAACGCCTCGGGCACGCGCCACAGCTCGCGCACGCGCGTGCGCGGCACCATCTTGCTCAGCATCTCGCGGTTCACAAGCCAGTCCGGCTGCGGGTAGGAGCCGACGACGGTGGTTTGCAGCAGGGTGGAGGCCATGATTACGCTCCTTGGTTACGCGGAAACAGCGAGTGTCATTGCAGCTTGATGCAGGGCCGGGAGCGCCAGGCGAGCGCCAGCGCGATCAGACGTGACATGGTTTCCTCCCCTTATGCCGCCGCTATGTCGCGGCTGGCGCTTCTTACGTTCAGGCTCGACAGGATCCGCCCGGCGGACGCCGACAGCCTGGCGCGCAGGCCGGCAAGATCGCGCCAGGCAAGCTTGCCGTCGCGCTTGGCGAAGCGCCCGGCCACCAGCACATCGCGCACGCGCGCGCCCGAGCCCTGCATGACGACGCTCGCCACCGGATCGTGAACTGGCCACATGGCGAGCGGGCCGAGCGACATCACGGCAATGTCGGCCTGCTTGCCGACCGCGAGGCTGCCGATACGATCGCTCATGCCGAGCATCGCGGCGCCGCGCATGGTGATCCAGTCCAGCGCCTCGGCTGCCGGGATTGTCGACGTCGGGGGGATGCCGCCGCTGCGGCTTCGCTCGGCCGCGTTGTCGAGCGCGCGCTGCGAGGCCAGCGCCATGCGCGCCACGGTGAACATGTCGCCGCTGATCGCCGATTCGAGATCGACACCGACCGACGGCGCCGAGCCGAGTGCGCGCAGCCGACCGGTGATGGGATGGCCATGGCCCTGCGCCATCTCGCTCTCGGGCGTGACCGAGAAGCTCACCCCGAGATCGACGAAGGCACGGAGCTGCGCGTCGCTGAGGTTGTTGCCGTGCACGATGTTGATGTGCGGCCCGACCAGGCCGCGCGCCATCAGCGTCTCCCAGCCGCCCGGCGTCTTGGCCTCCCCGCCGCCCTGATGCATGGACGCGACCAGCCCCATCTCCATCGCCAGCGCGAAATCGTGGGCGCTGACGTCGAGCGTCGAGTAGTGCGGGCCCAGCACGGCCATGCCGAGCGTCACCAACCCCGCGCGATCGGCAAGCGGCCCCTTCACCAGGCGTTCGATCTCGCGCCGCGGATGGGGCACCTCGGAGAAGTGCGGCTCGCCGGGCTTGGGGTCGGGTTTGGGCGAGCCGTGCAAGAACGCGGCGCGGATGCCGCTCTCCTTGAGGCCGGCGATGCCCGCGTCAGTGTGCTCGGGCGTCGGGTTGTTGTGGCACCAGTCGACCAGGGTAGTGACGCCGTGATCGAGCTGGTTGAGTGCACCGGCCACAGTTGCGATGTGGATGTCCTCGGGCAGGAAGACGGTAGCCAGCCCGGCATGGACATGGCGGAAGTACTCGAGCAACGTCCAGTTGGCGGCGACGCCGCGCAGCCCGGTCTGCCAGGTGTGCATGTGGGCGTTGACCAGCCCGGGCAGCACGAAATGGCCGGCGCAATCGACGGTCTCGGCGGAGGCCGCGTCGATCGACGGCGCGACCGCTGCGATGCGGTCGCCGTCGATCAGCACGTCGCCCTTGGGCAGCACGCCGAGTACAGGGTCCTGGGTGACGACGATGCCGGATTTCAGGAGCACGGTCATGGTCAGGCGAGTCCGTCGCTTACGGGGACGTTCTCGGGTTCGAGCTTCATGCCCGCGGCGCGCGCCAGCTCAAGCAGCAGCACTGAGAAATCGATATCGCCGGGATACTGATGCGACAGCGACATGATGCTGTCGCGCGTCGCCGAGGCGGCCGGCATGACGACGCCATAGGCTCGGCCCGCGGCCATGCCGAGCTCCATGTCCTTCAACAGCAGCTTGGGGGTGAAGGTGGTGGTGAAGTCGAGGTTGACCAGCGCCGGTGTCTTGTAGCGGGTGTACATCGAGCCGAGCACGCTCTGGTTTATCGATTCCAGAAAGACGTGGCGTGGGATGCCGGCCTTTTCGGCGAGCAGGGTGATCTCGCAGAGCGACTGGATGATGACGCCGAACATCGTGTTGTGGGCGATCTTCCATACCCGCGACAGCTCGCCTTCCCCAACATACATTGCGGCGCGGCCGAGGGCGGCCAGCAACGGCTGCACCGCGTCGTACTCGGCGCGCGGCCCCGAGGCGACGACCAGGAGCTTGCCCGCCTTCGCGACCTTGGCGTTGCCCGAGACGGGCGCGCTGAGATAGGCGACACCCGCTCCATCGAGTTGCCTGCGGATCTCGGCGGAGCCGCTATCGGAGATCGACGACATGTCGACCACGCGCCGGGGCCGCGCGTTGCCGGTCAGCACGCCGCCTTTGCCGAACAGGATGTCCTTCAAATCGTCGGTGGTCGACACCATGGTGATGACGCTCACACAGTGCGCCATCGCCATCTTGTCCGTCACCACCTCGGCGCCGATCTTAGCCAGCGGATCGGCCTTGGACGCGGTGCGATTCCACACCGAGAGCCCGAAGCCCGCCTTGACCAGGCGTGTCGCCATGGCCTCGCCCATGCGGCCGAGCCCGATCCAACCGACCTCGTGCGATGCCTTGCCGGTCATGTGGGGGCTACCCTCTCACCGGATCGATCGGGGTCACCACGCCTTCGGCCGCCTCGATCACCTCGCCGGCGTCGAGGCAGAGGTCCTCGCGGTTGCGCATGGCCATGATCTGGACGCCGGTGCGCAGCTTGCCATGGCTGCCGACTGGGACGGCGAGGCCGGGCAGGCCGAGCAGGGGCGCGAGCAGGGCGACGCGCATCGATTCCAGGATCTCGCCCTGTCCCGCCTTCGTCGTGTCGGCGCGCTGCCTGGGCGGCAAGTCGCACAGGGTCGGCAGGATCACCAGTGGCCACTGCTGGAAGAATCTCATCCATTTCAGCAGCAGGCCCTCACGCTCGGTGAGGGCGGCGACGTAGGTCGGCAGGTCGGTCGGCTTGTGCAGGTCGAGCCAGCCCTGCATGGAAGCGATGCCGTCAGGGTCGCCCATCTTCTGCATCTGCGGCCACAGGCCGCCGAACACGTCGGTGACGCAGATCAGGTGCCAGAGCTCGACGCCGCGTTCCATGTCGGGCGGCAGGATCTCCTCGACGACATAGCCCGCCGCCTGCAGGTGCTTGCCGGCGAGTCGCACCGCCGCACCCTGGGCCGGATGGGTGCGGCCGCCCGGCGCTTCTGGCACGATCGCCACCTTGATCGGCCGCGCCGGCGGCGGACCCTGCATCGGCACGTCGTTCCAGCGCCAGTCGCGCCGGTCGCCGCGCGCCATCGCCTCGAGCGCAAGCCGCGCGTCGCGCACTGTCCGGGTATGCGGACCCTGCACGGCCATCAGGACAGCGCCGATCGGCCGACCCTGAGGGGCGCTGGGATTGAAGGAGGGGATGCGGCCGAACCCCGTGCGCAGCCCGACCACGCCGTTGCAGTAGGCCGGGATGCGCACCGAGCCGCCGATGTCGTTGCCATGGGCAATCGCGCCGATGCCGGTGGCCGTGGCGGCGCCGGCGCCGCCGCTCGAGCCGCCGGGCGTCAGCTCCGGATCGCGCGCATTGAGCGTGCGGCCGTGCAGAGCGTTGTCGGTGAAGATGCGCATCGAGAAGGCCGGCGCATTGGTGCGCCCGACGATGATGGCGCCGGCGTGCTTCAGGTTGGCGACCACCGGGCTGTCCTCGGTGGCAATGAAGTCCTTGAGCGGGACCACGCCATTGTCGGTCGGCAGGCCGGTCTGGTCCACATTGACCTTGGTCGTTACCGGCACGCCGTGCAGCGGCGGCAGGGCATGGCCGCGGGCGCGCGCGGCGTCGGCGGTCTCGGCGACCGCGCGCGCCTCGTCGCCCAGCACGCGAACGACGGCATTGATTGCCGGGTTGACCTTGTCGAGGCGTCCGAGCACCGAATCGACGGCCTCACGCGCCGAGGCCCGGCCGGTGCGGATCAACCGCGCCAAGTCGGTCGCGTCATATTGCCAAAGTTCCATCAGTTGTTCCCTCGTCAGGCGCCCACTGTGCCGTCTCGCGAGCGGCGTCGTCCAGCGACCAGATCGTGGAAGGCCGACATCGCGCTCGAGCGCAGGGCGTCGCGCCGTTGCACGAGCACGGTCTGCACGCGCGCATCGGCGGCCGGCAGGCGATGCACGGCGACGCGCCCGCCGCGCCACACCGGCCCGACCAGGGCGCGCGGCAGCAGGGTGATGCCGAGACCGGCGGCGACGGCACCCAGGATCGCCTCCAGCGTGCCGAACTCGAGGCGCCGCAATCCGACGATGCCGCGGCGCGCCAGCAACTCCTCCAGCCGCTGGCGATAGGAGCAGCCGGCGCGCAACACGATGATACGAAGGTCGGGCCTGGCCAGCAGCCTGGCGACCGACCGCTCTGCCGGCGCGCTCAGCAGCGCCAGATCCTCCTCGAAGACGCGGGTGGTGATGAGGTCGGGATGGGAGACCGGCCCGCACACCAGGGCCGCTTCGAGCTCGCGATCGAGGACTCGCTCGATCAGCTCGGCCGTCGTGCCGGTGCGCAGGACGAGATCGACTTTGGGATAGTCACGTGCATATGCGGCGAGCAGAGGAGACAGGCGCAAGGCGGCCGTGGTCTCCAGCGAACCGACCGTGAGGGTGCCGTTGGGGGCGCCGTCGTCACGCGCCGCGCGCGTCGCCTCCTCGAGCAGGACGCCGATGCGCGTCGCGTAGGGCATCAACCGCTCGCCGGCCGCGGTGAGCCTGGCGCCGGAGCGGCTGCGCGCGAACAGGGTAACGCCGAGCCCTGCCTCGAGCCGGCGCATGCGTTGCGTCACGTTGGATTGCACGGTGTTGAGCTCGCGGGCGGCGCGGCCCATGCCACCGAGTCGCGCAACCGTCTCGAACGTCACAAGATCCTTGGCATCCATTTAATCAGTTTATCAGATGTCAAGGATCACGATAAATCATTATTCAAGATGGTATGTTCGGCGGTAGTGAAGACACTGGTAAGTGCAGAGCATTGGTGTCTGGATGCGCTCTTCATTCTCTTCCCCAGCTTCGCTGGGGAGGGGATGGTGTTCGTGCCAAACGCGAATGCCCTGTCCGGTAGCGGAAGGAGCGAAGCGTCATGAAGTGGCAGGATCGTCGACTGCTCGAGCTGTTCGGGATCGAACATCCCATCATCCAGGCTCCCATGGCCGGGCCGACGACGCCCCAGATGGCCATCGCCGCGAGCAAGGCAGGGGCGCTGGGCTCCCTGGCGGCGGCCATGCTGACGCCCGACCTGCTGCGCGGCGAGCTGCAGACCGTGCGTCAGCAAACCGACCGGCCGATAAACGTCAATTTCTTCTGCCACATCCCGCCTGCCGTCGACGCCGACCGTGAAGCCGCCTGGCGCAAGCGGCTGGCGCGCTACTACGACGAGCTCGGCGTGCCCGCTTCGGCGGCCGACGGCGGCGCCGTGCGTACGCCCTACGGCTCCGCAATGGCGGCGCTGCTGCTCGAGTTCAGGCCCAAGGTCGCGAGCTTCCACTTCGGGCTGCCCGAAGAGGCCTTGCTGAAGCCGCTGCGCGACGCGGGAATCCTCATCCTGAGCTCTGCCACTACCGTCGAGGAGGCGCGCTGGCTGGAAGCGCGCGGCGTCGACGCCGTCATCGCCCAGGGCGCGGAGGCGGGCGGCCATCGCGGCATGTTCCTGACCGACGACATCGCCAGCCAGCCCGGCACGATGGCCCTGGTGCCCCAGGTGGTCGACGCGGTGAAGGTTCCCGTCATCGCTGCCGGCGGCATTGCCGATGGTCGCGGCATTGCCGCGGCGCTCGCGCTGGGCGCCGCCGGCGTTCAGCTCGGAACGGCCTTTCTCCTGAGTCCCGAGGCGAAGACATCGCAGGTTCACCGCGCGGCGCTGAAGTCGAGGACGGCCGACGTGACGGCGCTGACCAATGTCTTCACCGGCCGGCCGGCACGTGGAATCGCCAACCGCATCATGCGGGAGGTCGGTCCGATCACGTCCGAGGCGCCGAGCTTTCCCCTGGCCGCCGGTGCCGCGACACCGCTGCGCGTTGCCGGCGAAGCCAGGGGCAGCGGGGAATTTTCGCCGCTGTGGAGCGGCCAGTCGGCGTTGCTCGCCCGCGAGATGCCGGCCGGCGCCATGGTGGCGATGCTGGTCGAGCAGACCCAAGCCGTGCTCAAGCGCGTGCGGGGATGACGGCCTGCAGGAGCTGATCGACGAAGCCGCGCGTGATCGGGGCGTGACCCATCAGCAGCCGGTAGAACAGCGGGCCGAAGATCAGGTCGAGCGCCAGGTCGAGGTCGGCCGGCGCGGCGACCAGGCGATCGGCGATGCAGCGTTCGAGGAGCAACCGTGCAGTATCGCGGTTGCGGGCGATGAATTCGTTGCGGAACGCCTTGGCGAGCTCGGTCTCGGATTGGGCGGCGGCCACCATGGCAGCGACGCTGCGGCCCGTTGGCGCGGCGAAGGCGTCGGCCACGGCGTGGAGCTGGGCCTTGAGCGCGACCAGTGGCGAGCGGCCCGATGAGCCTGACGTCGGCGGAGCCGACGCTTCGAGGAAGGCCGCCATGGCGACCGCCGGCGCGTTCGGCCAGTAGCGATAGATGGTGGGTCGGCTGACGCCCGCTTTGGCTGCGATTCCCTCGATGGTGACGGCCGTCAACCCGCCGTGCTCGAGCAGGGCGCGCGCAGCGGCGAGAATAGTGCTGCGGATTCGTGGATCGCGCGGTCGGCCGCGCGCTGGTGCAGGAGAGGCTTGACGGGGCATCTATTTATGTTACGTTACGTAACGTAATATAGCACAGGTGAAGCCATGACGGCAAAGAGCGCGACTGGACAAACCCTGCGGGCCCACATGACGGTGCATGACGCGAAGGCTGCAATCGCCTTTTACACCAAGGCCTTCGGCGCGACCGAGCTGTTCCGCCTGACCGAGCCATCGGGCAAGGTAGGTCATGCCGAGATCAGGATCGGCGATAGCGTGCTGATGCTGAACGACGAGTACCCAGATTTCGGCGCCCGCAGCCCGGCGGCGACGGGCGGCTCGCCGGTGGCCTTTCACATCGGCGTCCCCGACGCCGACAAGGCGGTCGACCGCGCCGTCGCCGCCGGTGCCACGGTTGTCCGTCCGGTGCAGGACCAATTCTACGGCGATCGCTCGGGCATGGTCGCCTGCCCCTTCGGCTACCGCTGGTTCCTCGCCGCGAAGAAAGAGGACGTCGGTCCGGCCGAGATGCAGAAGCGCTGGGAGAGGATGCTGGCCGAAGGCAAGGTGGAGTAGATCATTCTTCTCCCCACGCTCCGCATGGGGAGGTGTCGCCGTCTTACGGCGACGGAGGGGTCATGGTCTTCCGGACAGCGGGCGTCCCGCCCGTTCATGTTTCATGAGCATGAGCGGGCGGGACGCCCGCGGTCCTCATGATTCCATGACACCTCCGTCGGCGTAAGACGCCGACACCCCAGCGAAGACGCTTGGCAGGAAAAGACTACGCCGAATGCTCCGCTATCCACTCACCATAAGCCGGCAGGACGTGCTCGAAGGCGAAGGCGTGGATGGCCGGCAATTCATACGGGTGCATATTGCGGATGGCGCTCTCGACAGAGGCGTAGCGTTCGTCGACGGTCTTGAACAGCACGCGATACTCCTTGCCGTGCTCGATCTCGTCCTTCCAGGTGTAGATGCTCTCGATGCGCGAGATCTGTGCGCAGGCGGCGAGGCCGGCTTCGACCAGCGCGCGCGCGAGCGCGCGGGCGTCCTTCTTGCGGGCGACTGTCGTGACGACGGCAATGGGCTTCACGTCGGCGGCTCCTGGTTGCGTTCGGCGGGTACGATCACGACCTGCTTGCGTTCGCGGCCGGCAATGACCGTCAACGTGGTGTCGACACCGATGCGACCTGCCCCCAGCAGTTGGACCAAGTCGTCGGCACCGGTTACCGGTTCGCCGTCGAGCGCCAGCACGATGTCGCCCTGCTGCAGGCCCGCCTTGGCTGCCGGACTGTCCGGCTCGAGGCTCGCGATCGCCACGCCACTCACCTGCCGCAGCCCGAGCACGAGCGCAAGACGGCGCGGTAGGGGCACGGTCTGGCCTGCGACACCGATGAAGGCGCGCCGCACGCGGCCGTGACGCACGATCTCGCTCACCGTGTAGCTCGCGGTGTTGCTGGCGACCGCGAAGCAGATGCCCTGGGCGCCGGCGATCACGGCGGTGTTGATGCCGATCACCTCGCCCTGCGAGGACAACAGCGGACCGCCCGAGTTGCCGGGGTTGAGCGCGGCGTCAGTCTGGATCACGTCGTCGATCAGCCGGCCGGTGCGCGAGCGCAGCGAGCGGCCGAGGGCCGAGACGACACCCGCGGTCACCGTTGATTCGAAGCCCAGCGGATTGCCGATCGCGACCACGAGCTGGCCGCGCCGCAAGGTTTTCGAGTTGCCGAGTCGCGCTGCCGGCAGGGCGACGTCGTCGACCACGCGCAGGAGGGCGAGATCGGTATGCGGATCGTCGCCCAGCACGCGCGCCTTGACGGTGCGGGTGTCGGCCAGCGTCAGCCGAACGGCGGTGGCGCCCTGCACGACATGGCTGTTGGTGAGCACCAGACCATCGGGCGAGATCACCACGCCCGAGCCGGTGCCGCCGCGCTGCCGCTTGTCGCGATCGGGCGGCGCCTCGACCCGCACGACGGCGGGTCCGACGCGATCGACGACATCGACCACCGCCTGCGAATAGGCATCGAACAGCGGCCGCTCGTCCGGGGTGGTTTCCGCGAGGGAAGCAGGTACCTCCGTCGCGGTATCCTCGTCGGAGACGAGAGAGAGGTGGAAGTCGAACATGCCGCTATATGGGGATTGCTCTATGTCTTTCCTCCCCCGCATCGGGGGAGGTGGTCCACAAGGGCCGGAGGGGGAGAGCCTCAGACGAGATCCACGGAAGTCCGACGTCGGAATATCATGTGCTCCTATCTGGGGCCTTCCCCCTCCGCCGCTTGCGGGGCACCTCCCCTGATTGTGGGGGAGGGAAGCACTTCCCCCACGTCTTCGGTTGCAAACTTCTCAAAACAGCGAAAAATACTCGCGCTGTTCCCAGTCGCTGACCTCGAGGTTGAAGCGGTCGATCTCGGCCTGCTTCAGCTTGAGATAGTAGTCGACGAAGAAATCGCCGAAGGACTTGCGCAGGACCCGATCCTCGCCCAGCGCAGCCAGCGATTCGGCGAGCGAGCGGGGCAGGAGCGGCGCGTCCGAGTTGTAGGGCGTGTCGGCCGACGGGCCGGGATCGAGGCCGCGGTCGAGGCCGTCGAGGCCGCTGACGATCTGGCTCGCCATGTAGAGGTAGGGATTGGCGGCAGGCTCGCCGATGCGGTTCTCCAGATGGGTGGTGGCCTCGCCCGGACCGCCCAGCACGCGGATCATGACTCCGCGGTTGTCGTGTCCCCACAGGATGCGATCGGGTGCCAGCGAGAAGGGGCGGTAGCGCTTGTAGCCGTTCAGAGTCGGCGTCGAGAAGGCGGCGGCGCCGCGGGCGTGTGCCAGCAGCCCAGCCATGTACTGCATGCCGGCCGACGACAAGGGTACGTCCTTGTCCATGAAGGCGTTTGCGCCGGTCCTCTTGTCCTTCAGCGACTGGTGCAGGTGCCAGCCGCTCGACATGACGTTGGCGATCTTCGGCCGGCACATGAAGGTGGCGTGAAAGCCGTGACGCTGGGCGACCTGACGGACGGCGCTGCGGAACAGCACCATGGTATCGGCCGGGGCGACACCGGCGGCGGCGCGGAAGGTGAACTCGACCTGGCTCGGGCCGTATTCGACCTCGAGCGAGCGCAGCGGCAGGCCGAGATCGACGATGTTGGAGCGCAGGATCTCGAGGATCGGGTCCATCTCGTCGTAGCGATGCTCGGTGAGATACTGGTAGCCCTGGTTGAGCAGCGACACGTCGATCGGCTCGCCGGGCTGGCCGGCGTCGCCCTGGGCGAGCCTGGTCTTCTCGACCTTGAACAGGTGAAACTCGACCTCAAGCCCGGCGATGAAGTCGTAGCCGCGATCGCCGAGGATCCCGAGCGCGCGCTTGTAGAGCTGGCGCGTGCAGAGCGGCATCGGCCGGCCGTCGGGAAAATGGATGTCGCCCAGCATCCAGCCCGAGTGCGGCGCCCAGGGCAGCGCCCGGAAGGTCGTCGGGTCGGGCAGCATCACGACATCGGCGGCGCCCTCGAGTTCCTTCATGCCGAAGCCGCCGCCCGGCCGCCATACCGGGAACACCGTGCGATGCGAGGTGTCCTTGAGCAGCATGGTGGTGGTGAAGCCGACGCCGTTCTTCAGCGCGCCGTCGATCTCGCCCGCGGTCAGGGTCTTGCCCCGCAGCACACCGTGCTGATCGGCGAACACCAGCCGCACCACCGACATCTCGCCGGCATGCATGTGGCGCAGCGCTTCGCGGGTTGCCGCCTTGCGGTCCTCGTTCCACAGGCCCGCGCGTTCGACCAGCGTCACGGGCTCACGCCACCAGGGGCGGCACGGTGTTGGCCGCCCAGCTCGAGTTGCCGCGCCGCCGGGTGTCGACGTCTTTCCAGTAGGATTGCCAGCCCTCGGTCGGGCCCATGCCGTCGATGGCGATCGGGCCGCGCAACCGCGTGGCCCGCGCCGCGTCGAGCCACATCGGCGGCTTGTCGCCGTTGGCCACCAGACCGATCGCCGACAGGAGCATCCGGCGATAGGCGACGATCGCCTTGTCGGTCGTGCCGAGATGCTCGCGCGTGCGATCCTGGATGCGGCCCTGGCTCTCGATCGCCCATTGATCGTGCACGTTGATGTCGAAGCCCATGCCGGTGAAGGTCTGGCTCGCCTGTTCAGCGACGTTGTAGCCGTAGTCGTTGTGACGACCCAGGCGCGGGCGGTAATCGGGAAGCTGATACAGCTTGAGGCGCTGTTCGCGCATCGCCGCGTGATCGACCGGCTGGCCGAAGCTGGTGAAGATCGCGTACCAGTAGCAGGACGTGTCGTCGATCGGCACGTGCCACTGGGTGATCGTCATCTCGGCGCTCATGGGAATGACGAAGGCGTAGGGGAAGACCAGGTTGGTGACGCGCACGTGGGTGTGGCGCTCGTCGAGGCGGCGCAAGGCGAACAGGCGCAGGCCATAGTCGGTCGCCTCGACGTCGATGCGCGGCCGGGTGAACTCGCGCAACAGCCGTGTCATCGGAATGTCGGAATCGGACGAGGCGGCGCGGAACTGTCTGCCGTAGGCCGCGCCGGTATCCTCGTCCTCGTAGAAGCGATGCAGGTACGAGGCATGGGCCGGATCGATGCCGACCTCGAGCGCCTGCAGCCAGTTGCACTCGATCAGCCCCTTGAAGGCGAAGGCATGGCTGGTTGGCGCGAGGAAGCAGTCGAAGTCGGGAAAGGCCGGCGGCTGGCCTTCGCCCACGAACGCGAACACGATGCCGTTCTTGACGACGACCGGGTAGGCGCGCTGGCGCACCCGTTGGCAGAGCACGCTGCCCTCCGGCTCGGCCGGCGTCTCGAGGCACTTGCCATCGACGTCGAACAGCCAGCCATGGAAGAGGCAGCGCAGCCCGCCATTCTCGAGCCGGCCATAGGCGAGGTCGGTACCGCGATGCGGGCAGTCGCGATCGAGCAGGCCATGCCGGCCACGCTCGTCGCGGAACAGCACGAAATCCTGGCCGAGCAGGCGTACCGCCTTGGCCGGCCGGGCGTCGGGCAACTCATCGGCGAGCGCCACCGGATGCCAATAGTGCCGCATCAGGGCGCCGCATTTCGTTCCCGGCCCGATGCGGGTGATCAGATCGTTCTGCTCGGGGCTCATCATGGCCACGAGAGTGGCCCAATCCGCGATGGGGCGCCACAGGGTAAGGTTCCTCCCCAGCACATCTCGAATTCTTCCCCTGTAATCGTGGGAGGTGCCCCGTCATGCGGTGCGGAGGGGGAAGGCCTCACTCGAGATGTCTCTGATCCCGACGTCGGAATCTCATGAATCTCCTTTTGGGCCTTCCCCCTCCGCTCCCTTTGGGGGGTACCCCCCCGTAAGACGTCGTAAGACGGGGAAGGACTCGAGATGTGTCCACTCCGTAGCAGCAAAGCTCCGCGGACAACGAGACCCGCGGCCCAGATTTCAATGTGAGCCGGCCCTCGCTATAGAGAAAGCATGACTCTTTCCAACGGCATGCCCGGTCCGACCTCCCGGCACTTCGTCTCGCAGAGGCTGCGTCTTCACTATGTCGACTGGGGCAATCCCGATGCGCCACCGCTGCTCCTGGTGCATGGCGGGCGCGATCATTGCCGCAACTGGGACTGGGTGGCCGACGCCCTGCGGCATGACTGGCACGTGATCTGCCCGGACCTGCGCGGGCATGGTGACAGCCAATGGTCGCCCGACGGCAACTACGCGATGTCGTCCTACATCTACGACCTCGACCAGCTCGTCCATCAGCAAGGGCTGGCGCCGGTCACCATCATTGCCCATTCCCTGGGCGGCAACATCTGCCTGCGCTATTCCGGCATCTATCCGGAGAAGGTGCGCAAGCTGGTCGCCATCGAGGGGCTGGGCCCGTCTCCCAAGGCGATCGCCGAGCGCGGCACCAAGACGATCGGCGAGCGCATGCGCCAATGGGTCGAGGAGCAACGCAAGCTGTCGGGCCGCCTGCCGCGGCGCTATCCCACCATCGAGGATGCTTTCAAGCGCATGCAGGAGGAGAACACGCACCTTTCCGCCGCACAGGCGCGCCACCTGACGCAGCAGGGCGTCAACCAGAACGAGGACGGCACCTACAGCTGGAAGTTCGACAACTATGTTCGCACCTGGCCGCCCTACGACATGAGCTACGAGGACATCGAACTTCTGTGGGCGCAGATCACCTGTCCGACCTTGCTCGTTTATGGCAAGGAAAGCTGGGCCTCCAACCCCGAGAAGGACGGCCGGCTGAAGCATTTCAAGGGCGCCAAGGTGGTCGAGTTCGATCATGCCGGCCATTGGGTGCATCACGACCGGCTGAAGGATTTCGTCGACGTGGCACGGGAGTTCATCAAGTGAAAGCAGCGATCTTTCGCGGTGGCGACATCGTCGTCGACACGCTGCCGGAGCCGGTGCCGGCCCGCGGCCAGGTGCTGGTGAAGACCCTGGCCTGCGGCATCTGCGGTTCCGATTTGCATGCTGCCAAACATGCCCACCGCATGGTCGAGGTGACCAAGCGCATCCCGGGCCGCGTGCCGATGGACCTGTCGCGCGACGTCGTGTTCGGCCACGAATTCTGCTGCGAGGTGCTCGACTATGGCCCCGGCACCGAGCGCACAGTGAAGCCCGGGACGCGCGTCTGTTCCATGCCGCTGATGATCGAGCCGGATGGCCCGAAGGGCATGGGCTACTCGAACACCTACGTCGGCGGCTACGCCGAGCAGATGCTGCTGTCGGCGCCCTTGATGCTCGAGGTGCCGAACGGCCTGCCGACCGAGCACGCCGCCCTGACCGAGCCCCTGGCGGTCGGCGTGCACGCGGTCGAGAAGGGCGCGGTGAAGGAGGACGAGGCGCCGCTGGTGATCGGCTGCGGGCCGGTCGGCCTCGCCGTGATCACGGCGCTGCGCCTGAAAGGGATACGGCCGATCGTGGCGGCCGATTTCTCGCCGACGCGCCGCGAGCTCGCCGTGAAGATGGGAGCCGACATCGTCGTCGATCCGGCCAGGGAATCGCCTTATTCCCGGCTGGCGGCGGACAGGCGGGCAGCGATCTTCGAATGCGTCGGCGTGCCGGGGATGATTCAGCAGCTCTTCGAGGCGGCGCCGCGCGATGCCCGGGTGGTCGTGGTCGGCGTCTGCATGGAGCCCGACACGCTCGAGCCGATGTTCGGCATAGTGAAGGAGCTCAGCCTGCAGTTCGTGCTGGGCTACACGCCGGAGGAGTTCGCGCGTTCCCTGCGGTTGCTGGCCGACGGCCAGGTCGACGGCGAGGCGCTGATCACTGGCAAGGTCGGGCTGACCGGGGTCAAGCAGGCCTTCGCCGAGCTCGGCAACCCCGAGCGCCACACCAAGATCCTCGTGGAGCCGTGGCGATAGGGGGAGCTCGTCATCGCTGGGAGCGCGCCACTCCGATGGCGCTCTTCCTGTTGATCATACATCCCATGAGCGCCATGGGAGTGGCGCGCTCCCAGCAAATGAGCGAACTGGGCTGGCGCCCGTGGACCCGAGAGTTGACCGCTGGCCGGACGATTTGTTAGCGATTTGGGCCGCAAGGGAGGATGTCAATGAAGCTCTATACTTCGATCGGACCGAATCCGCGCATGGTCCGCATGTTCATGGCCGAGAAGGGGTTCGAGGTTCCCAAGGTCGAGGTCGACCTGCGCGGCGGCGAGAACCGGCGCGAGCCCTACCTCAAGGTCAATCCGTCGGGACAAAGCCCGGCCCTCGAGCTGGATGACGGCTCCGTGCTGGCCGAGATCACGGCCATCTGCGAGTACGTCGACGAGGTCAAGAAGGACACGCCATCGCTGATCGGCAACACGCCGGAGGAGCGCGCAAAGACGCGCATGTGGACGCGGCGCATCGATCTCAACATCGTCGAACCGGCGACCAACGGGTTCCGCTTCGCCGAAGGCTTCAAGATGTTCGAGAAGCGCGTGCATTGCATTCCGCAGGCGGCCGACGACCTGAAGGCGACGGCGCGCGAGAAGCTGGTGTGGCTCGACGGGCTGGTGGGCTCCAAGCCGTTCATCGCCGGCGACAAGCTCACCATGGCGGACATCCTGCTGTTCGCCTTCCTCGATTTCATGGGGCAGGTCGGCCAGCCGCTCGATCCTGCCTGCAAGAATCTCACGGCGTGGTTCGGGCGCATGAAGGCGCGCCCCAGCGCCGCCGCCTGACGGAGACCCCGACGATGCGCCGCCTGATGGTTCTTCTTGCGTACATTGCTGCCTCGATGGTCGCGGGCAGCGCGCTCGCCCAGGCGGCCGATCCGCCGCCGCGCGGCCTGTTCCTGATGACGGACTACCCTTCGCAGACAGTGCGCGCGGGGGAGACGACGACCATCCGCCTCAAGCTCAACAACAGCGGCCTGCCGCCGGAGCCGGTGGCGCTGGCCCTGTCAGGCGTCCCGCAGGGCTGGAAGGTCGACCTGCTGGGCGGTGGCCTGCCGGTCGCCTCGGCCATGCCGGGCGTCAACGAAAGCGTCAGCCTGCAGCTGCGTGTCGAGGTGCCCAAGGACGCCAAGGCGGGCTCGCACAAGATCACGCTCGGCGCCAAGGGGCCGCTCACCCAGGCGCCCGAGCTGGTGTTGACGCTCACGGTGGGCAGCGAGGCGCCGGCCAAGCTCAGCCTGAAGTCGCGCCTGCCGTCGCTGCGCGGCACGCCGCGATCCTCGTTCGAGTACACGGTGACGGTCGGCAACGACAGCGGCAAGGATCTGACGGTTGCGCTGTCGGCCCAGGGTCCGGCCAACTTCCAGACGACCTTCAGCGAAGGCTACGGCAGCAACGAGATCAGCTCGATCCCGATCGAGGCCGGCCAGACCAAGGACATCAAGGTCAAGGTGACGCCGCCGCGCGACGTCAAGGCGGGCGACTACCCGGTACTGATCCGGGTGGCGTCGGAGGGCGCCACCGCGGAGCTGCGCGTCACCCTGCAGATCAGCGGCCAGGGCCGCCTCGCTCTCGGCACCAAGGACGGCCGCCTGTCCGGCGAGGCCGAGGTCGGCAAGAGCTCGACCTACACGCTGGTCGTCAGCAACGACGGCACGGCCCCGATCGACGAGGTCGAGATGTCGGGCACCGTGCCAGCCAACTGGAAGGTCGAGTTCAATCCCAAGACCATTGCCAGCGTCGCGCCCAACGAGAAGAAGGACGTGCAGGTGATCGTGACGCCGGGCGACAAGGCGATCGCCGGCGACTACGTCGCCTCGTTCCGTGCCAACGGCCGCGGCGAATCGGCGTCGGCCGATTTCCGCATCACCGTCACCACCTCGACTCTGTGGGGCGTGGCGGGCATCGGCATCATCGCCATCGCCTTGCTGGTGCTGCTGGGCGCGGTGGCGCGCTTCGGCAGGCGGTGAGCGGCGGGCAATGGCCAATCCGGCGGAAACCTCCAATGTCATCGAGGCGCGTGGACTCCTGAAGCTCTACGGCACCCAGCGTGCCGTCGACGCCATCGACCTCGACATCCGGCGCGGCGAGATCTTCGGCCTGCTCGGGCCGAACGGCGCCGGCAAGACGACGACCATCCTGATGATGCTCGGGCTCACCGAGATCAGCGGCGGGACGGTGAGCGTGCTGGGCTTCGACCCGGTGCGCCAGCCGCTCGAGGTCAAGCGCCGCGTCGGCTACCTGCCGGACTCGGTCGGCTTCTACGACCATCTGACGGCGCGCGAGAACCTGCGCTACACGGCGCGCCTGCTCGACCTGCCGCGGCGCGAGACTGACGCGCGGATCGAGGAGGCGCTGAAGAGCGTCAATCTCGCCGACGTGATCGACAAGAGGGTCGCGACCTACTCGCGCGGCATGCGCCAGCGGCTCGGCATCGCCGAGATCGTGATGAAGAAGGCCGAGGTGGCGATCCTCGACGAGCCGACCTCGGGACTGGATCCGCACGCCACGTTCGAGCTCCTGGAGATGATCCGCCGCCTCAAGGAGGCGGGGGTGGCGGTGCTGTTGTCGTCGCACCTGCTCGATCGCGTGCAGAGCGTTTGCGACCGGGTGGCACTGTTTAACCGTGGCCGCATCGCCCTGATCGGCACCGTGGTCGAGCTGGCCAACCAGGTGCTGGGCGCTGGCCACCCGATCCTCGTCGAGGCGTCAGGCACCGACGTGCCGGCGGCCCTGGGCGGTGTCGCGGGCGTGCAGAAGGTCACCCAGGAACGTGCCGCGACCTGGCGGGTCATTGCCGACCGTGACGTGCGCGCCGCGGTGGCGCAGCGCATCGTGACGGCGGGCGGTTCGCTGCTGCGGCTGGACGACCTCCAGCCCAGTCTGGAAGAGGTCTACACCAGCTATTTCGAGCAGGCCCGCAATGCCGCCTAGTGCCGGAACACAACGCGTCGCCGCACGGCGCGAGGGTTCGCCCTTCACCGGTCTGGGGCCGGTGTTCATGAAGGAGTTCTCCGATCACCTGAGCAGCGCCCGCATGATGGTGCTGATGCTGTTCGTGATCGCCTTCGGGGCGCTGCCGGTGGGGCTGTCGCTGCAGGAGCTGCGCAACGTCACCGAATCCGACCCGTTCCTGTTCCTGCGCATCTTCACCTCGGCGCCGCAGCGCGTGCCGTTCTCCTTCACGGCCTCGCTCACCCTGGTGATCCCGCTGCTGGCGATCGGGCTCGGCTTCGACTCGGTGAACAGCGAGTTCAACCGCCGCACCCTTAGCCGGGTGCTGTCGCAGCCGATCTATCGCGATGCCCTGCTGCTCGGGAAATTCCTGGGCGGCCTGGCGACGCTCAGCGTGGCCCTGGTCGCGTTGTGGCTGATCGTGCTCGGCGCCGGCCTGCTGCTGCTCGGCATCCCGCCGCGCGGTGTCGAGGTGGCGCGCGGCCTGGGCTTCCTGGTTGTCGCCATCGCCTTCGGCGGCGTCTGGCTCGCGATATCTATGCTGTTCTCGGTGCTGTTCCGTTCGACGGCGACGTCGGCGCTGTGCGCGCTGGGTGTCTGGCTGTTCTTCGCCATCCTGTGGCCGCTCATCGTGCCTGTGCTGGTGCTGGCGGTGACGCCGACCAACGTCGCCATGGGGATGGGCCGGCTCGACGAGACGCTGGCCATGATCCAGATGCAGTCGACCCTGGAGCGCCTTTCGCCCAACACGCTGTTCGGCGAGGCGGTGATCGGCCTGCTCAACCCCGAGACGCGCACGCTCGGCCCCATCATCCCGAGCCAGATGCGCGGGGCGATCATGGGCGCGCCGCTGCCGCTCGATCAGAGCCTGCTCCTGATCTGGCCGCAGGTCACCGGCCTGATCGCCGGCATGATCGTGGTGTTCGCCATCGCCTACGTCGTCTTCCAGCGCGAGGAAGTCAGAGCCTGAAGGACTGGACGGCCGCGGCCGCACTCAACAACGCCCGCTGGTGCGATGCGGTGTGCCGCGCGCACGGCCGGCCGGGGACGTTCCTGCCGCACATGTGGGTCAACGCCCAGGCGGTGCCGCGCTTCTATCCCAACGCGGTGACGCTGCGGCACGACGCAGCGGCGATCGACGAGCAGCGCGCCACCGTCGATATCCTGGCCAGGTCGAACCCGCCCGGCCGCTGGGCGGTTAAGGACAGCTTTGCCACCCTCGACCTGTCGCGCCGCGGCTTCGATCTGCTGTTCGACGCCCGGTGGATCCGCCAGCTGCCACTGCTGATCGCGCGGACGTCGTCGGACCTCGCCTGGCAGCGCGTGGTAACGAGCGACACCTTTCCCGCCGCCCTGTTCGGCGACGAGAATTTCGCGATGTTTGCCGGCTCGCGCGCCGGCGAGGTGGTCGCCGGCGGCACCGTCTATCGCGCCGAGAAGGTCGTGGGCCTGTCGAATGTAGTCGCCGAGCCCGGCGACGCCGTCACCGTCTTCCGCGACCTCGTCGCCCTGGCCGCCGGGCTGTTCCCGGGCCTGCCGATCGTCGGCTACGAGTCTGGCAACGAGCTGAAGGCCGCGATCAACGCCGGCTTCGAGCCGGGCGACGAACTCCGCATCTGGGTGCGAGAGCGACCGTAAATTACTCGGACTGCGGGATGCCTGACCCATAGGGGCGCACTCTGATGGAGAGGGCGTCTTTGCTGGGAGCGCGCCACTCCGATGGCGCTCATGGGATGTGTATTCACCAAGAAGAGCGCCATCGGAGTGGCACGCTCCCAGCAAAGACGCGAGGTCGCAAGCTGTGTATGCGCCGACACGGTCGACGATCCCTGATTCCAGTTCGCGATGTTCATCGCGCCGGCTAGTCTGGCCGTGTCGCGGGCAAGACCGTGCCGGCGTTCGAGCTGTCGCGTCCGGAGTGGACGCAACCGGCTCGAAGCCGGCACACGGCCTCACGCCTTCACAAGGAGTTCACGATGAAAGCTGGTGTCGTCTATCCGCAGGTCGAGCTTGGCGGCGATCCTGGAGCCGTCAAGGCGTTCGCACAGGCCGCGGAGGAACTGGGTTACGACCATATCGTGATCTATGACCATGTTCTGGGCGCGGTCCATGCCGGGAGGGAGCCGAAGCTGACCGGCCCGTACAAGGAAACCGATCCCTTCCACGAACCCCTGGTCACCTATGCCTACCTCGCGGGGATCACCCGGCGCCTCGAGCTGGTGACGGGGGTGATCATCCTGCCGCAGCGGCAGACGGCGCTGTTCGCCAAGCAAGCCGCGGATGTCGACCTGTTCTCGGATGGCCGGCTACGCCTCGGTGTCGGGGTCGGCTGGAATTGGGTGGAGTATGACGGTCTCGAGATGTCCGGGCATTTTCGCCGACGCGGCAAGCGGCAAGAGCAGCAGATCACTCTGATCCGCAAGCTGTGGGAACAGCCCGTGGTCGAGCATGAGGACTCCGACCATCGGATCGATCGGGCAGGCATCCTGCCGCGACCGAAAAGGCAGATACCGATCTGGCTGGGCGGCTTCAGCGAGGCTGCGTACGAGCGCGCCGCGAGGATCGGAGACGGATTCCTCTTCTCGGGCCGGACCCAGAGCGAAGCCGTGCAGATCAAGGCGAGGATCGAGGCCAGGCTGCGCGCGCTCGGCAGGGACGTCGACGCCTTCGGCTTAGAATCGATCCAGCAGTATGGCCGCGGCGACAACCGATGGCCGGGCGACATTGCGGCATGGCGCGACGCCGGGGGAAGCCACATCTCGGTGGCGACGCTGGGCGCCAACCTCACGACGGTGGACGCCCACATCGAAGCCATCAGGCGCTGGCGGGAAGTCTATGACTCGCTCGGCTAGCAGCCGGGCGACTTGTTCAGTCGCCGTCGCATCGCCCTGATCGGCAACGTGGTCACCGATCATCACTTCGGCATTGTCAGCGTGCTGGCCAGGCTCGCAGGAGAAACCTTGAGGCCAGGGGGACTTTCGCGGCCGCCCGTCGGCCGCTAAATCGGCATGAATTTTCGTTGGGGCTCGCCAATGATCACGGTTGGTGTCATCGAGGCGAAGACGACGCTTTCGGCATTGCTCGAGCGCGTCGCCGAAGGCGAGGAAGTCCTCATTACCAAGCACGGCCGGGCGGTGGCGCGGCTCGTTCCTGCCGGCGTCGATCGTGTCCGGGCGCGCAGGGCGATTGCTGCCATCCGCCGCGACGCCGAGAGAGGGCGGTTGCCTGGACACTCGGTGCGCCGAATGCGGCAGGCGGGTCGCGCGTGACCGCCTTCGTCCTCGACGTCTCGGTGACGATGAGCGATGTGCTGACACTGCACGAGACGGGGCTTGCCTCGTACGACGCCATGTACCTCTTTCTGGAGATCAGGCACGATCTGCAGCTTGCCGCCATGCACCGGGCATTTCGAACGGTGGCCCGGAAAAGTTGAGTGCCCTGCTGCCCGCGTGACGCGGGTTTGACGCTCCATCCGCGGCTTGATGCAGGTCAAGGGAAGCGCCATGAGACGTGCAATTGTCGCTAAGGCTAACAACGGCCTGCACCGATTCAAGGAGATACCCAATGAAGTCAGCCATCAAAGCCGCGGTGATTGCTGCGGCGTTCGCCCTGCCTGCGGCGGCCTTTGCGCAAAGTGCCGACCAGAAATACTGCAAGGCGTTGAGTTCCAAGTACCGCGAGTACCAGCGGGCAGGCTCGATCGACGGCGAGGTCGCGGCTGCGATGGGCCAGTGCGACAGCAACGCGGCGGCCGCGATTCCCGTGCTTGAGAAGCATTTGAAGGCTGGCAAGGTTCCCCTGCCGCCGCGCACCTGAGGGGCGGCTGCTCGGCGGGGCAATGCAGCATTGGCCGGTTGCCCCGCTGCAAGTGAACCTGGCCGTTGAATTGAAGCGCGCGGGATAGCTGGCCTGCCGCCTGCCGCAGGCCATCGTTGCTGGCCATCGCTGCAAGCGCGGGCCTCGGCGCTTCACCGAGGCGGGTGGAGGCCTGCCCGCAAGGGCAAGCGTTGTGCCATGCTTGCCGGCACGGCTGACTGTCATCCGAAACGCGCGAAGAGGGAGGCCCGAGCATGACTGTTTGAGGCGGGTGTTTGGATCGCGTGGACATCGGCGTGGACAGGGCACAGCGCATCTGTATCGTATTCGCGAGGCCGGCGATCTCCGGATTGCCGATGACTCCGATCGCGACAAGAGAGTTGCCCGCCCTTCGACCGCATGAGGCAGTGATGTCACTCACCAACGCACCCGATCCCTCCATTCGCCAGGCCGTCGTGCGGCAGGACCTCGAAAACGTGCTGCACCCCATCGTCCAGCACAAGGCGCTGGAGGCCAGGCAGATCGTGGTGACGGGCGCCGAGGGGTCGACGATCTACGATGCCGACGGAACCGCCTATCTCGACGCGATGGCCGGGCTGTGGTGCGTCAACATCGGCTACGGCCGCGCCGAGCTGGCCGGCGTCGCGGCGGAACAGCTTCGGCAGCTGGCGTATTTCCCGCACACCGCGATGAACGTGCCGGCTGCGGCCTTGGCCGAGAAAATCAACGAGCTGATGGGCGGCGGCTATCACACCTACTTCGTCAACTCGGGCTCCGAGGCGAACGAGGCCGGCTTCAAGATCGCCCGCCAGTACATGAAGCACGAACATCCACAGCATTATCGCTTCAAGACCGTCAGCCGATACTTCTCCTATCACGGCACGACCCTCGCAACCCTGGACGCCGGCGGCATGGGCGAGCGCAAGGCGAAGTTCGAGCCGTACTCCGGCGACTTCGTCCATGTCGCCCATCCCTATTGCTATCGCTGTCCGCTCGGCCTCGACTACCCGAGCTGCGGCTTGGCCTGCGTGAAGAACATGGAGACCACGATCCTCGGCGAGGGCCCCGAGACGATCGCCGAAGTGCTCGTCGAGCCGATCATGAGCGGGGTCGGCGTCGCGGTGCCTCCCGACGAATACTTGCCCGAGGTGGAGAAGCTGTGCCGCAAGTACGGCATCCTTCTGCACGTGGACGAGGTGATCAACGGCTTCGGCCGCACCGGTAAGATGTTCGCCCATCAGCATTATGACATCGCGCCCGACATCGTCGCGATCGCCAAGGGCATCTCCAGCGCCTATCTGCCGATCGCCGCGACCGTGGTGAAGAACAGCGTGTTCGAAAGTTTCTATGGCGAGGTTTCCGAAAACCGCCAGGTCGGGCAGGTGAACACCTACGGCGGTCACCCGGTCTCCGCCGCGGTCGCCGTCCGCAACATCGAGATCCTGGAAGGCGAGAAACTGGCCGAGCGCGCCGCCGATGTCGGCGCCTACCTGCTGGACGGGCTGAAGGGCTTGATGAAGAAGCACTCGGTCGTCGGCGATGTTCGCGGCAAGGGCCTCCTGCTCGGCGTCGAGCTGGTGAAGGACCGCACCAGCAAGGAGCCTGTTGGCCCCCAGGCCATCACGGCCGTCGCCGATTTTTGCCGCGAGAACGGCCTGCTGGTGGGCCGGTCCGTCGGCGGACGGCGCTACGGCAACACCATCACGATGTCGCCGCCGCTTGTGATCACCCGCTCCGAGTGCGACCGGATTGTCGAAACGCTGGATCGCGCTCTGTCGACGGTGAACTTCAGCTGAAAGGGGCCCGCGCGAGGGGAGACCTGATATGGCGGAGATCGTGTTCGCGGCCGGCGCGCCGCATGCGCCTGGCCTGATCGGCCTGCTCGAAGCCGCGCCCGGCGACGTCAAGGACATCGTCGTCACCACCTATCGCAGCCTCGCCAGCGCGATGGTCTCGGCCAAGCCTGATGTCCTGATCGTATTTGCCAACGATCACCTCGCCAACAGCCGCATCCGCGCCTATCCGGACTTCCTGATCGGCATGGCCGCCGAGCATCGCGGACCGTTCGAATGGTTCAAGCCGTGGATCGGCTGCGAGGACTACACGGTGAAGGGCGCGCCGGAGATTGCCGCCGCGCTGTTCAACGGCATGACCAGGCGCGGTATCCGAATGTTCGCCCGGACCGAGAACCTCAAGTTCGACGACAACATCTCGGTGCCGGTCCAGCTCACCAGGTTTGCCGAGTTGGGAATTCCGATGGTGCCGGTCCTGCAGAACTGCACCGTCCCGCCGATTCCCGACCAGCATCGCTGCTACGCCGTCGGCGAGGCGCTGGGCGACTTCATCCGCAACGACCTGCCGTCGGACATGCGCGTCGCGCTGCTCGGCTCCGGCGGCCTCAGCCACGAGCCCGGCGGCGCGCGCTACTACTTCATCGACGAAGCGTTCGATCGCTGGTTTCTCGACCTCGTCGCCTCCGGCGACCACCAGAAGCTGTTGAGGGAGCTGACGCTGGAAAGGATGGAAGCCGCCGGCTCCGGAGGCACCGCGGAATTGCTGTCGTGGGTGGTCGTGCTCGGCGCGATCGGCTCGAAGCCCGGCAAGAGTTTCGGCTACACCGTCCACCGCGATTTCAAGTGCGGCGTCGGCGCGGTGCTGTGGGATATGAATGCCAACCTGCCGAAGCGCCGTGCGGCGTAGGGAGGGCCCCCTCATGGGACTCGAGAAATTCAACCCCGCGCTTGCGACCCACGACCTGATCCAGGATCTGAAATGGTCGGTCGATCTGCGCGCCGAGTTCGCCGCCAACGAAGCTGCCGTGCTCGATCGCTATCCGCTGCGCGAGGACGAACGCCGTGCGCTCGAGACGAGGAATTTCCTCGCCCTCTACGATATGGGCCTTCACCCCTACCTCGGCGGACAGCTTGCCCGCCTGATCTTCGGTAACGAGGCGGGCAAGGGCGCGACGGTCGCCGTCAACAAGCTCGTCGAGTCGCTGCAAGGCAAGGGCGCGGTGGCGTAACGAGCAAATTTTCGATCCTGCGACTCCGGGTCCGCGAACGGCAGCGACAATGTATTCCGGACCGTGAGTGTCCGAGACTGCGAATCTATGGCAGCAGGCGCTCGTCAGCTTCGGTTCTTGCTTCGGATGAGCCGTGGGTCAGGCCTCTCGGTCGGCGCGTGAGCAGCCGATAAGCCGGCCGAGGCCAATGCCCAGCATGCGGAGTTTGGTGAGGGGATCGTTACGGTATGCGTCGGTGTCGACAATCCACCGGTTGGTCGCCAGCCGCGCGAGGCCGAGCATGCGAGCCTGTGCGCGTACAGCCCCGAACCTCAGCCAGCTGCCTCGGCTGTACTGCGGCAGGAAGTGCAGGCGGGCGGCAAGGTTGTCGGCACGGTGCCTGCCGGCGCGCCGGATTCCGAACGCGCGGTGCTCCGGATTCGGCTGCCCGCCGTGCTCCCCGTAGTGGCGGTGCGGGATGTAGGCACTGCAGCCATGCGCCATGAGCCACCATTGCAGGTAGGCATCGAACGGGAAATACTTTGCGGGATCGTGTCGCGCCATCTGCTCGTCGAAGAAGTCGCAGAGGACGCGGGCGACCGCGCTGTTGATCACATAGGCGACCAGTGGCGCGCAGTGGCCGCGCAAGTAGGGCCGCGGACCCACCAGGGCGAGAAGACGCGGGCTACCTTGGTAGAGGTAGCCCCAGGCATGATGGTCGTCCAGAGGCCAGAACGCTGGAAAGCCTCCCATGCCGAGACAAGGCACAAAATCGGCCTCGCACACCAACGTATAGCCGTCGTTCCGGGCCGCGAGTCGCCAGGCTGCATGGTGCGACAGAAGGCACCGCGTCGCCCGGGCGTAGGCCATTTCCCTGGAGGTGTACGTTGCCCGCAGAACCTCCGGATTGAGCCGCTCGACGGAGAGCGCCTCGACCAGCCGGGTGACGTCCTCCCGGAAGGCAATCACGTAGCAGCGGCCGACGACATCCCGCAGCGTCGGCACATGCGCGATTGTGAGCGTCATTCAGGCCATCCGCCGGTTGCCTGCCAATCGCAACCCCGTTGCTTGCTCATGGAAGATCCCGCGCCCTCGCTCGGTCAGGCTCCGGTCAGGTCCAGCCGAGCTCCTTCAGCGCGGCGCCGGAATTCCAGATCTTGGTCATGTGGACGATCTTGTCGCCCGAGAACTGCATCACGTAGACATAGTCCGATCGCGTGCTCTTCCCCGTCGGCGCGCACGGGCCGCCGGGACCGGTATGGGTGCCGGAAAACACCGCATAGGCGGTCACATTGTTGCGCTCGCCGTCGGCGGCGAAGGACTTCACCTCGTACCTGCCGTTGGGCAGGATCGTCATCAGGCCCTTCATCCAGTCCGTGTATTGCGCCAGCGTCTTGATGTCCGCGAGGGGCTCGGATTGGGCGGCAAAGGTGGCGTCGGGGGTGCAGTGGACCTTACAGGCTTCCCAGCCCTTTCCGGTCTCACAGGCGGCAAAGAAGTCTCTGGCGACAGCCATCATGGACGTCATGGCCTCTCCTCCTCGCGCAAGGCGTGTGTGGTCATCGCAGGCATACTATCCGGTACGACGGTCGAACCGGAACCCAGGTTCGCATGGATCGGCACCGTTGCGCGTCCCTCAAACGGGTGATGCTGCTCACGGGGAAAGCCGCGTCCCGGTTGCATGACCGCCCGGGTCCGATTTCCTGGCGACGCAGGGTGTAAAGGTCCGTGACTTCCCACCTGATTGTCGCCCGGCAGCTTCGCGCTACCCTCGGAGCCGTAGGCTTCCCGCAAGCCCCGCCGTCGGCCGACCAGCTCGGATTGGCGGCTCGTGCCGGTCTTCCTGAACAGCTCCTTCAGCTGGCTCCGCAGGGTCTCCCGGCTGAGACTGCGTCGTTCTGCGTTCTCCTCCAAGGTGAGGTGGGCGAGCAAGTCCGCGGCGAGGCGGCCTTCCGCCGGCGTCAGCCGGTACAGGCCGGCGAGCAGGTTGGGCAGCGGGGTGACGAGGGTTTCCGGATCGTGCAGAAACACCATGGCGGACGCCCGTTGCGTGACGTCGGGACGGTTCGCCGTGCTCAAGGGCACCACCAGGACCTCGAAGGGCTTCGAGCCGCTTGGGCGCGGCACGCAGCACCTCCGCCGGTCCGGAGAGCGCAGCCCGCGATCAAGGCTCTGAGGGCGCTGGTATCTCATCGGTGCAGAGGTCGGCACTGGTGTTCGCCCGCGCCAGCTTTCCTCTGCCGCGCAGGGCCCACAGGTCGCACTGGTGGTAGTAGTCGGCATAGAGCTGGAGCGCGTGCGGGCTGAAGCCCTTCACGCCGAGGATGTCGACCGTGCCGCTTTGCGGGATCTGCACGAGAGACATTCCGCTGCTGCCGCTGAATGTCGTCGCGGCCGTCGAGAACCACTGGGGCCAAAGCGTCGGCTGCAGGGCCGTCTCGTACAAGGCCGAGATCAGCCGATCCAGATCGTCCAACCGAAGCCCGTTCATGCCGATGCTCCGTCCCCAGACTTCCCATCCCGCCGATGGCACCGCGCCAGCGACGGCGTCACCGCCGCCGCCTCAGGCTCCCGGCCAGTCCTGCGGTCAGCCGGCCGACCAGCTCGGACTGTCGGTTCGTCCCCGACTTTCTGAACAGTTCCTTCAGCTGCGTCCGCAAGGTCTCCCGGGTCACCTGCCGTCGCTCGGCGATCTCCTCCAGGCTGAGGTGCTCGAGCAGATCCGCGGCGAGGCGGCCCTCCGCCGGTGTCAGCCGGTACAGGCTGGCAAGCACGCCCGGCAGCGGCGCGGCGCCGGTCTCGGGGTCGTGCAGGAACACCATGGCGGACGCCCGTTGGGTGATGTCGACGCGGTTCGCCGTGCCGCAGTGTGTCGAGCAGCGCCTCGAAGGGGGCGTGGTGCTGGTCCGCCTCCTTCAGCTTCGCGCGCACCAGCAGGGCTCGCTGAAAATGCGGCAGCAACCTGTCGAGCGCCCGAGCATGCGCTCGCGCGAACGGTCCCTTGGAGCGCGTGCTCTGGAAGCCGAGGACAGCGATGTCGGCGGCGACGGGAAGAACGGCGCCGACCACGTAGAAGGCGCCGCCGCCGTAAGGCTTGCTGAAGTCCGTATAGAGCTCGCTGTTGGCGAACTCCTCGTCGGTGCAGAGATCGGCACTGATGGTCGCCCGCATCAACGTTCGTCCGGAGCGCTGGGTCCAGAGATCGCACTTGTGATAGTGGTCGGCATAGAGCTGGATCGCCTGGTCGCTCAAGCCACGCACACCGAGCATGTCGACCGCGCCGCTGCGCGGGCTCTGGACCAGCGACAGCCCGCTGTTGCCGCCGAACGCCGTCGCGGCTGTCGAGAACCACTCGGGCCACAGCGTGGGCTGAAGGGCGGTCTCGTACAAGGCTGAGATCAGCCGATCCAGATCATCCACCCGAAGCCCATTCATCCCGATGCTCCGTCCCCGGACTTCCCATTCCCTTCACGTCTCACGCTGGCGAGGAATGCGCTGGTGACGGCCAGGCACGGACGTCATCGCGCTTCCACATCACGCGTAGCTCATTCGCGGCCGTCGGCGCCGATCCCTCACTCCCACCGGCGATCAAGCAGCCTCTGCAGGCCGGCCAGTTCGTGGGCTCGGAACTGGTCAACATCGTGAGCGGGGCGCAGGACACGGCGGACGGCAAGGACATCACCGCCGTGATGGGTAAGGTCGCGGTGAGCCTGGAATTCGTGCGCGAGCAGGAGGAGCATGACACGATATGGGAAGGCGCCAGCGATATCACGGCGGCGATGTCGCTGCTGCAGCCGGTGACGTCCGACCCGCTGAGTGTGCTGATCGGCGTTCGAAACGCCGAGGCTCTGATCGCGACACACGTCTGAGGGTGCCGCCGCGGTCGTCGTCGACGGCAACGATCGTCGTGGCGTTCGGCGGAAAGTCGTCATCCCCGGTTCCCGATAAATAAAGGCAGGGCCACAACGGAACGCAAACGACGCAAATTTCTCCCAGTTTTCACGAGTCGCCTGTCCAACCACACTCCGCCAATGCCTTCGCCATGTGTTGTGGCGGCGGCGCAGTGACGACTACCGGCGGCTTGTTCTTCGAGAGCGGCAGGACGATGCCGCGCGAGTGAAGATGCAGGAGCTGGTCGGGTGCACTGGTGCCATAGAGGCGGTCGGCGATCACCGGACAGCCGGCGGCGGCGCAGTGCACGCGGATCTGGTGCGTGCGGCCGGTCTCCGGCTTGAGTTCGAGCCACGTCATGTCGGGACCGCGGCCGATCACCTTGTAGCGCGTGCGCGCCGGCTGGCCCTTGTCCGAAACCTTCACCGACCAGCCGCTGCGCGTGTTCACCTTCAGCAGGTTCTGGTCGAACACGCCTTCCTCGGCCGGCGGGGAGCCTCGCACCACTGCCCAGTATGTCTTCTCGACGTCGCGGCCCTGGAACAGGCGGCCGAGCTTGGCCAGAGCCTTGGGATGGCGTCCCAGCACCAGCACGCCCGAGGTGTCGGCATCGAGCCGATGGGCGAGGGAAGGCGGGCGCGGCAGGCCGAAGCGCAGGGCATCGAAACAATCCTCCAGGCTCGGCGCCTTGCTCGGGCCGGCATGGACGGCGAGCCCGGCCGGCTTGTCGATGACCAGGATCAGCCCGTCGCGATGGAGGACGCGCGCCTGGATCTCCTGCGCGCTGAGCGGCGGCCGGCGCGACATCGCCTTTTCATGCGGACCGCGGGCGTCTCGCCCGCTCATGAGAAGCGCGGACGAAACGCCCGCTGTCCGGCAGTAGAAGGGCCGGCGAGCGTCCGCGGTCCCGATGAGAAGAGCGGGTGAGACGCCCGCGGTCCCGCATGAGAGGAGCGCGCTAGAGGTCCGGCCATCGCTCGAGCCAGCGCTCGCTCGCCTCGTAGAGCGCCGCGGCGCGCAGCACCGACGCCTCGTCGCGGAAGCGGCCGACG
>NZ_JBFWZI010000051.1:0-41386 GCF_050185545.1 Reyranella sp. | reverse complement strand
CTTCGGCTGCCTGGCCTTCCACACGCGGATCAGCTCTTCGAGAACGAGGCCTGCGTCGCCGACGATCGGCAGGTCGACATGCACGTTCTTGTTGATCGAGCTCGGATCGATGTCGACATGGATCTTCTTGGAGCGCGGCGAGAACTCGGCGAGCTTGCCGGTGATGCGGTCGTCGAAGCGCGCGCCGATATTGATCAGCACGTCGCAATTGTACATGGCGAGGTTGGCTTCGTAGGTGCCGTGCATGCCGAGCATTCCGACGAACTGCTTGTCCGACGCCGGGAACGAGCCCAACCCCATCAGCGTATTGGTGATCGGGAAGCCGGTCGTGCGCACGAACTGGGTGAGCAGCTTGGAGGCCTTGGGGCCGGAATTGATGACGCCGCCGCCGGTGTAGAAGATCGGCCGCTTGGCGGCACCGATCATCGCGATCGCCTGCTCGATGCGGTCGGCGTCGGGCTTGACCTGCGGGCGGTAGCTCTTGTGCTGAACCGGCTTCTTGGGCGCCACGTAGTCGTGCTTGTTCATCAGCACGTCCTTGGGCAGGTCGATCACCACCGGGCCGGGCCGGCCGGAGCGGGCAACGTAGAAGGCCTCGTGCACGGTACGGGCGAGATCGCCCACGGCCTTCACCAGGTAGTTGTGCTTGGTGCACGGCCGGGTAATGCCGGTCGTGTCGGCCTCCTGGAAGGCGTCGTTGCCGATCAAGTGGGTCGGCACCTGGCCGGTCAGGCAGACGATCGGCACCGAATCCATCAGCGCGTCGGTGAGGCCGGTCACCGCATTTGTGGCACCAGGGCCCGAGGTGACCAGCACCACGCCCACCTTGCCGGTCGACCGGGCATAGCCTTCGGCGGCATGCACCGCCGCCTGCTCGTGACGCACCAGGATGTGGCGAAGCCGGTTCTGCTTGAAGATTGAATCGTAGATGGGAAGGACCGCGCCGCCCGGATAGCCGAAGACGACCTCGACTTCCTCGTCGATCAGGGCTTTCACCAACAGATCGGCGCCGGTCGTGGCGGACTCCTCGGGCTTCATGACACGAACCTCCTCTATGACAAATGTGCCGCAAAACACGGGTGTTTGCGGCGGCGCGGAACGTATAGGCCGAACAGGAGAGGGTCAACCGAAAACGGCACGAAACGTAAAGTTTCAGCCCTCCGAATTGGTCAAAAATTTCTCAACTGCATCCACATGTGGAGCGGGTGGTGTGGCCAATACCAAATCTGGTGCCATCTGATGCCGAATCCACGTCATCTGGCGCTTGGCATATTGACGGGTGTGGTCAATCGCGATGCGCCGCGCGTCGTCGAGCGACAGTTCGCCCCGGAAGTGGCGAAACAGCTCCGGCGCGCCGTGCGCCTTGAGGCCGGGCCATCGCGGGTCCGGTGACCGGTCGAACACGGCCCTCGCCTCGGCAAGGACGCCGCCAGCGAGCATCGCATCGAAGCGCATCGCGATGCGCTCGCGCAGCCATGCCCGCTCCGGCGCAAGCACGATCGTGACAAAGCGCCAGGGTGCAGGCGGCCGGCTCTGCTCGGCCTGCCAGATGCTGATCGGCCGTCCGGTTGCCAGCCAGACCTCCCACGCGCGGACATGGCGCTGGCGATCGCCGGGCTTCAGGCGGGCCACCACCGCGGGATCGTGCACGGCGAGCCGGGCGCGAAAGGCATCGGCCCCCAGGACCTGCCAGTCGGCATTGGCCTGCTCGCGCAGCGCGGCTGGCGCCTCGGGAATGGCGGCGATGCCCTGCATCAGGGTGCGCAGGTAGAGTCCCGAGCCGCCGCACAGGACGGGCGTGCGACGCTCGGCAAGACAGCGCTCGATGGCAACGTCGGCGAGGGCGCGCCAGCGCGCCGCCGACAAGGCTTCGCTCAACGGCAGCACGCCATAGAGGGCATGCGGGACGCGCGCCCGTTCCTCCGCCGTCGGCTGCGCGGTCAGGATGGGAAAGGCGTCATAAGTCTGCATGGCGTCGGCATTGATCACCGTGCCGCCGCGGCGCTCGGCCAGGGCGAGCGCCAGCGCCGACTTCCCGCTGGCCGTCGGGCCGGTGATGACGATGACACGCTGCTCCGCCATGGCGGGCGAACTTCTTGCAAATCGATGATGCTGCCGCCAGTGCGATCTGGACTCATGGCCGGGAGCGCGCCACTCCGTGGCCCTCATGGGCATAGCGGACATGCCGATTGCAGACCGGAAGAAGAGCATGAGCGCCACGGAGTGGCGCGCTCCCGGCCATGAGTCCCTCTTCCGCCGAAGTTCGGCTGTTCCAGCCGAACGGAATGTGCGCTAGAGCCTGAGCGTGAGAAATGTCCTCGTCCTGATCTCGAGCCCGGCGCATCCGGCGCTCAATGACGGCGCGATCAGCGCGGCTGCCGACGTTCTGCGCGCCCGCGGCGCCACTGCCGTCGGCACGCCCGACTGGCTGGCCCCGGAGATCGCCTGCGACCTGCCGTTCGACGGGTCAATCGAAGATCCGGGCGATGGTATCGCGATGACGGCCATCGACGTCGTCGTGGTCCCCGCCGCCGGCCGCCGCAAGAAGCTGCTCGTCGCCGACATGGAATCGACCATGATCGAGAACGAGATGCTGGACGAGCTCGCCGACTTCCTCGGCCTGCGCGAACGCATCGCCGGCATCACGGCGCGGGCGATGAACGGCGAGATCGATTTCGCCGGCGCGCTCGCCGAACGCGTCGGCCTGCTGAAGGGACTGCCGGTCGCGCGGCTCGACGAGGCGGCGAAACGCATCCGCTTTATGCCGGGTGGCGCCACGCTGGTGGCGACCATGAAAAAGCATGGCGCACACTGTGCTCTGGTATCGGGCGGCTTCACGTACTTCACCGCCTTGGTGAAGCAGGCGCTGGGCTTCGATCGAGAGTCCGCCAACGTGCTGGAGCACGACGGCTGCGTGCTCGCCGGCACCGCCGCGCGGCCCATCCTCGGCAAGGAGGCCAAGCTTGCGACCCTGCAGCACCTCGCAGCGGAGCACAGCCTCTCGACCGCGGATGCGATCAGCGTTGGCGACGGCGCCAACGATCTGCCGATGCTGAAGCAGGCGGGCCTGGGCGTCGCCTTCCACGCCAAGCCGGTGGTCGCCGCCCAGGTGCCGGCTCGCATCGACCATGGCGATCTCACCGCCTTGCTCTATCTGCAGGGCTATCGCCGGAGCGACTTCGTCGAAAGGAACGACCCATGACCGAGACCTTGCAGATCGTCCTCGCCAAGCGTCCGACGGGTGACGTCACGCCCGACTGCTTCCGCCAGGAGACGGTCGATCTGCCGGCACCGGGCGACGGCCAGGTCCTGGTGAGGCAGCGCTTCCTGTCGCTCGATCCCTACATGCGCCCGCGCATGACCGAGCTGCGCTCCTACACGCCGCCGTTCGAGCTCGATAAGCCGCTGACCGGCGGCTCGGTCGGCGAGGTGGTCGAATCGAACAACCCGCGTTTCGCCAAGGGCGACGCGGTGATCGGCATGCTGAACTGGGCAACACACACGCTGCTCGACGGCAAGGGACTGCGCAAGATCGATCCCGGCCCGGCTCCGCTGTCGGCTCATCTCGGCGTGCTCGGCATGCCGAGCTTCACCGCCTGGTACGGTATGCGTCACATCTGCAAGCCCAAGGCCGGCGAGACGGTGTTCGTGTCGGCGGCGACCGGCGCGGTCGGCCAGGTGGCGGGACAACTCGCGAAGCTCGCCGGCGCCAGGGCGGTGGGCTGCGCCGGCGGCGACGACAAATGCAGCTGGGCGGTGCGCGAGGCGGGCTATGATGCCTGCTTCAATCATCGCACCGAAGGCGACTACGGCGCCGTTCTCGACAGGCTCTGCCCGCAGGGCATCGACGCCGACTTCGAGAATGTCGGCGGCAGAATCTTCCACGCCGTGTTCGCGCGACTCAACAATTTCGGCCGCGTCGCCTTCTGTGGCGCCATCTCGGAGTACCAGGACAAGACGCCGATGGCCGGCCCGCCGAAGATGTTCACCATCGTGCAGCGCCGGCTCACCCTGCAGGGCTTCATCGTCTCCGACCATGTGGCCCTGATGAGCGAGTTCGTGAACGAGGTCGGCGCGCTGGTGAGGGACGGAAAGCTCAAGAGCCGCGAGACCGTGGTCGAGGGGCTGACGCGCGCGCCGGACGCCTTTCTTGGTCTGCTGAAAGGCGAGAATTTCGGCAAGCTGGTGGTCAAGATCGCCTAACTCGCGCACCCTATCCAGCCGTGACGATGAAAAGGGCGCTCTTCCTCGGCATCGACGCCGGTGGCACGCACTGCCGGGCACGGCTCGTCGATGGCGACGGCAAGACACTCGGCAGCGGCGACGCCGGTCCCGCCAATCTGACGCTCGGCGCCAGGCAGGCGCACACCTCCATCATGGCGGCGAGTACGGCCGCCCTGGCTGATGCAGGCCTTGCCCGGTCCGCGTTCCGCCGAACCCATCTCGCGATCGGTGCCGCTGGCGCCGACGACCCGGCCGCCGTCGAGGCGCTCGCCGCGCAGTCCCTGCCCTTTGCGTCTGTCACCATCCGCAGCGACGCCGTGACCGCCTGCATCGGCGCCCTTGGCGACGACGACGGCGGCCTGCTCATCGTCGGCACGGGAAGCCAGGGCATCGTCCGTCACAAGGGCCGCTTTCACCGCGTCGGCGGTTGGGGCTTCATGCTGTCGGACCATGGTTCGGCCGCCATGCTCGGCCACGCCGCCTTGAGACACGCCCTGGCGGCGCATGAGGGCGTGGTCGAGGCCTCACTGCTCAGCCGTCGGATCATGCGTCGGTTCGGCAACGCGCCGGTCAGGATGCTCGCCTGGTCGCACCAGCTCACGCCCGGCGACTGGGGCGCCTTCTCGCCTGTGGTGTTCGCCTGTGCGGAGTCGGGGGATGCGGCAGCTCAACGGCTGGTCGATCAGGCAGTTGGCGATGTCACCCGCCTGCTCGACCGCATGGTCGAGCTTGGCGCACAGAGCATCGTCCTGGTGGGTGGCCTGGCCAACCGCTACGCCAAGCGCCTGCCGCGGCGCCTCGCGCGCCGGCTCGTGGCGCCGCGTCGCGACGCGCTGGCCGGCGCCATCGACCTCGCCCGCGAGGCGGCCGGCGCGTGACCCGCCTCACCGCCCTCTCCGGCGCCCGCATCTTCGACGGCAGAAGTTGGCACTACGACTCGACGATCCTGATTGGCGACGGCCGAATCCTCGACATCGTGGCGCGGCACGCCGTGCCGGCCGACGCTGCGGCGGAACGCGTCGAGGGCGGCATGCTGGTACCGGGCTTCATCGATGCCCAGGTGAATGGCGGCGGCGGCGTGGCGCTGAACGATGCGCCGACCGCCGAGACGATGAATCGGATTGCCGCCGCCCATCGGCCATTCGGGACCTGCCGCCTGCTGCCGACCTTGGTGACCACCCTGCCGGAGGTCACCGCAGCCGCCCTGGCCGCGGCGCGCAGCGCCGGCCCGGCAATCGTCGGCCTCCATCTCGAGGGCCCGCACCTCGATCCGGTTCGCCAGGGTGTTCATGACGGCCGGCTTATGCGCCGGCTGGGCGAAACCGACATCGACCGCCTGCTGGCCGCGGATGTCGGACGCCTGCTGCTGACGATCGCTCCAGAGCAGGTCGAGCCGCCCCAGGTGCGCCGCCTGGTCGACGGCGGCGCGATCGTGAGTCTCGGCCATTCCGATGCGCGCTTCGAGCGGGCGATGGCGATGATCGACGCCGGCGCGACGGGCATCACCCACCTGTTCAACGCCATGAGCCCCCTGCAGAACCGCGCCGCCGGCCTGGTCGGCGCCGCCCTCGAGGCGGGCTCGGTGTGGTGCGGCGTGATTGCCGATGGAATCCACGTGACGCCGGCCGTGCTGCGAATTGCCCTGCGCGCCAAGCGCCCGCCGGGCCGCCTGTTCCTGGTGACCGACGCCATGCCGAGCGTCGGCTCGAGCGCGACCTCGTTCACCTTCGGCGGCAGGACCGTGCAGCGGCAGGGCAAACGCCTGACCTGGACCGGCGACGATGGCGAGCCGGTCCTGGCCGGTGCACATCTCGACATGGCATCGGCGGTCAGGCTCTGCGTCGATGAGCTGGATGTCCCGCTGGAGGAGGCTCTGCGCATGGCCTCGCTCTATCCCGCGACCTTCCTGCGACTGGACGACCGCCACGGCCGCATCGCGCCCGGTCATGCCGCCGACATCGTGCATCTCGACGCGGCGCTGCAGGTGCGCAGGACCTGGGTCTCGGGAGTGGGTGCCTGAGTCTCTTCGGACCGCGGGCGTCCCGCCCGCTCACGAACCCGAGCGGGCGAGGCGCCCGCTCATGAACTTGAGCGGGCGGGACGCCCGCGGTCCGGAAGACGCTGACCTACTTCGTCAGTCTGAGCGCGGCGAAGCGCGGGTCGCCCTGGCGCTCGACGAACAGCAGGACCGAACGCTTCTTCTGCTGCTGCAGCTTGGCGACGATGTCGGTGATCTCCTGCGGTGAGGCGACCGGCTTCTGGTCGACCTCGAGGATGACGTCGCCGGCCTGCAGCTGCTTCTCGGCGGCCGGACTGTTGGGTGCCACCTTGGTGATCACCACGCCCTTGACCTGATCGGACAGGCCGTACTTCTCGCGCAGCTGGTCGGTCGCCTTCTGCAGCGTCAGGCCGAGCTGCTCGACACTCGAAGCGACCGGCTGGTCGGGCTCCGGCGACTTCTTGCCGTCGCTGCCCTTCTGGGCCGAGGCGTTCTGCTTTGACGCCTCTTCCTGCTCGCCGACCCTGAGCTTCAGCGGCACTTCCTTGCCGCCGCGCCACACCACGACATCGACCGTGCTGCCGACCCGGGCATTGGCTACCTGTCGCGGGAAACGGCGCAGGTCGAGCACGTCCTGCCCCGCAAAGCTGATGATGATGTCGTTGCGCTTGACGCCGGCCTTGGCGGCCGGGCCGTCGGCCACGACATTGGCCACCAGCACGCCACGTGCCCGATCGAGGCCGAACGAATCGGCGATGTCGTCGGTGACGCTCTGGTAGCTGACGCCGACCCAGCCGCGCTTGACCTTGCCGAACTCGCGCAGCTGCTCGGACACCTGCTTGACGATGTTGGATGGGATCGAGAAGGCAAGACCGGCATTGGTGCCCGACGGCGAGTAGATCGCCGTGTTCACGCCGATCACCTCGCCGTCGGCATTATACAGCGGACCACCCGAGTTGCCCTTGTTGATGGCGGCATCGGTCTGCAGGTAGTCATCGAGCGAATCGTTCAGCGACCGGCCGCGCGCCGAGATGATGCCGGCGGTGACCGAGTGGCCGAGGCCGAACGGATTGCCGATGGCGATCACCCAGTCGCCGACCCGCATCTTGTCCGAATCGCCGAACTTCACCGCCGGCAGCGGCTTCTTGTTCGGCGGCTCGACCTTGAGCAGGGCGAGGTCGACGCGGCTGTCCGACCCGACCAGCTTGGCCTTGAGCTGGGTGTCGTCGCGGAAGATCACGGTGATGTCTTCGGCGCCCTGGATCACGTGATTGTTGGTGATGATGTAGCCCTCGCCATCGATCACGAAGCCCGAGCCGAGCGACGTGCCGCGCCGCTTCTGCTGTTCCTCGCCCCCCCCGCGACGGTCGAAGAATTCCTTGAACAGCTCCTCGAACGGCGAGCCGGGCGGCAGCTGCGGCATGTCGCGCAGACGCGGCCCCTGCTGCGGCACGTTCTGGGTCGTGGTGATGTTGACGACGGTCGGCATGAGCCGGTCGACCAACTCGGCGAAGCTTTGCGTCGCCTGCTCGCGAGCCCATGCCGGTTGTGCCAGCGCCAGCCCGACGCAAGCCACCGCGGCAACGGCCGCACTTCTGCAAATTCCACTAAAAACTGTGAGAATCACGTCCGACCTCCAACGGCGCTCAGGCCCAAAATGGTCGGTACAGCCGGCGCCGCGCGCTAGAGTTCCTGTCTACATGGCCGCCGATTGTGGCGCAAATGAAGAGGCCGAAATGTTGCCGATTGTTGCAGCGATTGCGGCCCCTTGCCTCGATTGGCCGGATTGCGTTGCAGGGCTGCCACAGGCACCGTTGCGCCATCCTCCGGCGATGGTTACTTCTGGGTGATCGCGGCGCCCGCCGGCGGGTCGTTGAAATAGCGGAAGAAATCCGTGTCGGGGTTCAGGATCATGGTCGACCCGCCGCTGCCGAAGGCCTGCTTGTAGGCTTCCATGCGCCGGTAGAAGGCATAGAAATCCTTGCCCTTCTCGAACGCCAGGGCATAAATCCGGGTCGCTTCGCCGTCGGCCTCGCCCATCAGGACCTGCGCCTTGAGACCGGCGTCGGCCTTGATGACGGCGACCTCGCGGTCGGCGGTCGCGGTGATGCGCGCCTTCTCCTCGTCGCCCTCGGCGCGAAGCTGGCCGGCCTCGCGCTCGCGGTCGGTCTTCATGCGATTGTACACCGATTGCGAGTTGGCCTGCGGCAAGTCCGCACGCTTGATGCGCACATCGACGGTGTCGACACCGAGCTCCCTGGTCTTGCCGTTCACGCGCTTGGTGATCTCTTCCATCAGGTTGGCGCGCTGGTCGGTCAGAATCGCGTGCAACGGCACCGAGCTCAGCACACCGCGGATTTCCGAGTTGATCAGGGAATCGAGCAGCCCGCGCAGGGCCGGCTCGCCGCCCGGCACGGTCTGGGCGTAGGTCTTGGCATTGGTGATCTTGTAGCGGGCGTAGGCATCGACCACGAGGCGCTTCTGGTCACCGGCGATGATCTCGAATTCCTCGGCCTCGTAGTCGAGCAGGCGGCGGTCGATGCGCTGGATGTCCTGGATCAGCGGCATCTTGGCATAGAGGCCGGGCTCGGTCTTGGGGTTGCCGACGATGGCGCCGAACTGACGAACCAGGACCTGCTTGGTCGGATCGACGGTGTAGAAGGTCTGGGTCAACAGGAAGACGATGACCGCCAGACCAACCAGAATGGCAATGCCGCGGTTGGTCATCGGCTGCTCCCCTGGCCCTGTGCGGGCGCGGGCGCCGGCTGTCGAGCCGGTGGGGGCTGGCTCGTCCTGAAGTCGGGCAGCGGCAGGTAAGGCAGCACGCCGGTACCCGAGGTGTTCTTGTCGACCAGCACCTTGTTCACGTTGCGCAACACCTCTTCCATCGTGTCGAGATAGATGCGCTCGGTGGTGATGTCCTTGGCCTTGGCGTACTGCTCGTAGACTTGGCTGAAGCGCTGGGCGTCACCGCTGGCGCGGGCGACGATCTGCGCCTTGTAGGCCTCGCCCCGCTGGATGATGGCTTCGGCCTCGCCCTTCGCTCGCGGCAGCACCTGGTTGCGGTAGGTATTGGCCTCGTTGATGCTTCTTTCCTTGTCTGCGCGCGCCGCCTGCACGTCACGAAAGGCGGCGATCACCTCCTGCGGCGGGTCGACGCGCAGGAGCTGGACCTGGGAGATGCGCACCCCCAGGCCGTAATCATCGAGGATGCGCTGCAGCAAGTCCTTGCCGTCCTGCTCGATGCGGCTGCGCCCCTCGGTCTGCGCGAACTGCAGGTTCGACTTGCCGATGATCTCACGCATTGCCGCCTCGGCGCCCGCGCGCACGTTCTCCTCGGGATTGCGCACATCGAAGGCGTACTTGAATACGTCCTTGATCTGCCACAGCACCGCGAACTCGATGTCGACGATGTTCTCGTCGCCGGTCAGCATCAGGTTCTCCGTCGAGGTCGGACGCGGGCCACGGGTGTAGGGGGTCTGCCTGTCCTGGCCGGTGCGCGAGCCGATCACCGTGCGGCGCTGGTCCTGAACGTTGACCACGACGACATTGCCAATCGGACCGGGCAGATTGTAGTGCAGCCCCGGCTCGACCGGCTTGCCATACGGCTTGCCGAACACCAGCTGGATGGCCTGCTGATTGGGCTGGACGCGGAAGAAGCCGGTCAGAAGCCAGATCACGGCCGCGGCCAGGACGATCAGCGCAATTCCCTTGTAGGTCCCGAAGCCGCCGGGAATGAGGTTCTTCAGGCGCTCCTGGCCCTTGCGGATGACGTCTTCCATGTCGGGCGGCCGGCGTGAGCCGAAGGGACCGCCGCCCCCGCCGCCGCGATTGCCACCGCCGCCGCCCCATGGGCCGCCGCCACCGCCGCCGCCCCACGGGCCGCCGCTATTGTTGTTCCAGGCCATCGTTCACCTCGGCACCACGGGCTGCCCGCCTCGACGCATCATCGCTTTGCTTTCACGTCGGGCTGCATATATGTGACGGCAGCATCACCCGCAATCAAGCGGCGACAGAAAATTGCCAGCCGACGGAAGCAAGCGACATGGCGGAAATCACCGAAGCGGCCGTCCGCAAGGTTCTCGAGACGGTCATTGATCCGGCGAGCGGCCGCAGCGTCCTGGCCGCCGGCATGGTGGGCGGCATCGCCACCCGCGGCGGCCACGTGGCCGTCACCCTTGACGTCGATCCGGCCCGCGGCACGGCTCTCGAGCCCCTGCGCCAGGCCTGCGAGCAGGCGGTTCGCGCCTTGCCGGGCGTGCTGTCGGCGACCGCCGTGATGACGGCCGAGCGGCCGGCGCCGCCGGCGCCCGCCCCGCACGCCCACGGACGTGGCGCCGCCGCCCCTGGCCAGAAGACCACCGGCGGCGGCGGCCGCATCGACGTGCCGGGCGTCAAGCACATCATCGCCGTCGCCTCGGGCAAGGGTGGTGTCGGCAAATCGACGACGGCCGTCAACCTGGCGCTCGGGCTGGCCGCCAACGGCGTCGCCACCGGGCTTCTCGACGCCGACATCTACGGCCCGTCGATGCCGCGCATGCTCGATGTCAAGGACAAGCCCGAATCGATCGACGGCAAGGCGCTGAAGCCGATCGAGCGCTACGGCCTCAAGACCATGTCGATTGGCTACATCGTCAACGAGGACACGCCGATGATCTGGCGTGGCCCGATGGTGTCGAGCGCGCTCGAGCAGATGCTGCGCGACGTCCAGTGGGGCGAACTCGACGTGCTGGTCGTCGACATGCCGCCCGGCACGGGCGATGCGCAGCTGACGCTCGCCCAACGAGTCGCGCTTGCGGGCGCGGTAATCGTCTCGACGCCGCAGGACATCGCCCTGGTCGATGCCCGCAAGGGCCTCAACATGTTTCGCAAGGTGGCGGTGCCGGTCCTGGGCTTCGTCGAGAACATGAGCTTCTACCTCTGCCCGCACTGCGGCGAGCGCGCCGAGATCTTCGGGCACGGCGGCGCCCGCGAGGAGGCCGACAAGCTCGGCGTGCCGTTCCTGGGCGAGGTGCCTTTGCATCTCGACATCCGCACGACATCCGACTCGGGCCATCCCATCGTCGTCGCCCAGCCCGACAGCCCCTACGCGCAGATCTACCGCAACATCGCCGGCCGGGTGTGGAAGCAGCTGGCGGCCAACCAGCGCGGCCCGCGCGCCGCGCCGCGCATCGTGGTGCGCTGAGCTCGTTGCCGGGAGGTCATGGTCTTCTTGGACCGCGGGCGTCTCGCCCGCTCATACTCATGAACATGATCATGAGCGGGCGAGACGCCTGCGGTCCACGTGAGCGCCACTGGAGTGGCGCGCTTAGTGGCGCGCTCCCAGCGTGTCAGCGCTTCTTGCGGCGACCGGCAGTGCCCTTCGGCAGCGGCTTGCCGATCATGCCATGCACGCCGATCATCGCTCCGGCGACCAGCTCGAGCGCCAGGAAGCGGCGCTCCTCGACCCAGCCGGGAAGCTGGATGTTGAGCGCGAGGTCGCGGCGGAAGCCGAACTGGTTGTAGTATTCGGGATCGCCGACCAGAATGATGCGGCTGTGACCCAGCATGCGCGACTGCGCCATCGAGTGCCACATCAGCGCCTTGCCGTAGCCCAGCCCGCGCAACTCGGGCGCGATGGCGAGCGGACCGAGCAGGACGGCCGGCCAGCGCTCGTTGATCAGGATCGGCCAGTTGCGGATCGAGGCCACCATGCGGCCCTTCGGGTCGATGGCGACGAAGCATAGCTCCTTGATCGGCGCGACGTCCTCGCGCAGCCGATAGACCGTCTTGTGATGGCGATCCGGCCCGAAGGCCGCCTCGTTCATCGCCTCGACGGCGGCACCGTCGCGCGGCCGCTCGCGCACCAGGCGCAGCCGGCCGGCAGAGAGGCCAATGTCGCGCACCTTAGCCAAGACCGAGCGCCGCCATGAGCTCGCGCCATTCGCGCGGATTGAGCCCGCTCGATTTCTGGTCGACCTTCTCGCCCGCGATCATGCGCTTGACGGCGGCAAGCCCGGTCTTCGACAGGTGAGCGCCGCCGATGCGGTACTCCATGAAGGCGTCGTGGCAATTCGGGCACCAGCGCTTGAGCGTGTCGATCATCACGTCGGCGTAGGCGCGGATCTCGTACTGGGCATGCGCGTCGGCACGCAGCGACAGGAAATGCATCAGATTGTGCAGGTTCGTCTTCCAGTACCACTGCGTATAGAAGCCGAGCGACAGATTCATGCGCGCCAGCTCGCGCGCCAAGCCGGAGCGCCCGGGGTCGAGCGGCTGGCCGTCCTCGCCCTCGTTCAGCATCTCCATGTAGTGCTCGTAGACGCGCTCTGCGTCCTGCCTCAGGAGAGCGAACACGCGCTCGGCCTCCTTGCCGGCGAGCACCGCATCGCGGCCTTGGCGGTTCAGCCGGCTTTGCGCGGCGAGATGCTCGGGCTTGGGAATGTAGAATTCGTTGTCGAGGATGGAGTAGCGCGCCGAGTACTCGTTGACGTTGGCCGTGCGATGGCGGATCCACTGGCGGGCGACGAAGATCGGCAGCTTGACGTGGTACTTGATCTCGCACATCTCGAACGGCGTCGTGTGGCGATGCCGCATCAGGTAGTTGATCAGCCCGCGATCCTCACTGACCTTCTTGGTGCCTCGGCCGTAGCTGACGCGTGCCGCCTGCACGACCGCCGCGTCGTCGCCCATGTAGTCGACAACCCGCACGAAGCCATGGTCGAGGACAGGCAGCGCCTGGAACAGGATTTCCTCGAGCGCGGGTGCGATCGGCCGCAGGGTCGCCTGCGCACCGGCGCGCGCCTGGTCGATTTCGGTTTGCTGGTCGATCGAGAGGGGCATGGCGGCGTTCCGTTATCGTTGCCCGCACTCTAGCGGTCAGCGGGCATTCGCCCAACGCTCACTTGCCCACATGGTCGACCATTGATCGCGTCCGGAGCGCGTAGCGAAGTTCGTTCGCATTGGCCCGATCAGCGCCTTCAAAACGCCTCGGGGAGTGCCTATATTGGGGCGTCGGGAAACCGACTATGGCGATAAACGCCGCGTGGCATAAGCGTTTCGGACCCGGGGGCAGTACCCGGCGCCTCCACCAGTTTTCCTCCGCTCCTCGCGGGGCGGAGTCGATGGGGGCGAACCAGGATCGACGAGCGTGGTAAAGGCGCGGTTTTTGCCCGGTATGGTTCCGCCGTGACGGGCCACACACAAGTGCCAACGATAACGACGTTGCACTCGCTGCTGCCGCCTAAACAGCGGACGTAAGCGCGGTTCGGGAGGGCACCGGGCAACAGAAGCCCTCCCACTTTCTTTTGCGCCAATTGCAAGCTATGGCAGCGTTGACTCCGCCGCGATGCGGGTCGATGCTTTCAACGAGATTTCCAACAGGCCATGAACGATCGGTTTCACTACGACGCTCTCGTCGACGACGCGTTGCGCAGCGTCGTCCGACGCGTGCTGACGCAAGTGGCGGAGAAGGGTCTGCCGGGCTCGCATCATTTCTACATCTCCTTCCGCAGCAACGACCCGGGCGTCTCCCTGCCCGACTATTTGCGCGCCAAGTACCCGGAAGAGATGACCATCGTGCTGCAGCACCAGTACTGGGATCTCCTCCTCGGCTCGGACTTCTTCGAAGTGACGGTGAGCTTCAACAAGCAGCAGGAACGCATCCGCGTGCCCTTTGCTGCGCTCTCCGCTTTCGTCGATCCGTCGGTACGGTTCGGCCTGCAGTTCGACCGCAAGGACAAGGCGGCTGCCGCCGACAAGCCCGAGAAGGCAGCGCCGACGACGTCGCTGCCGGCACCCGAGAAGCGGCCGCCCCTTGCCGCGCCGACCAGCGACGAGGCGCAGTCGGCGAAGGAGCCGCCGGAAGGCGGCAAACCCGACGAGACCAAGCCCGAGGATCCGGCCTCGAAGGTCGTCAAGCTCGACAGCTTCCGCAAGAAGTAGGTGGACGCCGCGCCGCGCTTGCGGCAGGGATGCGCGCCTCCAGCCGGCGCGTCAGGAGATGGTCATGCCCGAATTCCAGTTCCAGGAGATGTTTCCCAGCGGCCAGGACGCCACGCCCTACCGCAAGCTCAGCGCGGATTTCGTCGGCACGACCAGGTTCAACGGCCGCGACGTGCTGACGGTGGAGCCGGAGGCGCTGACCCTGCTGACCGCCCAAGCGTTCAAGGACATCTCGCATCTTCTGCGGCCCGGGCATCTCGCCCAGTTGCGCTCGATCCTCGATGACGCCGAGGCTTCGGACAACGACAAGTACGTCGCGCTGGAGCTCTTGAAGAACGCCAACATCGCCGCCGGCGGCGAGCTGCCGATGTGCCAGGATACCGGCACCGCCATCGTCATGGGTAAGAAGGGCCAGGCGGTGTGGACCGGCGGCGGCGACGAGGCGGCGATCGCCAGGGGCGTCTACAAGACCTACACGGAGACCAACCTGCGCTACTCGCAGGTCTCGCCGCTCTCGATGTTCAAGGAAGTGCAGACCGGCACCAACCTGCCGGCGCAGATCGACATCTACGCCACCGATGGCGACGCCTACAAGTTCCTGTTCATCGCCAAGGGCGGCGGCTCGGCCAACAAGAGCTACCTGCACCAGCAGACGCCGGCGGTGCTGAACGAGGCGGCGCTGCTGAAGTTTCTCGACACCCAGATCCGCACCCTGGGCACCGCCGCCTGCCCGCCCTATCACCTCGCCATCGTCGTCGGTGGCACCTCGGCCGAGATGAACCTCAAGACGGTGAAGCTCGCCTCGACGCGCTACCTCGACGACCTGCCGGGCGAGGGCAACAACAAGGGCGTCGCCATCCGCGATCGCGAGATGGAGCAGAAGGTGCTCGAGCTCACGCGCAAGATGGGCATCGGCGCGCAGTTCGGCGGCAAGTATTTCTGCCACGACGTGCGCGTGATCCGCATCGCCCGGCACGGTGCCTCGGTGCCGATCGGCATCGGCGTCTCCTGCTCGGCCGACCGCCAGGCGCTGGGCAAGATCACCAGGGACGGCATCTATCTGGAGCAGCTCGAGACCAACCCGGCGCACTTCCTGCCCGACATCGAGCCGCAGCAGCTGTCCGGCGACGTCGTGTCGGTCGATCTCGACAAGGGCATGGCGCACACCCTGTCGGTGCTGACCAAGTATCCCGTGAAGACCCGCGTCAATCTCACGGGCACCCTGATCGTGGCGCGCGATTCAGCGCACGCCAAGCTCAAGGAACGGCTCGATCGTGGCGAGGGCCTGCCCGACTACTTCAAGCAGTTCCCGGTCTACTACGCCGGCCCCGCCAAGACGCCGCAGGGCATGCCGTCGGGCTCGTTCGGGCCGACCACCGCCGGCCGCATGGACTCCTACGTCGACCTGTTCCAGGCCAATGGCGGTTCGATGGTCATGCTGGCCAAGGGCAACCGCAGCAAGGCCGTGGTCGACGCCTGCAAGAAGCACAAGGGCTTCTATCTCGGCTCGATCGGCGGCCCGGCCGCCATCCTGGCCAAGAACTGCATCCGGAAGGTCGAGGTCCTGGAGTATCCCGAGCTCGGCATGGAAGCGATCTGGCGCATCCAGGTCGAGAACTTCCCGGCCTTCATCGTCACTGACGACAAGGGCAACGATTTTTTCAGCGAGCTGAAGATCTAGGCCGGCGATCCGACGTCATGAACCTTGCCAAGCAGCATCTCGACATCGGCCTGTTCTCGACCAGGCGCGACGAGCAACTCGCTTTCTGGCAGCAGACGGTGGGCCTGCCCTACGACCACATGGGCAAGCTGGGCGGCGGCATGCAGCAGCATCGCCATCACATGAACGGCTCGATCCTCAAGATGAACCATTCGCGCGATGCCCTGCCCGACGCCCCGCCGTCCGGCATCATCGGCCTGGAGATCGCCCGCGACGGCCTCGCCGAGCCCCGGGCGCTGGTCGACCCCGACGGCAACAAGGTGACGCTGGTGCCCAGAGGCGAGCACGGCGTCGAGGGCATCGCCATCCTGCTCAAGGTCAACGACCCGGCCGAGCACGACCGGTTCTGGACCCATGCCATGCAGTTCGAGCGCGCGGGCGACGGTCGCTATCGCTGCGGTGATTCGCTGATCGTGATCGCCGAGCGCGGGCGGGTCGAGCGCAGCACGGAATGGCGCGGCCCGGGCTATCGCTACATGACCGTGCAGGTGTGGGACTGCCTGCACGAGTACGCCGGCATCCTCGCGCGCGGCGGCACCTCGGGCGGCGAGCCGCGCGTGCTGGGCGACACGGTGCGCTTCGCCTTCGTCTGCGATCCCGACGGCAACCACATCGAGATCAGCCAGCGCGCCTCGCTGACCGGCGGGAAGCTGTAGCTCATCGTGGACCGCGGGCGTCCCGCCCGCTCATGCTCATGCCCTTCCGGACCGCGGGCATCCCGCCCGCTCATGATTTCATGAGCATGGGCGGGCGGGATGCCCGCGGTCCGGAAGACCATGACCCCTCCGTCCGCGATTACGCGGCCACCTCCCCAGCGAAGCTGGGGAGGAGAATGAAGAGCCTACTTCTTGCGCGCCTTGCGGGCGGCGTAGCGGGCGTCGCGGGTCGCCTTCTGGGCCGCCAGCAGCTCGATCTGCGCGCGCAGGGCGGCCTTGGCCTCCTCGGCCTCGCGATTGATCTTCTCGGCCTTTTTTGCCTCCCGATCGGCGATCGCCTTGGCGCGTTCGGCGAGCCGGGCGTTGCGGCGCTCCTCCTCGCGCTGCTCGCGCAGGCGGGCCGCGGCGGCGCGGGCCTCCTGGCGGGCGGCGAAGTCGGGATCGTTGGTCGGGTCCTTCGCCCGGGAGCGCTCGAGCAGGGCCTGACGGGCCTTGGCCTGGTTTTCGAGGCGGTCGGAAAAAGTATCGCGATTGTTCAAGGGTCCTACCTATTCTGCGGCGGCAGCAGCCGCCTGTTTCTTGGCACGCTTGCGATCCTCCGGATGGAGGAAGCGCTTGCGCAGACGGATCGACTTCGGGGTCACCTCGACCAGCTCGTCGTCCTCGATGTAGGCGATCGCCTGCTCGAGCGACATGCGGCGGGGCGGAGTGAGCCGCACCGCCTCGTCCTTGCCGGCGGCGCGGATGTTGGTGAGCTGCTTGCCCTTCAGCACGTTGACGTCGAGGTCGTTGCCGCGGCTGTGCTCGCCGATCAGCATGCCCTCGTACACCGCCGTGCCCGGATCGATGAACATCGGCCCGCGCTCCTCGAGGTTCCACAGCGCATAGGCCACCGCGGTGCCCTCGGCATTGGCGATCAGCGCGCCGTTGCGCCGGCCCGGGATCGGGCCGCGATAGGGCCCGTAATTGTGGAACAGGCGGTTCATCACGCCGGTGCCACGGGTGTCGGTCAGGAACTCGCCGTGATAGCCGATCAGGCCGCGCGACGGGGCATGGAACACCAGCCGGGTCTTGCCGGCACCCGACGGCCGCATGTCCTGCAGCTCGCCCTTGCGGGTCGAGATCTGCTCGACCACGACGCCGGTGTAGGCGTCGTCGACGTCGATCACGACCTCCTCGATCGGCTCGAGCCGCTGGCCGGTCACCGGATCGTTCTCGAACAGCACGCGCGGACGGCCGACGGCGAGCTCGAAGCCCTCGCGGCGCATGGTCTCGATCAGCACGCCGAGCTGCAGCTCGCCGCGCCCGGCGACCTCGTACGAATCCGTGTTGTCGGTGTCGCGCACGCGGATCGCGACATTGCCCTCGGCCTCGCGCATCAGGCGGGCGCGAATCATGCGCGTCGTCACCTTGTCGCCCTCGCGGCCGGCGAGCGGCGAATCGTTGACCGAGAAGGTCATGGCCAGCGTCGGCGGATCGACCGGCTGGGCGGGCAGCGCCCATTCGACGGCGGGATCGCAGATCGTGTCGGCCACGGTCGCAGTCTTGAAGCCGGCCACCGCCACGATGTCACCCGCCTCGGCCTGGTCGAGCGCCTGGCGCTCCAGGCCGCGGAAGGCCAGCACCTTGGTGACGCGCGCCTGCTCGATCTCGCCGCCGTCGCGGCTCAGCGCCTTCAGGATGGTGTTAGGCCTGAGCACGCCCGACTGGATGCGGCCGGTCAGGATGCGGCCGAGGAAGGAGTCGGACTCGAGCGTCGTCACCAGCATGCGCAGCGGCTTGTCGGCCTCGATGTGCGGCGCCGGCACGTGGCGCAGGATGAGGTCGAACAGCGGCGTCATGTCGACCCGCTCGGCCTCCAGCGAATCGGCCGCCCAGCCCTGCTTGGCCGAGGCGAACAGGGTCGGGAAGTCGAGCTGGCGGTCGCTCGCCTCGAGGGCGGCGAACAGGTCGAACACCTCGTCGTGCACCTGGTGGGCGCGGGCATCGGGTCGGTCGACCTTGTTGATCAGCACGATCGGCCGCAGCCCGAGCCTGAGCGCCTTGCCGAGCACGAACTTGGTCTGCGGCAGCGGCCCTTCGGCGGCATCGACCAGCAGCACCACGCCGTCGACCATCGACAGGATGCGCTCGACCTCGCCGCCGAAATCGGCGTGGCCCGGCGTGTCGACGATGTTGATGCGCACGTCGCGCCACACCACCGAGGTCGCCTTGGCGAGGATGGTGATGCCGCGCTCGCGCTCGAGATCGTTCGAGTCCATCGCCCGCTCGGCGACCTGCTGGTTGTCGCGAAAGGTACCGCTCTGCTTCAGCAGGCAGTCGACGAGGGTCGTCTTGCCATGGTCGACGTGCGCGATGATCGCGACGTTACGGATTTCCATAAATGTGTCCGGGGTTGTTGGGCGCGCTTATACGCACGCTCTATGACGGCGGCAAGGCAGGTTGAGGAGGCGACTTGACGCTGCCACAGTCGAGCCATGCGCAAGCGCTCGGTCACCATCGACGGCCATCGCACCTCGGTGTCGCTCGAGGATGCCTTCTGGACCGAACTGGCGGCGCTCGCCCATGGGCGCAGCCAGTCGCTCAACGCCCTGATCGCCGAGGTCGATCACGCGCGCGCCGCCGGCGGCGGGTCGACCAACCTGTCGAGCGCGCTCAGGCTGCATGTGCTCGAGGCCTTGAAACGCCGGCGGGACGAGACGCGCTGACGCATCGCGGGCCCTCGTTTTGGACCGCGGGCGTCTCGCCCGCTTATGTCATGATCAAATCTTCCGGACCACGGACGTCCCGCCCGCTCATCCTTCATCATCATGAGCGGGCGGGACGCCCGCGGTCCATATGAGGCGCACTGACACACGCACGATCACTCCAGCTTGAACCCCTTGGCGCGCACGAATGCTCCGAAATCGGCCCGTTCCGGCACCGAATATTGCCGGGCCTTGTCCTCCGACCAGCCGTATTCCGCGCTTTCGCCGAACTTCTCGACATAGCGCTGGGTGCGATAGGGCTGCACCGCCTCGCGCCGCTTGTCGTAGGCCGCGATCTTGTCGGCGAGGCCCTGCTCGTCGTAGCGGTCGCGGTGGATGGTGACGTCGAGCCCGAGCCGGGGGCTCATGACGCCCTCGAACGACGGCCAGCCGACACCGAGTGCCGCAACCGGAAACACGTGCTGGGGAAGCCCGAGGATGTCCGAGACCTTGGCGGCATGGTTGCGGATGGCGCTGATCGGGCAGCTGCCCAGCCCCACCCGATCAGCGGCGGCGGTGAAGGTCGCCAGCACGATTCCGGCATCGACCGCGGCGTTGAAGAACGGGTCGAGATAGTCGTTCACGAACGGCCGCTTGCGCCAGTCGAACAGCAGGCGGTGGCGACGGTTGTTGCCGCAGAACACCAGGAAGACCGGCGCCGCCTTGACCCAGGGATTGTCGGGCAGCAGGGCCTCGAGCTTCTCGCGCTGGCCCTTGTCGGACACGATCACGATGTCCCCCTGCTGAAGATCACTCTTGGACGGCGCCGACAGTGCCACCGCGCAGAGCGTGTCGAGCAGCGCCGGATCGACCGGCTTGTCGAGATAGCGCCGGATGACCCGACGGTTGGCCATGTCGGCCAGGACATCGACGCCGCGCGGCTCCTCGGTGAGCGCCGGCGCGGTTCCGAACCGCGCGCGCAGCACGGTCAACAAACGATCGAGCAAGAAAACCTCTCAGCGGCCGAAGATGTTGGGAATTTTGGGGACGGGAATGGGGACGTTCGGGATCGGCACGCCCGGCACCGGAGAGTTCTGCCCGCCCGGCAACACATTACCGACTCCGGGCAGCGTATTCACCATGCCCGGCGGATCCTTGGCGGTGCCGCGCACCACGTTGAGCGACGGCGAGGAGGTCGGGCCGCGCGCGGTGGTGATCAGGTAGGCGGCCGATGGATCCTCGGCGATGGTGAAGGTGATGGTCGTATCGGTCGTCGAGCTCACCAGATTGGTCCGCGTATCGATGTTCGCGGTCGCGCGATTGCCGCGCACGACCAGGCCCTTGTCCGTCAGCACGCCGCCTGCGATGTCGACATGACCCGAGATGGGGCTGTCATGGTTGACGAAGCGGTTCAGCACCAGCGAGATGGCGTTCAGGAGGTTGCCGACGCCGAGATTGCCCTTCTGGCCGATCGCGCCCAGGACGTTGCCCAGCGTGTTGTCGATCACGCCGCTTGCCGCGCCCGTCGCTGCGCCACCGAGGATCTGCAGCGCCTTGTCGGCGCCGACGAAAATGTGGCCGCCGAGATTGGCGCCGCCCGCCAGCGAGCCGCGGATCTGGGCGGCGGTCGCGCCGGCCGCCCGCACCGTGATGCCGTTGGCGTTGAGCCGGCCGTCGATCGTCACCTTGATGGCGCTGCCGAACTGGTTCGAGCCCGACGTGGTGCGCAGCATCTCGCTGAGCGAGATGCCGTTGACGTCGCCCTTGAGGTCGAGCGAGAGCGCCGGCTGGCTGCCGTTGACGACGCCCGAGAAGGCGAGCGAGCCGCTGAACAGGCCGCCCTTGAAATGGCCAATGGTGAGGACGCCGTCCTTGAGGGTGGCCGCCAGGTCGGCGTTGGCGATGCGCATCGGCGCGCTGATCAGGGTCCCGGCCTGCAGCCTGAAGCTGCCGTCGACGCTGCGCAGCGGCCCGGTGTCGATCGGCTTGGCTGCGGCCGCCGGCTTGCCGCGACCTGCGGGTCGCGCCGCCGGCGCGCCGCCGATCCGGTCGAGATCGAGTGTCGCCGCCTTGAGGTCGGCCACGATGTTGGGCCTGGCGCCGGCCAGGGCGACATCGACCGCGCCTCCGAGAGCCTGGCCGTTGAGCGTGATATTGCCCTTGTAGCCGACCGACTTCAGCGCCCCCTGGGCCGCCCCGGGCAGCGAAAGCGTGCCGCTCGCCCGCACGCTCTGGCCCATTCCGGTCACCGTGAACTCTCGCAGCGCGAGCTGCTCGAGGGTGCCTGAAACGCCGCCGCTCGCGGCCACCAGACCGAGCCCGGACGGCGCGGTGGTGCCGGCAAGCTTGAGGACGCGCCCCATGTCGGGCGCCTCGAAATTGAAGGCGATGTCGGGCCGCGGCATCGCCGACTGGAAATTTGCGACCGAGCCGCGCACCGCCAGCCGGGCGCCCACGAGGTTGCCGACCTTGATGTCGTTCAGGCGCAGCGTCGTACCCTGCAGGGCGATGTCGACATCGATGCCGCCGATCGTGTCCTTGCGATAGATCAGCTTGGCGACCTTGGCCTTGAGTGCAACCGTCGGGCCGGCGACCGCCGGACCGGCCGGCTTGGCCGCCGCCGAAGCAGGCTTCTGCGGCGGCGGCGCCAGGTAGGAATCGAGATCCATCGTGTCGATGTCGACGCTGACTGCGATCGCCAGGGGCACGCCGAGTGTCACGGTGATGCCGCCGGTACCCTTGAGATCGTCGACCTCGAAGGTGACGCCGCTGACCTGCACCTTGCCGCCGCTCGACGCCATGCGGCCCTTGACGTTGAGCCGGTTGAGCTTGCTCTGCGGCACCGAGGCGACGTCGACCTCGAGCCAGGCAAGGGTTTCGCGCAGCTTGGGACCGACCAGGCTGAACTCGCCCGACACGGTGGGCCGCGCCGGGTCGCCCGACAGGGTCGAGCGCGCCTGCAGCACCATGTCGCCGGGCAGCGTCGCCGTGAGCTTCGGGACAGCGACCGCGCCGCCCTTGGCGTCGAGTTCCAGCGCGACGTTGCGCACGGGCTTTTTGTTGTAGATCAGCTCGCCGATCTCGAGCATCGCTTTGAGGGTGAGATTGGCCGGCAGGCCGCCTGACGATGCCGCAGGTGCCGCCGGCGTGGCGGTCGCCGGCCTCGCCGCCGCGGAGGGTGCAGCGGCTTGCGACATCACCGCCAGCGTGCGATCGAAATCGATCTTGGGCAGCGCGAGCCTGGCATCGATCGCCAGTTCCGGCTTCATCGACACGGACACCGAGCCCGAGCCGCTGTCCTGCCCGAGCACGACCTTGAAATTCTTGGCCGCGAAGGCAGCCTGCGACGCCTCGATGCCACCGTCGAAGCTGAACTTGCCGACGAGCAGCGGCGGCAGCACCGGCTCGGGCTGTCCGACCAGCTTCGACAGGGTGCCGACGAACGCAGATAGGGACTCGGCGGCTGCAGAGGCCGTGCCGGCCAGGCGCGCGTTCGGACCGAGCTCGCTCAGCGTACCCTTGAAGGCCAGCCGCCCACCGCCGACCTGCAAGGACAGGTCGGCGCTGTGGCCGGACTGCCCCCTGGGGCCGACGGCGAGGTCGACGGCGAGCGGCGAGCCGTTCACCGTGGCGCTGCCGGCCAACGAATAGGGCCCGTCGAGCGAGCCGACCGAGGCGGTGAAGTTGGCCTTCTCGGCGACCACCGAGAGGCCCGCCTTGGCGTCGCTGAAGATCAGCGTGCCGTTATCGATGGTGAGCCGGCCGAGCGACAGCGGCCGGGCCGGGCCGGGCTTGGGCGCCGCCGGCTTGGCCTCCGCAACCGATGGCGTGAACTCCCAGTTCGGCTTGCCGGCGGCATTGACCTCCAGGACGATCTTGGGCTCGACCAGAGTCACCTCGTCGACCTCGATGCCGCCACTCAGGAGGGGCAGGATGGCCGGCTTCACCGTGACCGACTTGACCTCGACCATATTGGCGTTCTTCGAGCCCGGCGCGTTGAAGAATTTCACGCCCTGGACCGTGACAACCGGGCTCGGCAACAGTGACAGCTCGATCGGCCCGTCGATCAGCAGCTCGCGGCCGGTCGCCTTCTTCACTTCGGCGGCGATCTGCGGCTTGAAGGCGTTGACGTCGATGAAGAACGGGAGGGCGATCAGCACGACGACCAGGAGGGCGATGACGCTACCGCTGCCGATCAGGACTTTCTTGCGAAGCGAACTGGCCATGACCCGCTCCTGTACCCGGAGTCATGCTAAGAGTAGCGCATCGGCGCCCGACACGGCATAGACTTCTGGCGTTATTCCACAGGCGAGACGAACGATGGCGGAGATCGTCAACCTGCGACGCGCCCGCAGGGACAAGGCACGGCGCGACCGCGAGAACGAGGCCGACGCCAACCGGCGCCGCTTCGGCCGCACCAAGGCCCAGAAAGCTGCCGACAGGCAGGACGAGGAACGCGCGCGCCGCACGCTCGACGGCAAGCTGATCGAGAAGGAGTGACGGCTCTCGTTGATGCCGACCGCGGGGCCTCTCCCGGACCGCGGGCGCCCTCCCGGACCGCGGGCGTCTCGCCCGCTCGGATTCATGAGCGGGCAAGATGCCCGCGGTCCAAAAAGGCGGATCGCGGGCTCTCTCCCGGACCGCGGGCGTCTCGCCCGCTCGGATTCATGGGCGGGCAAGATGTCCGCGGTCCAAAAAGGCGGATCGCGGGCTTTCTCCCGGACCGCGGGCGTCTCGCCCGCTCGGATTCATGAGCGGGCAAGATGTCCGCGGTCCAAAAAGGCGGATCGCGGGCTTTCTCCCGGACCGCGGGCGTCTCGCCCGCTCGGATTCATGGGCGGGCAAGGAGAGCTCCTCGGGATACTTTTCACGCCCGAATTTTGCGTCATTTGCGTCTTTGCGTCAGCGCCCCTTTGGAATCAAAGGCTTGCGATTGACGCAAATGACGATGTGGAAGGTGGCTTTGTGTCAGTCGGGCGTTTTCCGTCAGCTTCGCTCGCAGGCACGACGAACAGCCGAACCGCCCGCGGGCGCCGAAGCGGCCGAAAACGGCCTCGGCTGCAAGCCCGACCATGCGCATGATCCATCCTCCATGATGCCGCGCAGTCACCGGCAACCGATCGCCGCCAGCTCTCGCCAAGCTAGACGAGATTTGCGCGACGTCAACCCGGCTCCCCCCGGAATGCGCCAAGAACCACCCCAATCCGGTCCAGGCTGAGACGTGTCCACTCCGCAGCAACCGCATCGGGACGACTCATCCCAAAAACGGGAATTGCGCTCACGAACCTGGGTTCATCAACGCCCGGCGCGATTGACGGCGAGGCGCTCGAAGAAGGCGCGTGTTGCCTGGTCGGCGCCGGGGCCGGCCACGGCGCGCACGTTGGTGAGCTCCATGCGCTGGCCGGTGTCGGCGTCGATCAGCACCGGATCGAGCGGCCGGCCGTCGGTGCGGTTCACCAGCTCCATGGGCTTGCCGCTGCGCGCCGCGGCGCCGTAGCGATCGCCCCACTGCTTCAGTCCGACGATCACGCCGAACAGCGCCGCGCCCTTGTCGGTCAGCCTGTATTCGTGACGCAGCGGCCGTGTCTGGTAGGCGATCTTGCGGAAGATGCCGACCTCGACGAGCTTTTTCAGACGCACCGTCAGCACGTTGCGGGCGATGCCGAGATTTTCATGGAAGTCGTCGAAGCGGCGCACGCCGTAGAAAGCGTCGCGCACGATCAACAGCGTCCAAGGTTCGCCGACGATATCGAGCGCCGACGCGATCGAGCAGTTCATCTGTTCGTACGATGTCCGCCGCATGACGGTAATCTATAGGCCGGCCGAACGGCCGCGCAATTGCCCCACTCAACTTCGGGACGCAGGGCTGAGCAGCATCGACGCCGGCCAGGGTGGCATGGACACCCGACTCGAGCACCGACACGCCCCAGCACGACGCCCGGCACGAGGTGGGGGCAAGGCTGCGCACGCCGGAAAGGTTGAGGTTCCGCCAGGCCAACAATGACAATGCCGGAGAAGGTCAGGGCGACCGGCGTCAGGTGGCCGGTGCGGAACGCCGCAATGATGACGACGGCCCCTGGTCATCGGCAATGGCGAGTGTCGTCAGGAAGAGGAGATGTCGCCACGAGCCCCACAGCAAAACGCCCGAGCCTTGCGGCCCGGGCGTCTCGACGATCAATCGATCGGTGAGTGCTACTCGCGTTCCTGTCCGAGGAAGGCCATGAGGAACTGGAACAGGTTCACGAAGTCGAGGTAGAGGCTCAGAGCGCCAAACACCGCGACCTTCTCCAAGGTGTCAGTGCCCCAGGCCTCGGCATACTGCTCCTTGATCTTCTGGGTGTCGTAAGCGATCAGGCCCGAGAAGATCAGCACGCCGACGGCCGAGATGACGAAGCTCATCGTGCCGGACGGCCAGATCATGTTGACCAAGCCGGCCAGGATCAGGCCGATCAGTCCCATGAACAGGAACTTGCCCATCGCCGACAGGTCGCGCTTGGTGGTGTAGCCGTAAAGGCTCAGCGCACCGAACGCGGCCGCGGTGATGAAGAACGTGCGGGCCACCGATGCGCCGGTGTAGCGGAACAGCAGCAGCGACATGCTGACGCCCATCAGGGCCGTCACAGCCCAGTAGACGGCCTGTATCGCGCCCACGCTCATCGACGCCGCCCGGAACGAGACGAGCAGCAGCAAGCCGAGCGGCGCGAAGATCGCGATCCAGCCGAGCATGTTCAGGCCAACGACGCGCGTGCCCTGCACTTGGAAGAACAAGCCGGCAAGCTCGGCCGAGCTGAACAGGCCAACGGCCACGATGCCCGACAGGGCGAGCCCCGAGGCCATGTAATTGTAGACGCGCACCATGTGGGCGCGCAGGCCGACATCGAACGCTGCCTGGTCGGCAACAGTGCCGGCGCGGTTGAACATTCCGAAGTTGGTATTCGCCATTTGCTCCTCAGCCTCCACGGGGCCTCGTTGGCGAGCCCCATTGCCCGTCAATTTGGTCACTCAGACCGTATGAATCAATAGTCTTTAGAGCCGCAAAGGTTGCGAATCGTTTACAAATTACAGAGATTTATTGGTCATTCATTGCGCAGTAACGCGAGCGGCCGCTGGCGCAGGGCGCCCAGCGTGCCGGCCAGCCCGAAGGCCAGGGTCAGCGCCGTGGCGCCCACGGCGACCGCCACAGCGACGGCCGGCAAAAACGTCCAGTCCAGCCCCATCAGGCGATTGATCACGAAGTACGCGGCCACCGTGCCGACACCCAGCGCCGCCAGCGCGGTGGCGATGCCGAGAGCGGCAAACTCCCAGGCGAAGATGCCCGCGATGCGCGCCCGCGTGGCGCCCAGCACCTTCATCACCACGGCCTCGTGCACCCGCCGCTGCTGGGTCGCCAGCATGGCGCCGGCCAGCACCAGCACGCCGGCCAGGATGCTGAGGAAGCCGATGACCCGGCTTGCCAGGCCGATATTGCCCAGCACGCCCGCCGCGGTCTCGATGGCGTCGCGAATGCGCACCACGGTGACGTTGGGGAACTGGTCGGTGACGGCGGCGAAGATCGCATCCTCGGCTCCCGGCTTGGCCTTCACCGTGGCGAGGAACGTGTGCGGCGCCTTGTCGAGCAGGCCGGGCGAGTAGACGAACACGAAATTGATGGCGAGCGTCGTCCATTCGATGCGCCGCAGCGAAGCGATCGTCGCCTCGATGTCGCGGCCCAGCACGTTCACCGTGATCGTGTCGCCGAGACCCAGACCGAAGGCGCGGGCCAGCCCCTCGTCGAACGAGATGAGCTGCGGCCCGCGATAGTCCGGCGGCCACCATTGGCCGGCGACGATGCGCGAGCCCTCGGGCGGCGTCGCCGAGTAAGTGACGCCGCGATCGCCTTCGACCGCCCAGCGCGCCTCCGACGGCACTGCGATCTCGCTCACCGGCTTGCCGCCGATCTTGACGATGCGGCCGCGCAGCGACGGCACCTTGTCGAGCGGGCCGGCGCCGGGAATGGCGGCCAGCGTCTTCTCGAATTCGGCGATCTGGCTCGACTGGATGTCGACGAAGAAGAACGCCGGCGCGTCGCTCGGGATGCGCCGCGTCAGCTGCTCGCGCAGATTGCCCTCGATCAGCGCCGTCGCCACCAGCACGGTGAGGCCGAGCCCGAGCGACAGCATGACGATCGGCGTCGGCGCGCCCGGCCGGTGCAGGTTGGCGAGCGCCAGCCTGAGCCCGGCCAGCCGCGGCTTGCCCGCGCGCGCCGCCACAAGCATCAGGAGTCGCGCCAGCAACGGAAAGGCGATGAAGGCACCGACCGCACCGAGCACGAACCAGCCGGCGATGCGCCTGGAGTCGGCGGTGAAGATGGTGAAGGCCGCCAACGCCAGCACCACGGCGAGGATCGGCAGGGCATCGCGCCACGGCAGGCGCCCGGCGACGCCGACCACGGCGCCGCGCATCAGGGTCGCGGCGGGAATGCGGCGCGCCCGCAGGAGCGGCACCAGGGTGAACAGCAGCGCCACCAGGAGGCCGAACGCCCCGGCGACGGCGAGCGGCGCGGCATAGAGCGCGACCCGCGCGCGCACCGGCAGCACGTCGGCGATCAGCGACTGGGCGAGGAACGGCAGCGCCCCGCCGATCACGACGCCGAGCAGCACGCCGAGCAGCGCCAGCGCCGCCAGCTGCACGAAGTAGGTCGAGAAGACCAGGCGCTCGGGCGCGCCGAGGCATTTCAGGATGGCGATGGTGCGCAGCCGGCCGGTGAGGAAGCTCGCGATCGCATTGCCGACGCCGACGCCGCCGACCAGCAGTGAGGACAGGCCGATCAGGCCGATGAACTGGGTCAGCCGGTCGAGCCAGAAGCGGATGCCGCCGCCGGCCTCCGCGAGCCCCCTCACCCGCCATCCGGCGTCGGGAAAGCGGCTCTTCAGCGCCGCGATCGTGGCCTTATCCGACGTTCCCTGCGGCAGGCGCAGGCGGTACTCCCAGTTGAGCAGGCTGCCGGGCTGCACCAGCCCGCTCTCGGCCACCGCCGCGAACGGGATCATCAGGCGCGGGCCGAGGCTTGCGAAGGCGTTCAGCCCGCGATCGGGCTCGCGCGCCAGCACATCGCGCACCTCGACCGTGGCGTCGCCTACGCGCAGGCGATCGCCGAGCGCGAGGTTCATGCGCCTGAGCGCCGACTCTTCGACCACGGCGCCCCACACGCCGTCGCGCTCGGCCAGCGCAGCGCCGAGCGTGCCGCCGCCTTTCAGCTCGATGACGCCGTACAAGGGATAGGCCGCCTCGACCGCCTTCATCTGCACCAGCGTGGGCCGGCCCTCCGGCTTGACCGGCCGCGCCATCGCCCGGCTGTCGATCCAGCGCACGAACTGGCCGCGCGATTTCATGAACTCGATCTGCTCGGGCGTCGCCTCGCGGTAGAGCAGCGAGACCGCGACATCGCCGCCCAGGATCTCGCGCGCGTCGGCCCGCAGTCCTTCCTCGACGGCACGGCTGAAGCTCAGGATGCCGGCGATCGCCGCCACGCCCAGCGCCAGACAGGCCAGGAACAGGCGAAAGCCGGCAAGCCCGCCGCGCATCTCGCGCGCGGCGAGGCGGATGGCGAGCGGCAGGCGCGGGCTTCTCGTCTTGCCCTCCTCCCCAGCTTCGCCGGGGAGGTGCCCCGTCTTGCGGGGCGGAGGGGTCATGGTCATATGGACCGCGGGCGTTCCGCCCGCTCATGTTCATGATCATGAGCGGGCGGGACGCCCGCGGTCCGCATGAGCACGACCATCACTGCGCCGCCAGCGCCGCTGCCGGACGTTCGTCGCTGACCAGCAGGCCGTCGGCGATGCGCAGGATGCGGTCGCAGCGATCGGCCAAGACCATGTCGTGGGTGATCAGGATCAGCGTCGCCTGGTCGGCGCGCGCCAGCTCGAACAGGAGGTCCATGACCTGCTTGCCGGTGCTGCCGTCGAGATTGCCCGTCGGCTCGTCGGCCAGCAGGAGCCTCGGCCGGCCGACGAAGGCGCGCGCCACGGCGACGCGCTGCTGCTCGCCGCCCGACAGCTGCGCCGGATAGTGGCCGATGCGATGGCCGAGCCCGACGCGCCGCAGCGCCGCCTCGGCGAGCGCGAAGGCATCGCCACGGCCAGCGAACTCGAGCGGCAGGGCAACGTTCTCGTGTGCGGTCATGGTCGGGATGAGATGAAAGCCCTGGAAGACGATGCCGATGTGATCGCGCCGCAGGCGCGCCCGCGCATCGTCGTCGAGCGGCCCGAGATCGTGGCCCGCCACTTCGACGCGGCCGGAGCTTGCCCGCTCGAGGCCACCCGCCACCATCATGAGGCTCGACTTACCCGCGCCCGAGGGACCCACCACTGCGGCGATCTCGCCGGCGGCGATGTCCAGGCTCACGCCGCGCAGGATATTGACCGTGCCGGCATCGCTTGCCATGTCGAGATGGACGTCGGAGAGACGGACGATGGGCGCCAAGGCAACGGGTTCCGGAACAGAGGCCATGAGTGTCAAGTCTGCATATGGTCGTTTTGCGGCGATGGTCAATTCGCTGCTGATCACGATTGCGCTGTGCTTTTCGCCTGCCCATGCACAAAATGCGCCGAGCAAGCCGGCCACGCCGGTCAAGCTCGCCTTTCTGGGCGACAGCCTGGCCGCCGGCTATGGGCTCAAGCCCGACCAGGCGATCCCCGCCCGCCTCGAGGCGGCGCTGAAGGCGGCCGGCCGCAACGTCACGGTGATCAATCACGGCGTGTCGGGCGACACCACCGCGGGCGGCCTCTCCCGGGTCGACTGGATGCTGGCCGACAAGCCCGACATCGTGATCGTCGAGCTGGGCGGCAACGATGCGCTGCGCGCCCTCGATCCGGCAGCGACCGAGCGCAACCTCGACGCCATCATCGGGAAGCTGAAGCGGGCCGGTGTGACGGTATGGCTGGCCGGCATGCTGGCGCCGCGCAACTTCGGCCCGGAGTACGCCAAGCAGTTCGACGGCGCCTTCCAGCGCCTCGCCGACAAGCACGGCGTGCCGTTCTATCCGTTCTTTCTCGACGGCGTCGCCCAGGATCCGGCGCTCAACCAGCCGGACGGAATCCATCCCAATGCCAAGGGCGTCGACATCGTCGTCGCCCGTCTCCTGCCCTTCGTCACCCGAAACCTCGACGACTATGCCGCGTCTGTTCGTCGCCCTGCCCGTCCCTGACGAGATCGCCGACGAGCTCATGGCGCTGCAGTCGGGCGTGCCCGACGCGCGCTGGCTGCCGCCGGAGAACCTGCACGTCACCTTGTGCTTCGCGGGCGAAGTGCAGGGTGCCGTCATGCGCGACCTCGAGGAGGAGCTGGCCGACATCGCCGGCCCGCGCTTCGCCGTGGCGCTCGCCGGCGTCGAGCAGTTCAGCAGCGGCAAGCAGCCGCGCGCGCTGGTCGCCACCGTCGAGCGCAGCGACCGGCTCGACTGGCTGCAGCAGAAAGTGGCAACGGTGGCACGCAACTGCGGCATCGAGGTCGAGCGCCGCAAGTACCGCCCCCACGTCACCCTGGCGCGCTTCGGCAACGGTGCTGAGACCGGCCACCACCTGGCGCAGTTCATGGCCAGCCATTCGACCTTCAGGGCCGGCCCGTGGATCGCCGACCATTTCGCGCTCTACTCCAGCCGCACCGGCCGCAACGGCTCGATTTACACCGAGGAGGCGGCGTACGCGCTGACGTTTTGACTCTTCGCTGGGCGCGCGCCATTCCGTGTCGCTCATGCGGACCGCGGGCGTTCCGCCCGATGACGGGGGGAGGAAAAGAGGATGTCTGCACCTCGTCAGTGCCCAGATGACAGCAAGGACGCATGAGCGGGCGGGACGCCCGCGGTCCACATGAGCATGAGCGCCACGGGAGCGGCGCGCCCCCAGCGGTTCCTACGGCTTCAGCTCGATGTCCTCGTTCGAGGCGAACGGGCTCATCCAGACGTCGGTGATCGTGTGCTTGGCGATGCGCGGGCCGATGCCGATCAGGACGCGCAGGTCCATGACCGGCGCGAACATCGCACGCTCGATCGTGAGCTTCTGGATCTCGTGGAGCAGCGCCTCGCGCCGCTTGACGTCGCGCTCCGACGCCTGGCGCTGGAACAGCTCGTCTATGTCGGGATAGCCGCCGTAGGCGTAGGCACCCTTCGACTGGATAAACGACTCGACCCGGCTCGCGGCGTTGCCGGAATTGCCGACCGCGGTCATGAACAGGCCGCGCAGCTTTTTCTCCCGCCAGGCGGCATAGAAGGCCGCGCGTTCCATCGGCCGCTGACGGACGCGGATGCCGGCGGCGTTGAGGTCGTTCACGACGGAGTCGGCCACTGTCGGGAAACCCGGGATCGCCGCGAACTCGCCGCCGTCGATCCCCTTGGGATAGCCGGCCTCGGCGAGCAGCTTCTTCGCCTTGCTGGGATCATACGGAGGCGGATCGACCTGAAGCGCGAAGTCCATGACGCGCGGCACGATCACGCCAGCCGGCGGGCAAAAGCCCAGGCACGCCGCCTCGTTGATCCGCTTGCGGTCGAGCGCCAGATTCACCGCCTGGCGAAGCCGCTTGTCGTGCCACGGCGAGGCGGCGTCCCATTGCTCCGTCATCTCGATCCAGAAGATCGATGCGTGCTTGGACGACACCACCTTGAAGCGCGAATCGCGTTGGATATCCTCGGCCTCGGGACCGTCGAGCACATAGGCGATGTCGGCTTCGCCGGTCTTCAGCATGACGGCGCGCGCCGTCGCCTCGGGAACGCTCTTCATGATCACGGTCTTCACGGCCGGCACGCGACGCCAGTAGGCGGGAAACGCCTCCAACTCGACCTCCACGCCGGGCTTGCTGCCGACGAACTTGTACGGGCCGGCGCCGACCGGCTTCTTGCGGAAGTTCTCCTCGCCGACCTGGGTCAGGTAGTTCTTGGGCACGACGAGGCCCGCCGCCGTCGCGGTCGTGCCGTAGAAGGTCATGAAGTCAGGCCACGGCGCCTTCAGATGGAAGCGCACCACCCGGGCATCGACGATCTCGACGCGGTCGACCGCGTCGTGCAGGATCTTGGCGCCCGCGCCCTTGTAGCGCTCGAAGCTGAACTTCACGTCCTCCGTGGTCACCGGATCGCCGTTGTGGAACGTGAGGCCGGGACGCAGCTTGAACTCGTAGGTCTTGCCGTCCGGGCTTTCCTGCCACGACTCGGCGAGACTCGGGCCCATCTTTTGCCCGGGATAGGGCCGCACGAGCGCGTCGTGGATGGCGTAGAGCATGCCGAACGGCGTGATCTGCGGCGGCGCGCTCGACGGATCGAACCAGCTCGGCGAGATCGTCACATGCCAGGCGATTGTCACGCGGCCCGCCGGCGACCCGGCGGCAACAGGCGACGCCAAACCGAGGGCGATGCCGAGGACAAGGAAGGAACGGAAAACCACGCGACGCAACTGCCAAGATCGGCACGCCGTCATGAGACCCTCCCAGAGCGAACGCGGTCGTACTACTGGAGCGGTTCAGGAAGGATGATGGGGAGTTTTCGCCGAGTCAATCGAGCGCCCGGGAGGACGCGCATCCCCTTTTCCTCTCCCGTCATCGCCGTATGACGGGGGAGGTGCCCCGTCAGTGGCGGTGGGGGAAAGCCTCAGTCGAGATGGTTCGGAGTCCGACGTTGGAATCGGAAAAATCTCGACTGCAGCCTTCCCCCGGCCCTTCGGGCCTCCTCCTCCGATTACGGGGGAGGGATATGCGTGCTCCGTCAGCCACGCCGCGCAGCCTCGATGGCGGCGACATCGATCTTCTTCATGTCCATCATCGCATCGAAGGCGCGCTTTGCTTCGGCACCGCCGGCGGCCATCGCCTCCATCAGCACGCGTGGCGTGATCTGCCAGGAGATGCCCCATTTGTCCTTGCACCATCCGCACGCGCTCTCCTGGCCGCCGTTGCCGACGATGGCGTTCCAATACCGATCGGTCTCCTCCTGATCCTCGGTGGAGATCTGGAACGAGAACGCCTCGGTGTGCTTGAACGCCGGTCCACCGTTGAGACCGAGGCAGGCAACGCCCGCGACCGTGAACTCCACCGTCAACACATCGCCCTTCTTGCCGGACGGATAGTCGCTGGGTGCACGATGGATCGCCCCGACCGCGCTGTTGGGAAACGTCTTTGCGTAGAAGCGGGCGGCCGCCTCGGCATCCTTGTCGTACCAGACGCAAATCGTGTTCTTGGCGATTGCCATTACCAGTCCTTTCGCTTGAAGCCGAACTTGTGTCCCAGCACTTGCCCGCCGGGATTAGGAGAGCAACCGCGGACAACCACTGGAAGTTCCCGCGGCTGTTTAACCCTTTCTACGCCGGCTGGGTGGCGGGGCGCGCCGAGGGATAGGGCGGGAACAGGAGCGCGATCGCCATGGCGCCGAAGCCGATGCCGGCGGAGGCGATGTAGAGCCAGCCGTAGCCGCCGGTCGTGTCGAAGATCCAGCCGCCGACCACCGGCCCGAGCGCCATGCCGAGACTCGAGAAGATGGTCGACGCGCCGAGCACCGTGCCCATGATGCGCATCGGGAAGTATTCGCGTGCGATCACGGCGTAGAGCGGCATGATGCCGCCATAGATCAGGCCGAACACCGCCGCCACGGCGTAGAACTCGCCGAGCTGGCGCACGAAGAAGTAGGCGCCCGCGCCCAGCGCCTGGGCGAACAGGCCGATCACCAGCACCCGCTTGGCGCCGAAACGATCGCCTGCCAGGCCGAACAGGATGCGCCCGCCCAGGCCGGCCAGGCCCTCGACGCTGTAGATGGTGACCGCCGCCATCATCGGCAGTCCGCAGGCAATGGCGTAGCTCACCGTGTGGAAGATCGGGCCGGAATGGGTGGCACAACAGCAGAAATAGGTGAGCGACAGCACCCAGAATTGCGGCGAACGCAGCGCCTGGCCCGCCGTCATGTCGGAATCGGCGGCGCCCATCGTCACGCCCGATGTGGGTGCGATGCGCTCGCGCGCGTCCGGTTGCGGCGGCGGACGGCGCACGAGGAAAGCCGTCGGCACCAGCACCGCCCAGGCGACGATGGCGATCACGAACTGGGCTGCCTGCCAGTCATAGTGCGTGATCAGCCAGCTCGCGAAGGGCGACACGGTCATGGGCGCCACGCCCATGCCGGCCGACACCAGCGACACGGCGAGGCTGCGGTGCTTCTCGAACCATCCGGTGATGGTGGCGAAGGTCGGCACGAACACCGCGCCGGCAGCACCGCCGACGACGATGCCATAGATCAGCTGGAACTCGATCAGGCTGGTCGCCCGGCTGGCGAGCAGCAGGCCGAGGCCCAGCAGCACGCCGCCGGCCAGCACCACCGGCATCGGCCCGAAACGGTCGGTGAGCGCCCCCCAGCCGAACGACGCGAACCCCATGGCCAGAAAGACGATCGTCATGGCGCTCGAGATGCCGGTGCGCGACCACTGGGTCGCGTCGGCCATCGGCTGCAGGAACACCGCCAGCGAGAACACCGAGCCGATTGCCACGCAGCCCATCAGGGCGCCGGCGGCGACGACGACCCAGCCGTAATAGAGCTTCATCGGGTACTCCTCGAACGGGCTCGGATTACAGTTAACCTTTCGGTTAAGTGATTGCAAGTCCCTCTTCCGTCATCCCTGAAGACGGGCGCCTTCATTCTCCTCCCCAGCTTCGCTGGGGAGGTGTCCGCGTAGTCGCGGACGGAGGGGTCGAGAGCCATGAGTCCCGTTTCATGACTCATGACCCCTCCGTCGCGTATGACGCGACACATCCCCAGCGAAGCTGGGGAGGAGGATGAGAAGAGCGAAGACGCCGATTCACATGTCGCGGGCTGTCGGCGCTACTCGGCTGCGTCGGCGGCGCGCGCCTTGAGATGGCGCACGAGCTGCCGATCGTGCCGGCTCATGGACGACGTTCCGCCAACCACTTCCGGCCAGGGGCGCCAGCGCGGCGCGGTGCCACGCACCTGATCGCCCATCACCGTCACCCGCTCGATCACCCGCTCGCCGACAAAGTCATTGATCACGTAGTGCTGGGTGAAGCGATTGTCCCACATGGCGATGGTGCCGGCCGTCCAGCGGTAGCGGACCGTGAAGGGCGGCTGCTGCACCCAGCGCGTCAGGTAGGCTAGCAGGTGGTCGCTCTCCGGACCGCTCATCTCGACGATCCGGCGCGTGAAGTGCTCGTTCACGTAGAGCGCCTTGCGGCCGCTTTCGCGATCGACGCGCACCACCGGATGGATGGCCATGCGATCCGCCCGATCGTGCGGATGGGCATCGTGCAGCGCGCTCAGCCCGTCGCACAGATGCTTGAGCGGCGGCGACAGGCCTTCGTAGGCGGCGACCAGGTTCGACCACATGGTGTCGCCGCCGACCTCCGGGCACTGCTTCATGTTCAGGATCGACATCAGCGCCGGTCGCGGTAGGAAAGTGAGGTCGGTGTGCCATTCGTCGGCGATGCCGCCCTGGCTCGCCACGAGCCGGAACAACTCGGGGTGTTCCTTGGGCGTGCTCTCCTTCAGGTTCGGATGGCCTTCGAGCAGGCCAAAATGCCGGCCGAACGCGATGTGATCTTCAGCGCTCATGAACTGGGCAGGGAAGAACAGCACCATGTGCTCGTGAAGCAGGCGGCGGATGTCGGCCGCCTCCGTCGCATCGGCCTTGGCCAGGGTCACTCCGGTCACCTCGGCCCCCAACGCCGCCGAGAGGCGCTTCACCTGCCAGTTGCGCGTCGCCATGGCTCCTCCTTTGCTCGCCGTAGCCGGCCGCTATGCAATGTAGCGTGTAACCACCGTTTCGGACCACTCTCGTTGCACCAAGGCCGCCCACGTCATGGTGCTAACCTTGGCACTCTTCCAGGCGTAGACCTCATCGCGATGAGCGGCCTGCAGGGCCGCTCTTCTGTCGTCCTGAGCGCAGCGAAGGACCTCATCGCCGTTTGCCAAAAGTGTGCTTTGAAACTTCTGGCGATGAGATCCTCCGCTGCGCTCAGGATGACAAGAAGTGTGTGCGGGGCGCATGAATTCCTCGACGTGACACCACGATCCGATCAGCCGAGGGCTTTGCGAACCACCGGCAAGACGTCCTTCGCCAGCGCCTCCAGGCTGTCGACGGCATGACGTAGCGTCATCCCGGGCTGGCGGCCCTGGAAGATGAAGTGTTCCAGCGAGAAGCGCGGCAGCCAGTGGATCATCTTGGCGGCGATCTCGCCGGGCGAACCGAGGAACCAGCGGTCCTGCATGAAGGCTTCGGAGAGGTAGAGTGGATTATCGCCGGTGAGTGGCTTGCGCTCGCCGGTCGCGGGGTCGACCCAGGTCTGGCCGGTGCGCTCGGGCGCGTACTGCACGCGATAGACATGGTCGATATAGGGCTGGTGCCGCTTCATCGCATCGGCCGCCGACTCGCCGACCAGGACCTCGCGCATCAGCGCATGCGGCAGCGGACCGGCATTCTGTCGCTCGGCCTCGTCGTCGTACGACTTGATCTGCCGGGCGAGGTGCTGCAGCTCAATCAGTGGCGCCACGATCAGCCCCGCCCTGTAGCGCACGGCGCGGGCGCGGGCCTTCGGGGCGGCGGCGCCGATCCACAACGGCAACGGCCCGGGACTGACCGGTGGCGGCCGCAGCAGGCCGCTCTTCACCTTGTGGATCCGGCCGTCGTAGTCGAAGCGTTCGCCGCGCCATGCCAGCCCCAGGACGTCCAGCGACTCCTCGAAGGCCCGCGTGCGCGTCTTGTAGTTCCAGCCGAAGCTCTCGAACTCGGCCGGGCGGTATCCCTGCCCCAGTCCGATCTCGATGCGCCCTCCCGAGATGTTGTCGACCACCGACAGGTCCTCGGCCAGGCGCAGCGGATGGCCGTGCAGGGGCGCCAGCGCCACGCCCTGGCCGATCCGGCAGCGCGGCGCGGCCGCAGCGAGCGCGGCGCAGGCGACGATGGGCGAAGGGCAATAGCCATCCTCTTCGCCGTGATGCTCGCTGGCCCAGATCGAATCGAAGCCCAGGCGGCTGGCTTCGCTCGCGAGCTCGAGGCTCTCGCGATACGGGGTGTCCCATTTCTCGCCCATCCCAGGATGGACCTGGAAGCTGAGCGAAAGACCGAAGTTGACCACGTTCAGGCTCCGATCTGGCTGTTCCTGCCCAAGCGCCCACGGTACTTGCAAACGGCAAAAATCCCGTCATCCCGACCGAAGCCGAGCGAAGCGAGGCGTAGTGGAGGGACCTTACTTATTGCAAACGGCAAGAAAGGGTCCTTCGACTGCGCCGCCTCTTCGGGGTGACTCCGCTCGGGATGACGGTGTCTTTGCAAATTCGAGCACCCTGAGCCGCTCAGTTCCGGCCTTCGATGCGAAAGCTCGGTGGCGAAATCTCGTCAGCGCTGCGGCCGCGGAAATCGACATAGGGGGCGTTTCGCACGAAGGCATCCTGCGACGTCTGCAGCGAGAACGACAGCGCCTTGTGGTCGATGGTCAGGACAGCGCCGTCCTTCACGACTTGGCGGCCGTCGACGAAGACGTGCCTCACCGCGCGGTCGGCGGCGCTGAACACGAAGCTGCGCAGCGGATCGCGCACCGGCCGCATCCCGGGCGCATCGAGGTCCAGCATTACCAGGTCGGCCTTGGCGCCGACCGCCAGCCGGCCCAGATCGTCGCGGCCGAGGGCGTTGGCACCGCCGATCGTCGCCGCATGGAACAGCTCGGACAGCCATACGCCGCGGACGCTCCGCGCCGCCGCCCGGCCCAGGGTCGAGGCCATTCGCAGCTCCTCGGCCATGTTCTGCGGCTCGGTGTCGGTGCCGATGGCCACGTTCACGCCCTTGCGGATGTAGGTGCCGACATCCTCCATCATCTGGCCGTAGCGCGAGAAGACGACGGGGCAATGGGCGACCGACGTGCCGGTATCCGCCAGCAGGTCGAGGTCGCGCCGCGTCCACCATTGAACCAGCGAATGGTGATCGAGGAAGAGGGCGTGGCCCAGCAGCGTATCGGGACCGAGCAGCCCGTTCTCGTGCATCCACTGCACCGGCGTGACGCCATGGCGGCGCACCATCTCCTGGAACTCGGGGATGTGCTGCGAGCAGTGCACGGTCATCTTGAGCCGGCGCTGCCGGGCGGCGGCGAGGCTGTCGCGCAGCAGCTCGATGCCGCAGGTGTCGATCTGCATCGGCGCGATCATGGCGCTGAGTCGCCCCGAGGGATGGTTCGTCGCGGCATCCACAGCCTCGAGCGCCGTCGCGAAATCTCGGCGTCCTTTCTCGATGTCCCAGAGATAGTCGAGCCGATGACCAGTCGGCACGTGCCACCTGGCATCGCGGTACATCGGCGCGGCTACGGCCCGGATGCCGGTGCCGGCCAACAGATCGAGCCAGCCGTCGTAGGCCACCGCGAGGTCGACGACGGTCGTGGCACCGCTCTTCAGCAGCTCGGCGATGGCGTTCTGCGTCGACGCTGCATTGGCGGCGAGCTGCGCCGTTGCGCCGCCCGCCTGCTCGGTGAGCCCGGAGGTCACGAAGACGGATTTCTCGTCGAGAATGCCGGTCATGTAGAGGGCGGGATTGCCCAGTTCCTCGATCAGGCCGCGGCCTAGGCTCTCCGACTGCAGATGGGTATGCACATTGACCATGCCGGGCATCACGCAGAGCGCGGAGCCGTCGATGATCTGGTCGGCCTTTCCGGTGTAGTCCGGGTCGATATGGACGAGCCGATTGCCGTCGAAGACGACATCGACGTCCTGGCGATAGAAGTGCTGCCCGAGGTCGGCGTCCCACGCGTCCACCCACGCCGCGTTCCTGATGATTACGATCATGCCGCTGTGGCCTCCTGTATGGTTGGCCTGATCCGCCTCATGGCCGGGAGCGCGCTACTCCATGGCGCTCATGCTCTTCTTCCGATCCGCAATCGTGATGTCCGTCATTCCCATGAGCGCCATGGAGTAGCGCGCTCCCGGCCATGAGCGTTGCCCTACACGAACGTCAGCAGTCTCCTAGGATTGCGCACCAGGATGGCGTCGATCTCGTCCTCGCTGTAGCCGCGCTGGGCCATCATCGGCACGACGTTGCGGAAGATGTGGCCGTAGCCGTGGCCGCCGAAGCTCGCCAGCCGGGTGCGGTAGCAGATGTCGTGGCTGATCACGACGCGGTCGAGATGGCCGTGCTCGATCAGGGACCGGATCAGCCGGAGCCGCGTCGCATCGTTGGGCATGTCGATGTCGCTAAGCCCATAATAGCTCGATTCCTGGCCGAACAGGTCGAACTCGACCGTAACTCCTGAATCGGCCAGGCGCAGCAGGCGTTCGAGGTCGAATATCGTGCGGTCGATGTGGCTGATGACGATCCGCTCGGTCGGATGGCCGGCCGCCTTGATGAAGTCGGCGACCTCCTGCGGCTGGTCGGGATCGCGGCCGGGATGGACGTTGATCGCGGCCCCGGTCGCGGCGGCGGCGATCAGGGCGCCCTGCATCACCTTCTTCTCGAGGTCGGTCCACGGCGCCTGGCAGCCGATCTCGCCGATCATGCCGGCGCGCACGTCGGTGCCCCAGGCGCCGGTCAGGATCTGACCAATCATCTCGCCGGCGAAATCGTCGACGCTGCGGCCCTGGTTGCGCGCATCCTGGTAGTCGTTGACGTAGTAGCCGCAGCCCATGATCAGGTGCACGCCGGTGCCGGCGGCGATGCGGCGGAGCCCGTCGGGATCGGGCGAGAGGCCGCCGCAGGTCAGCTCGACGATGGCGTCGCCGCCGTCGTGCTTCATCATCGCCACCTCGCGCGTGGCGATGTCCTCGAGATCGAGCATGTACTTGCGGCCGGCCCGTTTCAGCCCGCGGCCGTAGTTGATCTGCCAGACGTTCTCGAGCGTGATCTCGGGGCCGAGATCGTTGTCGGCGCGCGTGCCGGGCGGACGGATGTCGCACAGCACATGCTCGTGCATCAGCGTCCGGCCCAGTGCGACGGGCTCGATCGGCCCGAGGACAGTCTGGATCTTTCCGGCGAGCTCGTTGCGTGTCATTGCGGCTCCAGCTTGGCAGCTGCGATGACCTTCTTCCACTTGGCATTCTCGGCGACCATGTGCCGGGCAAGCGCCGCAGCATCGCCCGCCAGCTCGGCGGCGCCGGTCTCGCGGATCTTCTTGATGACCGCCTCGCTCCTGATGCCCTTGGTGATCTGATCCGACAGTTTCCCGACGATGTCGGCCGGTGTGCCGGCCGGCGCCGCGACGTACCACCACGGCGCGGCGTCGAAGCCGGGATAGCCCTGCTCGGCGACCGTCGGCACTTGCGGCGCCGAGTACCAGCGCTTGGACGAGCTCACCGCCAGCGCGCGCAGCGCGCCTGACTGGATGTGCTGCAGGTAGGGCGGCAGGTTGTCCATGGTGTCGAGGATGTGGCCGGCCAGCAGGTCCTTCATCACCAGCGAGCTGCCGCGATAGACGACATGCTCGAGCTTGATGCCGGCGAGTTCCGACAGATACTCCATCGCGAGATGCCCGGTGCCGCCGATCGCTGGCGAGCCGTAGCTCACCTTGTTGGGGCCCTGCGCCTTGCAGTAGGCGACGAACTCCTGCAGCGACTTGGCGGGGAAGCTCGGATGGACGGCGAGCACGTTCGCCACCTCGCCGACCAGCGCCACGGGCGCGAAGCTCTTCACGCTGTCGTAAGGCATGTTCTTGTACAGATACTGGTTGGTGACGGCGGTGCCGACCGTGCCGAGCAGCAGCGTGTAGCCGTCGGGCGCTGCCTTGGCGACCAGCTCGGCGCCGACATTGCCGCCCGCCCCGGTCTTGTTGTCGACGATCACCTGCTGGCCCCAAACCTCGGTGAGGTACTGGGCGACGATGCGGCCCAGCAGGTCGGTCGTGCCGGCGGCGGCGAACGGTACCACCATGCGGATCTGCTTGCCGGGATAGGCAGGCTGCGCCCAACCGGCGCGACTCACCATCGGCGCCGCGACGGCAGCAGCAAGCAGCGACCGGCGACGAATCGACTCTGACATGAACGTTCCTCCTGAATGCTGGCGACTTTATAGTTCAGCGAGCGCTTGGCGATGTATGCTCTTTCTCCTCCCCAGCTTCGCTGGGAAGGTGCCCCGTCATACGGGGCGGAGAGGTCAGGCTCTCTTGGACCGCGGGCGTCCCCCCCGCTCATGATCATGATCCATGAGCGGGCGGGACGCCCGCGGTCCGGAAGACCCTGACCCCTCCGTCCGCGAAG
>NZ_JBFWZI010000050.1:5752-44744 GCF_050185545.1 Reyranella sp. | reverse complement strand
GGACGATTCTACAGCGACGCCGGCGAGACGACCTTCGTTCCGGACAAGACGTGGACCGACCTCGATGCGCTGGACTGGCTTGCGCTGTCGCGGGAGGACGGCATCGGCATGATGTACCCGGCCCTGTGGCTGATACCGCGCGGCATCACCGACCGGACGGGACCGTGGAATGAGGCGGTCAGCACCGCTCCCGGCGAGGACGCGGAATACTTCACACGCGCCGTGCTGGCAGCCCGGCGAGTGCTCTTTTGTCCCGGGGCACGCACCTACTATCGGTCCGGTATCGGAGGCGCATCGAGCCGCAAGCATTTCCGCAGCCAGGCCATGGTGATCGATCTGTGCCAGCGGAACACCCTCGCCGTCGAGAACAGCCCCCGCATGCGGAAGGGCTTCGCCAAGGCCTGGCAGCATCTCGCCCACTCTTGCTACCCCTACGACCGCGGCGTTGCGCTGAAGGCCCTGCGCAGGGCCGAGGCGCTCGATCCTGTCGAGATACGGCCCGGCGGCGGGCCTGTCTTCCACGTCCTGTCGGCGGTGGTCGGCTGGAAATTGGCGCGGCGCCTGCAGGTCTGGTCGGGGCGGCCTTGAGGGGCGCGATCAATCCCGCCTGACGGCCGTGCCTCGCCAGGCGCTGCGAGCAGGAGTGCCGGAGGCATCGAAGGTCCAGACGCGCTGGCTTGGGCGCCGCGCCAGGGGGTACGGTCCCTGTGGGCTTACCCTAGGCGGGGACGTCACGAGCATGGTGGCGTGGCGGCGCCCGCCAGGAGCCGCCGCCCGCTCATCGAGGGCGGCTCGCGACCACCGTTAGGTCGACGGTCACTTCGTTGGAGACTTGGCCGGTGCTGGCCCATTCGTTACGGCCGACGCCGAAATCGAGCCGCTTCAGACCGAGGCGTCCGCGCGCCGTGGCGCGCACTCGGCCGGGCTGTGCCGGATCGTCGACAATGGCCAGGGAAAAGGGCAGCACGACGTCGCGCGTCACGTCGCGGATCGTCAGCTTGCCCTGTGCCTCGTAGCGATCGCCGCCTCTGGCTGTGACTCGGGTCGATGTGAAGCGGGCTTCGCGAAACTTCAGCACGTGGAGGAAGTTCGGCCCTTTCATCAGGGAATCGACGTCGCGGTTGTTGGTGCTGACGGGCGGCATCTCGATCCTGATGTCGATGCGCGCTGTGGCGAGCGCGGAAGGATCGAGCACGATGGTGCCTGTCCAGGTCGGCAGGCGGCCGCTGACTTGCGAGCCGACCTGGCTGGCGGTGAAGGTGAGCTTGCTGGCGCGCAGGTCGATCGTCCACGGGTCTTGCGGCCCGGCGAGGGCTGGCGTGGCGAACAGCAGGGCAGCGAGCGCAAGGCAGCGGCGCATCAGGATACTCCAAAGGGCCACATCCGCCGGAACACGCCGTGTCGGCGCACGACATCATGGTGCACGACGGCAGCGACGTGGACCACCAGGAGCGCGATCAGGCAACGTGCCAGGACATGGTGCGTGGTTCGGAGGGTCTCGAACAAGTCCTGATCACGCGGAACCAGATCGGGCAGCGGAAGATAGCCGAACCAGTGGACGCTGACCCCCGCCGCGGAGCTCATCAGCCAGCCACTCACCGGCATGGCGACGAGCAATCCCAGCAGGGCCCAGTGCGCCACGCGCGCCAGCGCCGCCTGCCATGCGGCAACCGAGCCCGGCAATGGCGGCGGCCGATGGCGCCAGCGCCACCACAGGCGGGCGGCCGTGAGCACCAGCACCACGAGGCCAATCCACTTGTGCCACGCGTACGCGTAGAGCTTGGTGAAGCCCAGCGGCAACCCGGTCATCCAGAGACCGATTCCGAGCAACCCGATGACCAGGAGCGCGCTGATCCAGTGCAGGGCCTTGGCAACCGGGTGATGGGTCGGCTCGGCGCGTCCGTTCATGGTCGGGGCAGTGGGCTCGTGTGACTGTTGGCGGGACGACCATGGTCCTCCCCAGCTCTGGGGAGGTGTCGCCGTCTTACGGCGACGGAGGGGGCATGCCTTTCTTCGCTGGGAGCGCGCCATTCCGATGGCGCTCTTCTTGCCGACCGCGCATCGCATGAGCGCCACTGGAGTGGCGCGCTCCCAGCAATGAGATCATGACCCCTCCGCCCGGTATGACGGGGCACCTCCCCAGCGACGACGCTGGGGAGGAGAATGAGATTGGCGCCGCCTCACGCTCAGCGCCAGGCGTCGGCGGTAATGGCGAGCTCGACGGTGTCGCCCACCATGTCGACGAACCTGGTCATGCCGAACTCGGAGCGCTTGATGGTGCCGAAGCCGCGGAAACGGGCGTAGCGCGATCCCGGCGCGGCATTGCGCCGGCGATCGCTCACCGTGACGTCGAGTGTCATCGGCCGCGTGATGCCGCGCAGCGTGATGTTCCCCTCGACCTTCAGAGAATTCTCGCCGGTGCGCTCGACCCTGGTCGACTTGAAAGTCATCCGGGGGAACTTGGCGACATCGAAGAAGTCGCTGTCCTTCAGCATTGCCGTCTGCTGGCTGTCCAGCATCTCGATGCTGCCGGTATTGATCTCGACCTCGACGCTGCTGCGCGAGACATCGGCCTCGTCGACATTGACCTTGCCGTGCCACTGCCTGAAGCCGCCCGTGGTGCGGAAGATCTTCGAATCGCCAATGCCGAACTCGATCGAGCCGCGGCCTTCGCCGATCTTGAGCTGATCGGCGGCATGCGCGGCGGGGCTCGCCAGCGCGAACGCGAGGAGCAGGCCAAAGATTCTAGCCGACGGGCTCATGCTGCACCGCCTGTTGGACAGGAGATTCGAAGAAGCGCCGGCCGGTGCCGCGCTGGTTCTCGTAGATCGAGCCCTGATGATCGGCGGCGGGCAGGGGCATGCGCACCGGGGCCGGAACCATCCTGGGTTCGATGGTGGGCTCGCCCAGCACCATGCGGCCGTTGAACTCGTCGAAATTGGCGACGCCCATCAGCGGCCAGGCGTCGGCCGCGGTGTATTCGTGCAGCAGCAGTCGGCGCTGGCGGTTGGACCGGTTCAGGGCCGAACCATGCACCAGGCGGGCGTGGTGAATGGTCATCGAGCCCGCCGGTCCCACGAGCGGCACGGCTTTGGTGAAGTCGAGCCCGCAGGCCTCGGGATCCATGGCGCCGCAGAAGCGGCCGTCCGCGTGATGATCGAACGTCGGGCCGTGATGGGTGCCCGGCAGGACCATCAGTGGGCCGTTGTCGAGATCGCAGTCGTCCAGGTAGATGCCGGTCGCCAGGACGTCGTCGTTGGTATGGGGATAGAAGGCCCAGTCCTGGTGCCATTCCACCGGCGAGCCATAGCCCGCCGACTTCATGTTGAGCTTGCCGCCGTGCTGGCGGATCGCCGGTCCGAGCAGCTGCGCCAGGATCGACGTGATGGCCGGGTCGCGGACCAGCCGGTGGAAGAACTCGTAGCGTTTGAACAGGGCGGGCTTCAGCCGCCGCACGCGCGGCAACTGGGCGCGATGGCTCGGCTCGAGGTCGTAGAGGTCGTCGCTCCTGTCGATGCCGCGGGCCTCCGCGACGATCCGATCCGTGAGGGCACGAAGCTCGTCCAGCTCCCTGCCCCGGATAAGGCGGGGGATCACCAGGTAGCCGTCGCGGCGATAGGTTTCGATCTGTCCGTCGGTAAGCATGCCGAAGCATAGCACGGCGGCCCCGCTTCACGGATAATCACGCTATGGCGATCCGTGCCCTGTTCCCGACACTCGTCGGCAAGGAAAAGCTCACAGGTTTCGAACTTGACCGGTTCAACCAGGCGCTGGCTGACGAGTGCCGCTCGCTCGCCGCGTCCGACCCGGCTGGCCAGCGCTGGTCGGCGAGGCACTATCTCGGCGGCTATACCTCGTACGGCTCGCTCGACCGCCTGCATCTCGTCTCGTCTCTGTTCGCAACCCTGCGCCGGCGCATCGATCCGCGCGTCAGGGCTTTCGCCCGGGCGCTGCACTACGACCTTGCGGGACGCGCTCTCGTCATGACCGACTGCTGGGCCAACGTGATGGGGGCGGGGACCGTTCATTCGCTGCACCTCCATCCATCGTCCTTTATCAGCGGCACCTACTACGTGGCGGTGCCGAGGGGGGCCGGCAGCCTCAAGTTCGAGGATCCGCGCCTCTCGTGCCACATGGCGACGCCGCCGCGGCGCGCCGACGCCCCGGAGCGCTTCCGCGCCTTCGTCAGCGTGGCGGCGCGGGCCGGCGACCTCGTGCTGTTCGAGAGCTGGTTGCGCCACGAGGTGCCGCCGGCACGCTTCTCCGGTGAGCGCATCTCGATTAGCTTCAACTACGCCTGGACTGCAAAGGACCGCCGCTGATGCGCCCCTCTCGCTATCTGCTCTGCCTGGCCGTGGCCACTTGCGTTGGTTGGATCGGCCCGGCTGGCGCCGACCAGGAGCTGCCGATCTTCGACGCCCACATGCACTACAGCCACGACGCCTGGGAAGCGGTGCCGCCCAGGCAGGTGGTCGAGATCCTGAAAAAGGCCGGCGTCAGGCGCGCGATGGTCTCGAGCTCCAACAACGAAGGTACGCGGATGCTGCAGGATGTGGCGCCGGCGATCATCATTCCCGAGCTGAGACCCTACCGATCGCGCGGCCAGATCTCGACATGGGCGAAGGATCCGACCTTGATGCCCTTCCTCGAGGATCTGCTCGCCAGGCGCCGCTACGTGGCGATCGGCGAGTTCCATATCTTCGGCGCCGACGCCGACCTGCCCAACATGCGCAAGGTCGTGGAGCTCGCCAGGAAGCACGGCCTCTATCTGCATTCGCATTCCGATGCCGACGCGGTCGACCGCCACTTTCAGCAGGATCCCGCCGCCAAGGTGTTGTGGGCGCATTCCGGGTTCGAGCGGCCGGAGAAGGTGAGGGCGATGCTGCGCCGCTATTCGACCCTGTGGTGCGATCTCGCCTTCCTTACCTCGCACGCGTCCAACGGCAAGGTGGCCCCGGGCTGGCGCGAGGCGTTCCTGGAGTTTCCCGACCGCTTCGTGCTCGGCACCGACACCTTCACGCCGGAGCGCTGGCACTACGTGATCGAGCATGCGCGGTGGTCGCGCCAGTGGCTGGCCGATCTGCCGGCCGACGTTGCCCGCAAGATCGCCTATGAGAATGGCGACCGGTTGTTCGGGCAGGGACGGTGAGGCGGGCGGTCGCCGCCCTGGCACTCGCGGGGTCGTTGTCCGCCTGGCCGATGGCGGCCGCGGCTGACTGCCCGCTCGATCTCGGCCGCGGCACCGGCTGGGTGGTGTACTCGGATCGCACGATGGTTGCCTTCCGGCCCGAGCCGATGCGCATCGAGGTCGGCCAGCCCTTCTCGCTGCTGTTCAATGTGTGCACGCGCAAGGACAATCCGGCGGAGCTGCTCGCCGTCGATGCGCACATGCCCGAGCATCGTCACGGCATGAACTACCGTCCGGCCATTGTGTCGGCCGGCAAAGGTCGCTTCCGTGCCGATGGCCTGGTGTTTCACATGCCCGGCCGCTGGGAGCTCGATATCGACGTGCGCGCCGATTCGGAAACCGAGCGGCTGAACCACGAGATCATCGTCAAGTGAACCGCTGGCGCGCCATTCTGCTGGTCGTGGCGCTGGTCCTGGGGGCGGTCGCAGAGGGACGGGCGCAGCCTCGGTGGTCGGAAGATGAGCTCCGTGCGATCGGTGCTCACGGGCCTTGGCCGCCGCCGGCGACGGTCGATCCGTCGAACCGGGTATCCGGCGTTCCCGCGGCGGTCGCGCTTGGCGAGCGCCTGTTCAACGACGCCAGGCTGTCTGGCGACGGCACCATGAGCTGCACCAGCTGCCACCAGGCGGCGCGCAACTGGAGCGACGGCCGCGCCCGCGCGCGCGGCCGGGCCGAGCTCGATCGCCGCACGCCGTCGCTGTGGAACGTCGGCCAGGGCCACTGGTTCGGCTGGGACGGGGCTGCCGATTCGCTGTGGGCGCAATCGATGCGGCCTATTCTCGATCCGCGCGAGATGGCGGGCAGCACAAGGAGCGTCGCCGGTCTGCTGCGCGGCGATCCAACGCTGAGCTGCCTCTATCGCCGGGCCTTCGGCGCGGCGCCCGGCAATGACGACGAAGCGCTTCTGGTCGATGCGGGCAAGGCGTTGGCGGCGTTTCAGGAGACCCTGGTCAGCCCGCGCACGTCGTTCGATGATTTTCGCGATGCTCTGGTGGCCGGCGATTTCGCGGCGGCCGCCCGCTATCCGGCCGCCGCGCAACGCGGCCTGAAGATCTTCGTCGGCGCCGGCAACTGCAATGCCTGCCACTTCGGCCCGCGCTTCACCAACGGCGAGTTCGGCGATGTCGGCATCCCGTTCTTCGTTCGGCCGGGCGAGGTCGATCCCGGCCGCCTGGGTGGCCTCGCGAAGTTGACGGCGAGCCCGTTCAACCGGCTGGGCCCGTACAACGACGACAGGTCAGCCGCCGGCACGCTGCGTACCCGTCACGTCCAGCGCCTGCATGCCAATTTCGGCGAGTTCCGCGTGCCCGGCCTGCGTCAGCTCGGCAGCGACGGCCCCTACATGCACAACGGCCAGCTGGCGACGCTCGAGGATGTCGTGCGCCACTATTCCGAGGTCAGCCCCGACCGCCTGCACAGCGACGGCGTGCCACTCGTCCGTCCGCTTGGCCTGTCGGCCGACGACCAGGCCGACCTGGTCGCCTTCCTGCGCTCGCTGGCAGCCGAGCCGCCGGTGCGCGCCGCACCGGCCGTGGAATGCGGGGCCGGGTGAGGCTTTTGTATCCTCGTACATCGTCGCAAGGCCTACGCTGATTGCACTAAATCCGTCATCCCGACCGGAGCCGAGCACGGCGAGGCGTAGTGGAGGGACCCTTCTTCTTGCTGCACCATCAAGAAAGGTCCCTCGACTGCGCCACCTTTCGGGCGGCTCTGCTCGGGATGACGGTGATTTTCCGGATGCCAATGTCCTGCGATCACGGGGGAGGAACATGAAGGCCCTCAATCCCCCGAGCCGCGCAGGCGCGCCAGGGCCGATTCGAGGATCCAGGCCGCTGCTGCCGCGTCGACCCGTTCGGCGCGCTTGGCGCGGCTCATGTCGTAGTCGTCGATCATGCCGCGCGTCACGGCGGCGGTGCTGAGCCGTTCGTCCTGGAACACGATGGGCAGGCCGGCCAGGACGGCCGGACCGTGATTGGCGATGTTGACCGCGAACTGTCGCACCGATTGGCAGCGCGGTCCCTCCGTGCCGTCCATGTTGAGCGGCAGCCCGATGATCAGCGCCGTGACCCCCTCCTTGCAAACGAGCGCGTCCAACTCGGCGAGATCGGCGGCGAGCTTGCCTCGCTTCAGCGTCCTGAGCGGCGTGGCGAGCATGCGCAGGACGTCGGACAGGGCGATACCGATCGTCTTGCTGCCGACATCGAGCGCCATCAGCCGGCCGGTGCCAGCAAGGGTCATGAGTTGTACAAGTTCGACGACTGCCATGAGGCACCCTAGCGCTCGCATCCTCGGTGAGGGAACTCCGCGGTGCAGGGCGGTACATCTTTTCCGCCGTCGAACCGATGCGAAGTCGAGGCTATAACCGGACCGTCCGACGTCCCAACAGGAGCAGTTTCGTCAGGTGACCGATACGATCTATGCAGTGCTGGCAATCGCGATGGTGCTGACGGTGGTGAGCCTGCTGGTGCCGATGGCCGAGCGCTTTCGCCTGCCACACACGGTTCTGCTGGCAATTGCCGGCATGAGCCTGGGATTTTTCGGTGCCTGGCTGGTTTCCGCCAACGTCAAGCTGGGGGCGCTGGGCGATGCCTTCGTCGGGCTCGACAAGCTCGAGGTGGGCACGGACGTTTTCCTGCCTCTGTTCCTGCCTCCCTTGCTGTTCACGGCTGGCCTGACGATCGACGTCCGCCGCCTGTTCGACGAGGTCTCGGCCGTCCTCCTGCTTGCCGTCGTCGCCGTGCTGGTCTGCATCGCCTGCGTGGCGGGCGTGGTGCGCCTGGCGACCGGCATGGACTTCGTCGTCTGCCTGCTCCTGGGGGCGGTGGTCTCGACCACCGATCCGGCGGCCGTCATCGGCATCTTCCGCGACGTCGGGGCGCCCAAGCGCCTGTCGATCCTGGCGGAGGGCGAGTCCCTTCTGAACGATGCCGTGGCAATCGCGGCTTTCGGCCTGTTCACGAGCATCCTTGTCAGCCAGGCATCGCCGGGCCCGGTCTCGGCGGGCATCGCGGCTGATCCGACGGGAGCGATCGGCACCTTCCTGCGCGAGTTCGTGGGCGGGCTGCTGTTCGGGTTCCTCATGGCGCGGGGCGCCATGCTGATGCTGCCGCGGCTGGGCGATTCAGATGCCGCCATCGCCTCGGTGACCGTCAGCCTGAGCTACCTGAGCTTCATCCTGGCCGACAGCTACCTCCACATCTCGGGCGTGGTTTCGGTGGTCATGGCGGCCCTCACGGTGGCGGCCTACGGGCCGACCCATCTTCATCCGCAGCAATGGGCGACCCTGCGCAAGACCTGGGCGCAGCTCGAATTCTGGGCCAACTGCCTGATCTTCGTGCTTGCCTCGATGGTCGCAGCCAATGTTCTCATGAGCATGAGCTGGCTGGATGCCTGGGGGGTCGTTGCCGTGGCAATCGGCGCCTTCGTGGCCCGTGCCCTGGTGGTCTTCGTCATGCTGCCGGCGCTGGAGAAGGTGCGCCTCGTCCAGCCGGTCAACGTCCGCTACAAGACGATCCTCGTGTGGGGCGGCCTGCGCGGCGCCGTCACCATCGTTCTCGCCATGGTGGTTTTCGGCAACGACGCCCTGCCCGAGAGCACCCGCGAGTTCGTGGCGCTGCTGGCTGTCCTGTTCGTGCTGTTCACCTTGTTCGTGAACGCCCCGACGCTGGGCCTGGGGATGCATCTGCTCGGCCTCGACAAGCTGAGCCGTCTCGAGCTCGCTCTGCGCGATCGCGTCCTCGCCCTGTCGCGCGCCAATGTCGATCGCCGTCTGCGGCAGATCATTCGGCAGCACAATGCCCGCGTCGAAGGCATCGATGTCGATCCCAGCTCGGCGGGCGGCGAGGAGATCGAGGCGGTGCCGCCCGATCTTGCGCTCGATCTCGCCGAGCGGGTCAAGGTCGGCCTGATCACCCTGTGCACGCGCGAGAAGGAACTCTACCTCGACCTGTTCGAGCAACAGACCCTGTCGCGGCGCATGGTGGCCGTGCTGGCCGCCCGGGCCGACCGGCTGATCGACGCCGTGCGCGACAATGGCGTCGCTGGTTACGAGAAATGGCTGCTCCAGATCTCGCGGCCCGACCGCGGCTTCCGTGTCGCCCTGTGGCTGCATCGTCGGCTCGGTTGGCAGAAGATGTTGACGGAGCGTCTTGCCGACCGCTTCGAGATCCTCATGGTCTCGCAAAGCGTCCTGGCCGAGCTTGCCGCCTTCAACACCGAGTCGATCGCGGACTTGCTCGGCGCCGATGCCGAGGCCGAGCTCGCCTCGGTCATCGAGGGGCGCCAGCAGGCGGTCGACAGCGCCCTGAGGGCGCTGTCGCTGCAATACTCGGGCTATGCCGAGTCGATCTCGGCCCGCCAGCTCGAGCGCGCCGCCATCCGCTTCGAAGCGGTGGAATATGCCCGGCGCCTGCGCGAGGGCATCATCGGCCGTGAGGTCTACGACGATCTCATTCACCAGCTCGGCGAGCGACGCAGCGCCATCGCCGACCGTCCGCCGCTCGATCTCGGCCTCGAGCTCGCGAAGATGATCGAGCGGGTGCCGATCTTCGCCTCGCTCGACCATGACGCGGTGGTCGAGGTGAGCAAGCGCCTGCGTGCCGTCGTGGCCCTGCCCGGCGAGAAGTTCATCCGTATCGGCGGGCCCTCCGATTCCATGTACTTCATCGCCGCCGGCGAGGTGACGGTGAAAGGCGCGGGCTTCGAGGTGACGCTGAAGGAGGGCGATTTCGTCGGCGAGATGGGCCTGGTCAGCGACCGCCCGCGCAGCGCCGACGTCATCGCCGACGGCTACTGCCATCTGCTCGTGCTCTATCGCAAGGACTTCCGGGCGCTGCTCGACAAGCGCCCGTCGGTCCGCTCCGAGATTGAGACCGTGGCCGCCCGGCGGGTCGCCGAGAACGAAGGGAAGGCGGCGTCGTGACGGTCTTGTGTCCTCCCCAGCTTTGCAGCTACGGAGTGGACACATCTCGAATCCCTCCCCCGTAGCCGGGGAGGTGCCCCGTCATACGGGGCGGAGGGGGAAAGCCCCACTCGAGATGTCTTTGATTCCGACGTCGGAATCTCATGGTCCTCGTCTGAGGCCTTCCCCCTCCGCCCCCTTCGGGGGCACCTCCCCCGATGACGGGGAGGCGGGTCATGCCCCGGATGACAGGGGCCGGCAAACCGGCTACCAACCGCGCCGTTCAAAGGAGTTGGAGCATAGAGCCATGTCGCTCGACAAGGATACGGTGGCGCGCATCGCGCGGCTCGCCCGCCTGAAGGTGCCCGAGGAGGAGCTGGCGCCGCTGGCTGGCGAGCTGTCGGGGATTCTTGCCTGGATCGAGCAGCTGAACGAGGTCGACACCAGCAACGTCGCGCCCTTGGCCTCGGTGTCCGATGTGACCCTGCCGATGCGCGAGGACAAGGTGACCGACGGCGGGATCGCGGCCCGGGTGCTGGCCAATGCGCCAGGCGGCGCCGTCTATGTCGATCCGTCCGACAAGAACGCCGGCGGCTTCTTCACCGTGCCGAAAGTCGTGGAGTAGGCGATGGCGGCTCTGACCGATCTCACGCTCACCGAGCTGGTGGCGACGCTGGCCCGCAAGGAGGCGAGCGCGCTCGAGGTCGCCGAGGCGCACCTCGGGAAGCTCGACGAGCATCGCGCCCTCAACGCGTTCATCACCGAGACGCCCGACCGGGCGCGCGAGATGGCCAAGGCCTCGGACGCCCGCCGGGCGAAGGGAGAGGCCGGCCTGCTCGAGGGCGTGCCGCTCGCGATCAAGGACCTGTTCTGCACCGAGGGCGTGCAGACGACGGCGGCTTCGCACATCCTCGAAGGGTTCGTCCCGCAGTACGAGAGCACGGTGACGGCCAACCTGTGGAAGGCCGGCGCCGTCATTGTCGGCAAGACCAATCTCGACGAGTTCGCCATGGGCTCGTCGAACATGACAAGCTACTTCGGCGGCGTCGAGAACCCGTGGAAGCGCCGCGGCGACAACCGCAAGCTGGTGCCGGGCGGCTCGTCGGGCGGCTCGGCGGCCGCGGTCGCGGCCTACATGGTGCCCGGCAGCACCGGCACCGATACGGGCGGCTCGATCCGCCAGCCGGCCGCGTTCTGTGGCATCGTCGGGCTGAAGCCGACCTACGGGCGCTGCTCGCGCTGGGGCGTCGTCGCCTTCTCGAGCTCGCTCGACCAGCCCGGCCCGCTTACGCGCACCGTCGAGGACAGCGCGCTCCTGCTGCGAGGCATGGCAGGACACGATCCCAAGGACTCGACCTCGGCACCGCTCGCCGTGCCGGACTTCGTCGCGGCGGCCCGCAACCCGGACATCCGCGGGCTCAAGGTCGGCATTCCCAGGGAGTACCGCGTCGAGGGTACCTCGCCCGAGATCATGGCGTTGTGGGATAATGGCATGGAGATGCTCAAGGCGGCCGGCGCCGTGCCGGTCGAGGTCTCCCTGCCGCACACCAAGTATGCGTTGCCGGCCTATTACATCGTGGCGCCGGCCGAGTGCTCGTCCAACCTGGCGCGCTACGATGGCGTGCGCTTCGGCCTCAGGGTCCCGGGCAAGGACCTGATCGAGATGTATGAGAACACGCGCGGCGCGGGCTTTGGCAAGGAGACGCGGCGGCGCATTTTGATCGGCACCTACGTGCTGTCGGCCGGCTACTACGACGCTTACTACCGCAAGGCGCAGCAGGTGCGCGCCCTGATCGCCCGCGACTTCAAGGAGGCTTTCACCCGGTGCGACGTGCTGCTGACGCCGACGGCGCCGACTGCGGCTTTCGCCGCGGGCGACAAGATGGACGATCCGGTGACCATGTATCTCAATGACATGTTCACCATCCCCGCCTCGATGGCCGGTCTCCCCGGCATCTCGGTGCCGGCCGGCCTCGACAAGGACGGCCTGCCGCTCGGCCTGCAGATCATCGGACGCGCCTTCGACGAGGAGACGATGCTGCGCGCGGCGGCGGCGCTCGAGAAGGCGGCTGCCTTCAAGGCGAGGCCGGCGGGTTATTGATCGCCACGCCCGCCGCGCACATCGGACAAGCGGTGGGTTGCCACAATTCGTTGGGCATGCGGGCGACACATTCGACGGCGAGCCGGCTCGCCGCGAAGGCGGGCAGCGCCGTCTCGCCCAGGATCAGCAAGGCACCCACCGCAACCGGCCGCGCCCCCAGGGCGCTGAGCGCGGCGCAGGTCGAGCGCGTTGCCGAGCCGGCATTGACGACGTCATCGACGATGGCGACGGTCCGATTCTGCAGGTGAGGACGAACACCAGAGGGGACGGCGTAGGTCACATCTCTGGTATCCGCGTGTCGTTCGGCAAAGGCAAAGCGGACGTCGAGCTCGGCGGCGACCGCGTGTGCCACGAACGCGCCGCCGACCAACGGACCGACGATCGCGTCGACGCGATGGGGCGCCAGGCGCCGCGCCAACTCGCGAACAAAGGGGAGCAGGGCGGCGGGTCGCAGGAACAGCGAGTCGAGATCCAGCCACAGGTTGCCGTGATGGCCCGACTCGAGGACGAAATGTCCGCGCCGGGCGGAGAGCAGCCTCAGAAACTTCTCTTCCATGCGATCGCGAACCTTGGAATGCTGCGTCCATGTCGCTGGAACTATACGCCGCTTACCTCGTCGCCTGCCTGATCGTCGTGCTCGTGCCTGGCCCCACGGTCACCTTGATCCTGGCCAACAGCATTCGGCACGGTTCGCGTGCCGGCCTGCTCAACGTGCTGGGCACCCAGGTCGGGCTCGCCCTCATGATCGGGGTGGTCGGGCTCGGCCTGACGTCCCTGATGGAGGCGGCCGGCCACTGGTTCGACTGGTTGCGCTTGGCCGGTGCGGCGTACCTGGTCTGGCTCGGCTTGAAGATGATCCGGGTCAGCGGCGGAGACGACGCGACCGGTGCGCCGGCGCCGCCGCGCGGCGGCTTTCTCGTGCAAGGCGTCCTGGTGGCGCTCAGCAATCCCAAGACCCTGATCTTCTTCGGCGCCTTCTTCCCGCAATTCATCGATCCGACGCGCGACCACGGCCTGCAGATCTTGATCATGGGCTTGACGGCAATGCTGGTCGCGGCGATCTCCGACAGCGTCTATGCCCTGGCTGCCGGCCACGCCGGGCGCGCCCTCTCCGCCAGGCGGGTGCGCCTGCTGTCACGCGTGAGCGGCGGCTTCCTGATCGGCGGCGGGGTGTGGCTGGCCTTCTCCCGGCGCTGATCACGCTTGATCTCACCCTGTTGGGTTGGCGATGATGGCGTGGCCGTCCCCTCGCAGCGGGGCATGCCACGCCGTGCGTCAGGCAAGGGCAAAGCGGGGAAGACGCGACGCTTTGCGGTCGAACGTGAAAGTCACTGAGCAGCCTGCCCTGTGCCCCAGCTCGCCGAGAACGATGTCGGCGAAGTCGCCACGTCCTTTCTTGAGCGCCGCCAAAGCGGTGAAGACTTCGACCTCGTTCTCGATGACAAGGACCGGAGCTTGCAGAAGACGCTCTATGATTGCTGCAATCTCCTGCTCGGCAAGGCCATACGACCGCTCGAGCACCCACACCATCTCGACCAGGGCGACAATGCTGACAAAGCCTGGATCATCCTCGTCGAGATGGCTCTCGATCAGTGCGGTGGCACGCGGCGACTGGAATGGGTCGTCTTGGGCGAAGTAACGGACGAGGATGTTCGTATCGAGACCGATCATTGTCGTTTGCTTCGCCGGAATCGCTCGCCCGCGCCCGCCAGGACCGCTTCACGCATCTCCTCGATGGTCACCGGCTTGCGTCGCGGGTCCTTGATTACTCCGCGCAAGCCCGAGATGGGACGCATGGGCAGCAGGACGACGCTGCCGTCCGGGTGGATGAAGAACTTGACCTTGTCTCCGGGCTTTAGCCCGAGATGATCGCGGATCGGCTTCGGGATGGTGGCCTGACCTTTGATCGTGATGGCCGATTGCATGGCGCCCTCATTACATATCCGAAAATGTAATACCTACGCCTGCAAATGGGCAATCACCAATCCGCGATGCGGCTCGACAGGTGCCGGGAAGGGGGCGCCGAGGTACACTCCAGCCAGGCTAGCTCGGGAGAAGCGACCATGGCGGCGGAATTCGATCTGGTGGTGCGAGGCGGCAGCTTGGCGGACGGCACCGGGGCACCCTTGCACCAGGCGGATGTCGCGGTGAAAGGCGGCAAGATTGCCGCAGTCGGCTCGGTGACCGGCCGCGGTGCCGAGGAGATCGACGCCAGGGGCCTGCTGGTCACGCCGGGCTTCGTCGACATCCATACCCACTATGACGGCCAGGCGACGTGGGACTCGCGGCTGCAGCCGTCGAGCTGGCATGGCGTCACCACTGCCGTGATGGGCAATTGCGGCGTCGGCTTCGCGCCGGTGAAGGTCGAGGACCGCCAGCGCCTGATCGAGTTGATGGAAGGCGTCGAGGACATTCCCGGCGCCGCGCTCGACGAGGGGCTCGCCTGGTCGTGGGAATCGTTCGGCCAGTATCTCGACGCCCTCGAGGCCCGGCCGCGCGACATGGATCTCGGTGCCCAGCTGCCGCATGGCGCGCTGCGCGTGTTCGTCATGGGCGAGCGCGCCGCCCGGCTCGAGGAGGCGACGCCGGAGGAAGTGGCGCAGATGCGCAGGCTTGCCGGCGAGGCGATGCGCGCCGGCGCGCTCGGCTTCTCGACCTCACGTACGCTCAACCATCGCACGGTCAAAGGTGATCCGACGCCGTCGTTGCGGGCCTCCGAGGCCGAGCTTCTGGGCATCGCGCTCGGCATGAAGGAGGCGGGTGCCGGCGTGATCGAGTTCATCTCAGACTTCAATACGCCCGACCCGGAGAGCGAGTTCGAGATGATCGACCGCCTGCTCACCGCGTCGGGCCGGCCGTTCTCGGTTTCGCTGGCGCAGCGCCATTCCAAGCCCGATAGCTGGCGCCGGCTGCTCGGCCTGGTCGAGGGGCTGGCGGCCAAGGGGCATGCCGCCAAGGCGCAGGTGGCGCCGCGGCCGATCGGCGTCCTGCAGGGCCTGCAGGCGAGCCGCATTCCGTTCTCGATGTGCCGCTCGTACAAGGCGATCGCGAACAAGAGCGTCGCCGAGCGCCTGGCGATCATGCGCGATTCCGCCTTCCGCGCACAGCTGCTGAAGGAGGCCCACGAGCCATTGCGCTCAGAGATGGCGGCGCGGCTCGCCGACTACGACCGCATGTTCCCGCTCGGCGATCCGCCGGACTACGAGCCGGCTGAGGAAAGCTCGCTGGGTGCGCGCGCTCGGCGCGAAGGACGAGATCCGCGCGAGGTCGTCTACGACTACCTGATCGAAGGCGAGGGCAGGAACTTCATCTTCGCCCCGTTTGCCAACTTCGCCGCCTACAATCTCGATTGCTGCAGCGAGATGATGCAAAGCCCGCACACGCTGATCGGGCTGGGCGACGGCGGGGCGCATGTCGGCATCATCTCCGATGGTTCCTTCCCGACCTCGCTGCTCGCCCACTGGGGCCGCGATCGCGCGACCGGCAGGCTCGACGTATCGTGGCTGGTCAGGCGGCAGACCCTCGACAATGCGCGCGCCGTGGGCCTCGCCGACCGCGGCAGGGTGGCGCCGGGCTACAAGGCCGACCTCAACGTCATCAACTTCGACAAGCTCAGGGTCGAGGCCCCCGTCATGAAGTGGGACCTGCCGGCCGGCGGCAAGCGCCTGCTGCAGAAGGCGCGGGGCTATCGAGCCACCATCGTGTCGGGCGCCGTCACCTATCGCGACGGCGAGGCGACCGGCGCGCTACCCGGCAGGCTGGTGCGCGGACCGCAGGCTCTCTGACGCCTCGGTCAGTGCAATCGGCAAGGACTCCAGCCCACGCAAGGTAAACGCCGGGCGTCCCCTCGGCTCTCTCGCCCGCGCGGTACGCTCGGCCGCCGGCCCGATCAGCTTGGGCCTCCGGCGCAGCAGCGCGAGGTGGCCCGGCGCATGCAGCAGCGCCAGCGCGCCGTTGCCGATCAGATTGACCGTCGTCTCGTGGGCAGCGACCAGCAGGAGCTGGGCGAGCGAGACGATCTCGCGCCGTGATGCTATCGCCAACCGCGAACATCCCTCCCGCTCTTCGTATGAGCGGGCGGGACGCCCGCGGTCCAAGCGAGTTTGACCCCTCCGTCGACGTAGGACGCCGACGCCTCCGCACGTGCAGCGTTACGTGCAGCGTGGGGAGACACCCAGCACGTCGACGCGCACCACGATGCTGTGAAGATCGGGGCGGTACCCGCCCCGATCTTCATAGGAGGAGAACTGCGATCAGCTGGCGCTGATCTTGTTCTCGCGAATCACCTTGCCCCAGACTTCCAGCTCCTTCTTGATGAAGGCCGTGAAGTCTGCGGTCGAGCTCAGCGTGATCTCCATGTCGAACTGGTCCACGAACTTTCCGGTGACGTCCTTCTCGCGGACCGCCTTGGAGATCGCCGCATGCATCTTGTCGACGATCGGCTGCGGTGTTCCGGCCGGCGCATAGACGCCCCACCAGGAGAAGGTCGGCAGCGCCTTGACGCCCTGCTCGGAGAGCGTCGGCATGTCGGGCGCGAGCTTGCTGCGCTTGTCGCCGGTGACGGCGACCAGCTTGAGCTTGCCGCCCCTGACGTGCGGCATCATGTTAGCCAGGCTCGTCACCGACATGTCGGTGACGCCGGCCAGCGCATCCTGGTAGAGTGGTCCGCCCCCCTTGTAGGGGATGTAGTTGATCTGGAAGCCGTTCTCCTTCTGCAGGAAGGCGATGAAGATCTGGGCGAGGCTGGACCCGAGCGAACCGATGCTGATCTTGCCCGGTTCCGCCTTGGCCGCCTTGATGGCCTCGGCAAACGTGTTGTAGGGCCGTGACGGATGGGCGGCGATACCCTGCGCGCTGCGGCCGAGCTGCATGATCGGCATGAGCTCGCTGTCCTTGTAGGGCAGGTTCTCGTTGAGCAGCGGGTTGAGGATGTGGTTGTCGAACACGAACAGCCAGGTGTTGCCGTCGGGCGGCGACTTGGCGGCGACCGCAGCGCCGACGACGCCGCTGCCGCCTGGCTTGTTCTCGACCACGATGTTCCAGCCGTTCTGCTCGCTGAGCTTGGCCTGGATGATGCGCGTGATCGGATCGGTCGATCCGCCGGGCGGGAACGGCACGACGAACTTGATCGTTCCCTTCGGCCAGTCGGCCTGGGCCCTGACGATGGTGGGTGCGCTTAGGGACGCGACTACAGAGCCGGCCAGCATGGCGCGGCGACGCATTACAGACATTTCAACCTCCCTGTTTCGATCTCTTCGTGTCTATTCATTGAGTCTTTTCGTTGAGCGGAGCCTAAACATTGCGGCGTCCCGCGCAAGCTTCTTGGGGGACAATCGGCGGGACCCGACCTCCCCTGATGTCGTTGCCTTCGACGACCTCGATCCGCTGTCCCAGAGGTCCGGTGTCCCAGGCCTTCCAGCGCCTAGATTTGCTCGTAGCTGGAGAAGCGGATGGTATCCGGGTCCCGATCCAGCAGTGGCGCCAGGATGGTGTTCTCCCAGACCTTCCATTTGTCGGGATAGTCGGCGGCGGGCCGTGGCGCCTCGATCGACCCCCAAAGCCGTTCCCACGCGCCGCGACTTTCGAATGTCCAGACCGCGGTGTAGGCGCCGGTCCGTGCCCCCTTGATACCTCTCAGGAATTGGTGGGCGACCAGACCTGGCAGCTCGAACAGGCCGCGGCGTTCGGCCTCGTGCACGGCGCGCTCGAACTCGGCGCCCGTGACGCCTGGTTTGAGCGTGTATTCGTGGATGCTGATCACCTGCGCCACTGGTCGACCTCATTGCCCGATCACCTTGAACCAGCGCTCCTGCTCGCCCTCCTGCTGCCGGCGTGTTCCTCGGGCATGGAACGATGAAGCAGAACGCTCATGACGCTACCCTGAAACGCCATCTGGTTGGTTGCACGTTTTTCCAGCTCGCGTCGGATAGTTCCGCCGCCGTCGCGAGGTTCCTGGCGCTGTGGACGCCGCAGCGGTGACGATGGCGCCGGGTCTGTGGACATTCCGCCGGGCAAGTCCTAAGTAGCGCCGCATGTCGCTCATCAAAGGTGAAACCGGCGAGTGGGAAATCGTGCTGGGGCTGGAAGTGCACGCCCAGGTGATTTCCGACGCCAAGCTGTTTTCCGGTGCGCCGACCGCGTTCGGCGCCGATCCCAACACCCAGGTGTCGCTGGTCGATGCTGCCATGCCCGGCATGCTGCCGGTGATCAACCGGCGCTGCGTCGAGCAAGCCGTCCGCACTGGACTCGGCCTGAACGCCAAGGTCAACCTGCACTCGGTATTCGACCGCAAGAACTACTTCTATGCCGACCTGCCGGCGGGCTACCAGATCTCGCAGTACAAGGACCCGATCGTGGGCGAGGGCGAGATCGAGATCGACCTGCCCGACGGCAAGACGCGCCGGATCGGCATCGAGCGCCTGCACCTCGAACAGGACGCCGGCAAGAGCCTGCATGACCAGCATCCCAGCCAGACCTACGTCGACCTGAACCGCTCCGGCGTGGCGCTGATGGAGATCGTCAGCAAGCCCGACATGCGCAGCGCCGACGAGGCCGCGGCCTACCTCGCCAAGCTGCGCTCGATCGTGCGCTATCTCGGCACCTGCGACGGCAACATGGACGAGGGCTCCATGCGCTGCGACGTCAACGTCTCGGTGCGCAAGCCGGGCGGCGAGCTGGGCACGCGCTGCGAGATCAAGAACGTGAACTCGATCCGCTTCGTCAGGCAGGCGATCGAGTTCGAGGCACGGCGCCAGGTCGAGATCATCGAGGATGGCGGCAAGATCGTGCAGGAGACCCGCCTGTTCGACGCCGGCCGTGGTGAGACGCGCTCGATGCGCTCCAAGGAGGACGCGCACGACTACCGGTACTTCCCCGATCCGGACCTGCTGCCGCTGGTGCTGACCCAGGATCTCGTCGACGCCATCAAGGCGAGCCTGCCCGAGCTGCCGGACGCCAAGAAGGCGCGCTTCGGCAAGGAGTACGGTCTGTCCCCATATGACGCGGGCGTGCTGGTGGCGGAGAAGGAGACGGCGGAGTTCTTCGAGTCGGTTGCCAGGGGCCGCGATGCCAAGCAGGCGGCCAACTGGGTGACCGGAGATTTCTTCGCCATGCTGAAGCGGCGCGGCGTCGGCATCGAGGGCTCGCCGGTGAGCGCGGGCCATCTCGGCAAGCTCCTCGACCTGATCGGCGACGGCACGATCTCCGGACGCATCGCCAAGGACCTGTTTCTCGCCATGGAGGAGACCGGCAAGGATCCGGCCAGGCTGGTCGAGGAACGCGGGCTGAAGCAGGTCACCGACACCGGCGCCATCGAGGCCGCCATCAAGGCCGTGATCGACGCCAATCCGGGGCAGGTCGCAGCCTACAAGGCCAAGCCCGCCCTGTTCGGCTGGTTCGTCGGCCAGGTGATGAAGTCGACCGGCGGCAAGGCCAACCCCAAGGCGGTCAACGAGCTCCTGAAGAAGGCGCTGGACGCCTAGAGCTGGTGCTGGCGGCCGGTTCTTCCGGCTGCCGCGGCGCCTGCGGCGCGTGAACTTCGGATGCGTCGACCTTGGCCCGCTGCTCGGCCGGCCGCGTGGCGCGGGTCAGGTTGAAGGCGGTGTTGATCAGGCCGACATGCGAGAAGGCCTGCGGGTAGTTGCCGATCAGCCGGCGCTGGCCGGTGTCGTACTCCTCGGCCAGCAACCCGAGATCATTGCGCAACAGCAGCAGGCGTTCGAAGAGCTTGCGGGCCTCGTCGTGCCGTCCGATCGACACATAAGCGTCGGCAAGCCAGAAGCTGCAGGCCAGGAAGACGCCTTCGCCCGGTTCGAGCCCGTCGTCGCTCTCGTGGGTGTTGTAGCGACGGACGAACCCGTCGACCAGGAGCGCGCGCTCGATCGCTTCGACCGTGCCGCGGTACCGCGGATCGCTCGGCGCGATGAAGCCGACCTGGGCCAACAGGAGCAGACTGGCGTCAAGGGTCGTCTCGCCATAGGCGGCGCGGAAGCTGTTGCGGGTACAGTCGAACCCCAGGTCGCAGATCTCCTCGTGGATCTCGGCGCGCGTCCGCCGCCAATCCTCGATTGGACCGGGAAGGCCGTGCTGCTCGACCGCCTCGATCGCACGATCGAAGGTGACCCAGGCCATCACCTTGGAATAGGTGAAGTGACGCAGCGGACCCCGGCTTTCCCAGATGCCGTTGTCGGGTTCCTTCCAGCACGAGCCTACATGCTTCACCAGCTCGCGCTGCAGCGCCCAGCCGCTTTCGGAAGGCGCCAGGCCGCCTTTGCGCGCCTGGGCGAAGGTGTCCATCAACTCGCCGTAGACGTCGAGCTGGAACTGCAGGTGCGCGGCGTTGCCGATGCGAACCGGCTTCGACCCGAGATAGCCGGGCAGCCAAGCGACCTCCCATTCGGTCAATCGCCGCTCACCCATCAAGCCGTACATTATCTGCATCTCGGCCGGGCTGCCGGCGACGGCGCGCTGTAGCCAATCGCGCCAGGCTGCCGCCTCGTCGTACACGCCGGCGTCCATCAGGGCGAGCAGGGTGAGGGTGGAATCGCGGATCCAGCAGTAGCGGTAGTCCCAATTGCGCTTGCCGCCCGCGCGCTCGGGCAGCGATGTCGTGGGCGCCGCCACGATGCCGCCGCTCGGCACGAAGGTCAGCGCCTTGAGCGTAATCAGGGACCGCTGGATCGCCTCGACATATTCCCCGCTGCACCGCGTGCGCGCTGTCCATTTGCGCCAGAATCCTTCGCAGTCCGCCATCGCCTTCGGCCAATCGAGCGGTTCGGGAACCGGCAGATGCGAAGGGCAATAGCTCAGCACGAACGGTACCGTCTGTCCCGCGTGCGCGGTAAAATGAGCGGCCGTCTTGAAGTTCTCGCCCCAATGCGCCACTGGCGTTCGCAGGACCGTCATGTCGGGACCGGCGACGGCACGGAGGGTGCCGTCCTCCATGCGGCTCACCCAGGGCGTCGCGAGCCCGTATCCGAAGCGCAGCACCAGCTCCATGCACATGTGAACTTCGCCGGCGTCGCCGCGCACGAGGCGAATCAGGTCGGAGGTCGTGCCGCGCACCAGCATGAAGTCGACGAGCGTGGCCGTGCCCGTTTCGGTCCTGAAGGTGGTTTCAAGGATCAGCGTCCCCGGGCGATAGCGCCGCGCGACCTGCCGGCATTCATCAGACGCAGTCATCAGCCATCGCCCGTTCGACGGCTTGCCGAGCAGGGCCGCGAAGCAGGCATCCGAATCGAAGCGCGGCCAGCACAGCCAATCGATCGATCCATCGCCACCGACCAGCGCCGCGGTGTGGCAGTCTCCGATCAGGCCATAGCTTTCGATCGGCGCGTTCAAGCCGGAAGGTCCTCGAAGAGGAGTACGACCTTGATGTCGCCGCGCCGCTTCTCGAAGGCTTCCCGCCAGCGGGGCAGCGGAACCTGTCGCGTGATCAGGCCGCCGAGCCACGCCGGATCCGCCGACGCCAGGGAGGTCATCGCGGCTTCGTAGTGCCGTCGATTGGCGTTGACCGATCCGAACACCACCTCGTTCTGCAGCACCAGGCGGCGGTTGAAATCGCCGCCATCGAACGGCTGCATGGTGCCGGCAGCCGAGAGTCCGGTGAGGCAGGCGATGCCTTCGCCATCGAGGTGCGAGATCACGTCGAGGACGAGCTGGGGCGCCCCGGTGCATTCCACGATGATGTCCACGGACAGATCGGTCGGCAGGACAAGCGGATGGTAGGTGCCGCCGAGGGCGTGCACGAGGTCGGGTTTCGCACCCGAGTCGGCATGATCCATGACGTGCAGGGCGAAGCCGCGTTGAACGGCCATCAGCGCGGCAATCAGGCCGACGGGTCCGGCTCCCGTGACGAGGACGGACTTCGGTCGCCAGCTGCGGCTGCGCCGGCCGATCCGCTCGATCTGGTCCCATGCCTTGGCGAGCACGCTGGCGGGCTCGAGCAGGACGCCCAGCCTGCCCAGAGCAGGGGCGATCTTCACCGTGTAGGCTGGATCGAGCCGGAATCGTTCGGCTGCGTAACCGTCGAGCGACTTGATCCCGCTTTCGGTGTAGCGGCCGTTGTGGCACATGTCCCATTCGCCGGCGGCGCACGCGACGCAGGGCACGGGGTCGGGGCGGCGGACGATGCCGGCCACCAGATCGCCGACCGCGAAGCCGCTGTCGCCGGGCGCTTTGAGGACGCGGCCCAGCGATTCGTGGCCGAGCACGAGACGCGTAGCGCCGGGCGGCGCGAAGCCGTAGGCACCGGAGATGATCTCACGGTCGGTGCCGCACACGCCCAGGGCGACCGCCTGGATCAGCAGGCTGGACGGATCTGACGTTGGTTCAGGTCGCTCCTCCAGCTGCACCGAATTCGCAATTCCTGGCTCGACAGTGATGGCTCTCACGGCTCTGCCGCTTGTCTCTGTGATGCTGCTGCCAAGAACGCATCACGACGTGAGGAAGTTCCTCGGGCTTCCCTGCGAGCGGCGCCGGCATGCTAGGCTTGCGCGAACGAAAGCGAGGAAAGATGACGGCGAAGCTCTACGCCATGACCTGCGGGCGTCTCGTCGGCCGGCTGAAGGACATGATCGAAGGCGAGGACGGCCAGGTCACCCTGCCTATTCCGTCCTACCTGATCGAGCATCCCAAGGGTCGAGCGGTGTTCGATACAGGGATGCATCCGCAATGCCGGACCGATGCTGCCGGCCGCATGGGGGAACGCGTCGCGCGCATCTTCGGGTTCGAACAGTATGGCCCCGAGGACGACGTGAAGTCGCGACTTGAATCGATCGACCGCGATCCCCGAAAGGTCGACTTCATCGTCAATTCACACCTCCACTTCGACCATGTCGGGGGCAACGAGCTGGTGCCCAACGCGACGATGGTGGTTCAGAAGCGCGAATGGCAGGCGGCCCAGGATCCCGAGACTGCAGCCAAGGTCGGCTTCTTCAAGGCTGACTTCGACCATGGCCATCCGGTGAAGCAGGTCGAGGGCGAGCACGACCTGTTCGGCGACGGCAGCGTCGTGTGCTTTCCCACCTATGGCCATACGCCGGGCCATCAGTCGCTGAGGCTGCGCACGGAGCGCGGCGAGGTCGTACTGACCGGCGATTCCTGCTACTTCTGCCGCACCCTGCGCGAGCGCCGCCTGCCGCGCTTCGTCTACGACCGCGAGCAGATGCTGGCCTCTCTCGATCGACTGGAATCGCTCGAGAAGGGCGGGGCCAAGCTGTTTTTCGGCCACGACCCCGACTTCTGGAAGGACGTGCCGCAGGCCCCCGTGCCGGCGTTCTAGCGGCTCAATTCTGCGGCACGAACTCGATCATGAGGCCGGCGGCCTGCTCGCAGGCGACCAGGACGCGGTCGCCTTCGGCGACGGCGAACGGCACGTTGTTGGCGCGCAGCAGGGCCTGCAGAGGGCGCGCGCGCTCGACGGCGACGGTGAGGCCGACCACAGCCGGCAGCTGGTCGGGCGTCATCACCTCCAGCGCCTTGTACTCTTGCTGATAGGCGGCCGGCGCCCAGATCAACAGCTCGACCGAGCCGGCCCTCACCATCACGCAGCCGTCGAAGATCTCCTCGCTCCTGGCGCTCCATGCCGTCCTGAGCGCCTTGGCCAGCTCGCGCGGATTGTCGGCGACGGCGTGGATCGCGATCAGGCCGAGCGCGCCGTTGGGATGAACGATCCATTCCGGCTCCATGAAGGCATCCGGCGTCTCATGGCGGACCGGGAACCACGGCAGCGGCCCGTCGTCGGCGCCGACCACCACTTGGGCATCGATCTCGAAACCGTCCTCGGTCTCCCAGGCATGGCTGCGTTCCTCGCCCTCGAGATCGCTGACGTTCAGCGCCAACGCGACGCGGGCCGGATCGCCTTGCAGCAGCTCGATGTAGTTCGGCACGTCGTCCTGGTCGGGCTGGAAGCAGATGCAGCGCGGCTCGACCTCCTCGGGCGTGAGGGCGAATCCCAATTGCTGCAGGGCGGCAGCAGCGCTCGCCGGATCGGTTAGTGTCAATGAAAGGTGATCGATGTCGCGCGCCGAGATGGTCATGCCCGCTCATACAGGCTTATCCCGGCGCCGCTCAAGTGCCATGCTGCACCGTCAATCCCGGAGGAAAAATGTCGAAGCTGACGCTGTACGGAATCTGGTTGAGTGGGCCGACCTACAAGGCGGGGCTTGCGCTCTCGCTGATGGGCCAGCCGTTCGCCTACAAGCACGTCGACCTCAGGGCGGGAGCCCACAAGCAGGCCGACTATCTCGCGATCAACCGCTTCGGGCAGGTGCCGGCGCTGGTCGACGGCGACCTGAAGCTCTGCCAGTCGGGCTCCATCCTGCTCTATCTCGCCGACAAGTTCGGCAAGATGGGCGGCGCGACGGCCGAGGAGAAGGCACGCGTGCGCGAATGGCTGTTCTGGGAGTTCGATCGTCTCGCGCCCAACATCTACCGTCCGCGCGCCATCAAGCGCGGCTTCGCCAAGGCCGACGACAACGTCGTCCAGCTCTACACGAGCCTCGCGAACGATGCGCTGAAGGTGCTCGACGCGGAGCTGGCCAAGGGGTCGTTCCTGGTCGGGTCCAACGCCACCATCGCCGACGTCGCCGTCTATGGTGACGTCGCCTATGCCGGCGAAGGCGCCATCGATCTCTCGCCCTATGCCAACATCAAGGCGTGGATGGAGCGGGTCGAGGCGCTGCCCGGCTTCAAGAAATACGAGGACGTGCTGCCCAAGCAGGACGCCGCCTGACGCGACACCGGTCCGATGAGCGCAGGGTGCCACGAGGGCCGGGCGAGATGGGGAAGGCGCGTCAGGCGGCGAGCGCCTTCCCCATCGTCTCGACGGCCGCGTCCATCATGCCGCCGATGACCGGCGCCAACTCCTCGGGCAGCAGGTCGATCGTCCAGACGACGCGGCTGCCGCTCCCTTCGGGGAAGACCTGGACGGCTGCGTTGTAGTGGCTCGGCTGGCCGTCGACGACGGCGTAGACCAGCCGGCGATTGTCGTCGTCGAGCGTGACCAGGCGCTCGCGCGCCACCATGCCGTTGAAGAACGTGAGGACGCGGTCGCCCTTGTCCATCCTGAGGTCGGTGAGGAAGCCTGGCGCCACCTTGGTATGCACCTGATCGAAGGCGCGCAGCTTCTGCCACACTGGCGCGGCGGCGCCGGTGACGAGGATTTCTCGTTTGAGGGTTGCCATGTCGTGTCTCCTTGCTGGGACCGGACAATGGTGATGCGACCGCGCAGGGTCTGGCGGTTTTCGGACGTGGTCGCCTCATGCTCTTCCGGACCGCGAGCGTCCCGCTCGCTCATGATGCTGAGCGAGCGAGACGTTCGCCGTCCGGAAGTCTCTGGGGAGCCAATTGCATGCCGACGCGTCCACGTCGCCAAATCAGATCGCCCTACTCTTCCTGAAGAGAGCTTCGAATAGCGGGCGAATCCGGAGAGCTGGAAGTCGAGTGTATCGTAGCTCTTCTGCAGCGAGGCGGTGCCGAAGCAGGTCTGCTCCCACTGGCGCTGGTCGAGCAGTCCGCTGTTCCAGTCGTTGTTGCCGAAGACGGTGAAGTTCGCCGCCTGAAAGGGAACATTGGGAATGTGGAAGCGTGAGCTCGCGCCGCCGGCAATGAAGCCGACGCACGTCTGGTCGTCGATGATGCCAGTGATCTTGGCCAGCCCGTGCCATTGATCGGTGTCGTCGTGGAGGGGCGTAATTCCGTGCGGTTCGCAAGTCGGCGAGAGTGATAGTTCGACATAGTGATTGGGCAGGTCAATTCAGACGTATCTTGTGCAACCCGGATTTTATTGGCCGACATAACACTGTCTGCAGCTGCTTGGCGCCTTCGCGCCTCCTGGTTGACCTTGAGATATGCAAAGCAAGCAGGCAGGCGACGGGCCAGTTTCATTGACTTTGCCCGGGCGGTGAGCAAACCTCGCCCGGACCCAATCATATGGGCACGCGGCCTTGTCGCGTAAAAAATATAGAGAGCAGGAGGAGATTGTCATGCGACTGATGTCAGCCTTGACGGGTATCGCGTTCGTGACCTCCATCGCGATGGCTTCCAGTGCCTTTGCACAGAGCGATTGCACCAAGACCGTGCCGCCCTCTCCGTTCGGCAAGGACGATCAGACCGGCGCCACCAATCGTATCACGCCGGCCGTGACCAAGGCCGCCGCGGCCGAGATCAAGGATGGGAAGGTCATCAGCCTGACCAATCCGCTCGTCGATGGCGTGCCCCTGTTCGGCTCCCGCTTCACCAAGACAGTGCTGACGGCGGGCGGTCTCGCGCCCGGGGCGGCGCTCGGCAAGAACGATCTGACCTACATGGAGGACACTTGGCTCAGCCAGAGCCATGTCGGCACCCATCTCGACGGCATGGGTCATATCGGGAGGGGCGACTGCTACTACAACCAAACTCCCATGGGAAAGAACATCAACCAGAACTACATGACCAAGCTCGGGCTCGAGCACCTCAAGCCCTTTCAAACGCGCGGTGTCCTCATCGACCTGGTCAAGGTCTATCAGCAGGCGAACAAGCTGAAGAGCAATCCCAACTGCCGCACGCCGTGTCTCGACAAGGGAACGGTCATCACGCCGGAAGATCTGCAGGCCGGCCTGAAGCTGACGAACACGACGCTGCGCGAGGGCGATGTCGTGATCCTTCATACGGGGTGGGGTGACATCTTCCTGCAGCATCCGGCGAAGAACACCGAATACAACAGCGGTGAGCCGGGAATAGGCAAGGCTGCCACGAAATGGCTGATCGACCAGAAGATCGTGGCCGTCGGCTCCGATACCTGGGCCGTCGAGGTGATCCCCGGCGAGAGTCAGGAAGAAGCGTTTATCGTCCATCAGATGCTGCTCACCGACAATGGCATCCATATCATCGAGAACGTACGGACCGATCTGATGGCGGCAGAGGTTGCGGCCACCAACCGAGGCACGTTCTTCTTCTCGATGACGGTACCCAAGGCAGTCGGCGTGACCGGCACGTTCGTCGCCATCGACGGCATCCGCTGACGCGGGCGGCTCCGGCAGGGTAACAGGCAAGTCCGGCGTTCCTGCGGGGCGCCGGCTCCGCCCGACCGTCGCCGCCGTGGTGTTGGAGTCCGGCCGGTCCCACACGATGGAGAACTCGCAGAAGGACATGCGCCGCGGCGCAGTGGAGCGGACAACAGGGATGACCCAGCGCCGCGATGCGAGGCATGGGTGCTTGACGCTGCGGGATCTTACGGTGGCGTATCGGAAGCGCGTTGCCGTGGAGGCTGTGTCCGGCGTCTTTGCGGCGGGTTCGCTGACGGCCATCGTCGGGGCGAATGGCGCCGGCAAGACCACGCTCCTGCACGCCATCGCCGGTCTCATCGCACCGCGCCACGGGTCGATCGAAATTGCCGGGGCAGAAACCCCTGCCGATCTCGCCTACCTGCCGCAGAGCGATTCCATCGACCGGGATTTCCCGATCTCGGTCCTCGAGTTTGCCGCGCTCGGCGGCTGGGCGCGGATTGGTGCTCTTGGGCGCACCCCGCCGGAGTTGCGCTCGCATGCCATGAATGCCCTGCAGGCGGTCGGCCTCGACGAGCTTGCCGGCCGCATGCTTGGCGAACTCTCGGTCGGGCAGTTCCGCCGCGCCCTGTTCGCCCGCGTCATCGTGCAGGATGCGGCGATCGTCCTTCTCGACGAGCCGTTCTCCGGCGTCGACGCGACCACGAGCGACGACCTGCTCCGGCTCATGCGGCGATGGCATGCCGAGGGCCGCACGGTGATGGTTTCCCTGCACGACCTCGAGCAAGTCCGCGCCATCTTTCCGGAGACCCTCCTGCTTGCGCGCAAGGCGATCGCCTGGGGAGAGACGGCGACGGCGCTGACGCCGGAGAATCTCGTTGAGGCCGGCTTGGCCATGCCGCCGCGAGGGCCCGGTCCGAAATTGCGGCTGGCGATGCCGTCCTGACGGCGCTCGGTCGACATGAGCCTGTGGTCCACCCTCGTCGCTCCGTTCTCCGAATACGCCTTCATGCGGTCCGCGCTGGTCGCCTGCATGGCGCTTGCCGTCGCCAGCGGCCCGCTGGGCACGCTGCTTCTGCTGCGGCGGATGGGCCTTGTCGGCGACGTCCTTTCGCATGCGGTGATGCCGGGCGCGGCGATCGGTTTCACGCTCGCCGGCAGCTCGCTCGCGGTCCTGAGCGCCGGTGGCCTGGTCACCGGCATCGCCGTGGTCGCGTTCATGATCCTCGGCACCCGGTTCGGTGCGCAACGCGAGGATTCCAGTCTCGCGGCATTCTATTTTGCGTCGATCGGTTTGGGCGTTCTGATCGTGTCGTTACGCGGCACCAATCTCGATCTCATGCACGTGCTGCTCGGCACGGTTCTCGCGATCGATGTCCAGGCCCTGGTCTTGATCGTCGCCGTCGCGAGCGTCGTCGTTGCCGTGCTGGCATTGATCTTTCGACCAATTGCCCTTCAGTCTTTCGATCCGGCATTCCTGCGCACCATGGGTGGCAGCGACAGTGCCTATCGCGCCATATTCCTCGTACTGGTCGTGCTCGATCTCGTGGCCGGATTCCAGGCGTTCGGCACGTTGCTTGCCGGCGTGCCGCTGCTCCTGCCGGCGGCAGCGGCGCGTTGCTGGGCGCAACGGATTGGCCCGCTGGTCGGCCTCAGCATCGGCTTTGGCATGGCGGCCGGTTATGTCGGGCTGCTCGTGTCCTATCATCTCAACGTGCCGTCGGGACCGGCGATCGCCTGCGCCGCGGCACTGGTCTACGCCGTTTCCGCTCTCGTGCCGGCCAGCCGCGCGCTGGTGGCGGCATTCAATGCAACCCGGGCAACGTGAGAGGGAAATGATGCGACACGGTCTTTCTCGGCGGCCCTTCCTCGCGGCGGCTCTAGTCCTTGGGGCGACCCATGCACGCGCCGCGGAACGGCCGAAAGTGGTGGCGACCTTCAGCGTGCTGGGCGACATGATCACCCGCATCGCCGGCGACAAGGTGCAGCTGACAACGATCGTCGGCGGCGACGGAGATTGCGAGCTCTATCAGCCTACCGCCGCCGACGCGCGCGCCGTGGCGGAGGCGCGACTGTTCATCATGAACGGCCTCAATCCGCGGTTCGAACCTTGGGTCGAGCCTCTCATGAAGCGTGCGGCGTTCCGTGGCACGAAGCTGGTCGCCACGCAGGGCGTGAACGTCATCATCGACGATCGGCCTCGGGGCGCCGTCAAGGGCCCGCAGGTCGATCAGCATGCCTGGCACGACCCGGCCAACGCCCTCGTCTACGTGGCCAACATCGCAGAGGCACTGGCCAGGCTCGATTCCGCCAATGCCGCTTCCTATCGAGCGCAGGCCGACGGCTACGCGCGCGAGATCCGTGCGCTCGACGCCTGGGCGAAGGGCGAGCTCGCGGCAATCCCGAGTGCGAAGCGGCGCGTCATCACCTCCCACGACGCTTTCGAGTATCTCGCTCGCGCCTATGACATCGAGATGACGCCGGCACGCGGCACGGTGAACGACACCGATCCCTCGGCAGAGGACGTCGCCCGGCTGATCCAGCAAATCCGCACGACCAAGGTGAAGGCGATCTTCATCGAGAACATGAACGATCCGCGTCTGATCGAGCGGGTGGCGCGGGAGGCCGGCGCAACCATCGGCGGTACGCTCTATTCCGATGCCTTGTCGAAACCGGGCGGCGAGGCAGACACCTACCTGAAAATGATCCGCCACAACGTTTCCGCCCTCAAGGCGGCGATGCTGAAGAACTGATCGATGCGCCTGCAGGCGGCCCGGCGACGACCATCTCCGGCCTCATGGCCGACAAGCTCGATTCTCGGCCCGACAAGCCGGCGCCTGGGGATGGCGTTCGTGGCTATCGGCGCGCTGTGGGCGGGCGTGCTTTGGGCAAGCCTGACGCCGCCACGCGAGGCGGGGCTCGCCACCCCGGCATCTTCCGGGGTCGCCGGCCAAGCCGAGACACCGCAACCCCAAGCGGCCGCGCCTGTCCCTCAACGGGTCGGGCTGCGCGCACTGGCCATGGCTGGCGAGCCGGTGGGCCTCAACGGCAGCTTCGATCGCTTCGGCCTCGAGCGCCAGACGATGATGCTTGCCTCCAACAACCGCGGCGAGACGGCGTTCTACGCCACTATTCGGCGAAGCCAGGCGGAGGAGGGGATGTTCCTCGCCAGGGCCGACGGGAAGATCGCCCCCATTGCGGTCGCCGGCGACCCGGTTCCGGACCAGGCAGGTCAACTGATTGCCGGCTTCGGCGAGCGCCCGGCACCGGTCATGAACGACGAGGGCAGCGTCGCTTTCATCGCCACCCTGGCCGGCGGTCGTGGGACAGCTGGCGTGTTCCTCGCCAGTGACGGCAAGCTGCGAACGATCGCTTCCTCGGGCATGAAGGCGCCGGCCATCCTTGGCGGGATCGGTGTTTTCGCCGAGTTCGAGGCGGTGTCGATCAACAGTCGCGGTGAGGTGGCCTTTCTCGCCTGGGTGCGGCATGGGCGCGAGACCGTCGAGGTGGTCTATGTCGCCCGCAAGGTGGGCGCCGTCCATCAGCTCACGAAGGTCGTCGCCTCCGGCGAGCCGGCTCCAGGCGGCGGCTTCTTCGCCGGCTTCGGCGCGCCGGTCGTCAACAGCAAGGGCGCCATCGCCTTTCCCGCCGTGGTCAAGCAGGGCCCGGCGCTTGGCGCCATATTCATCGCGCCGGCCGAGGCGCCGGCGTATTTCTTCCTCGGCACGGGCGATCCGGCACCGACCGGCGGCATCTTCGCGCGGTTCTCCGAAAGGATCGGTTTCGACGATTCCGGTCGCGTCGCCTTCGGCGCCTTCATCAACGGGAAGGGGCCGGATTTCGGCATCTTTATTGCCGACGGCGTCGATCGACGGGCGATCGCGGCGAGGGGGCAGGCAGCGCCGGGCGGTGGACTCTATGCATCGTTCGGTGCCTGGCCTGCCATGAGCCATACCGGCGAGTTGGCGTTCGTCGCTGCAACCGACCAGGGACATGCCTTCGATGGCGTCTTCCTGATGAGTGCCGCCGGCACGGTGACGCGAGTCATCATGCCGCATGACCCGCTGATGGATGGCGGAAAGCTCGCGTCCCTCGGGCTCTATCCGACCGCGGCGGTTGCGTCGGATGGATCCGTCAGTTTCCTGGGCATCATCGAACGCGACGGCGAAGAGGCCAACGCAGTCCTGCGCTACGGCCTCGCCCCGACAAATCCTCGATGACGTCGACCTGGTCAGTTGATGTCTATCGGCGGGTAGATTTTGAACACGTTCTTCGCCGTCACCAGGACGTGGCCGGTGAATGAGCGTGGCGGCACGTGCTCGCCCTGTAGCATCTTCAAGGCCAAAGGCAGGATCTCGCTGCCGTAACGATCGAGAAAATATGCCACCGAGCCCAGCACTATACTGTTGCGGTTGCTCGGATCGATCGCCTTGTTGGCGGTTGTGCCGCCGTGGATCGTGGGATCGCAGCCCTGACTTACGATCACGGTGTCGGGAACGCGACCCGCGGTCTCGGCCGCGAGCTTCGCGGCCAGCGCCGTCATGTCGTCGAGGGTTGCCAGGAGGACCATCGCGCCGGTCTCCTTGGCCAGGAAGCGCCGCAATTGCGCCTGTGCCTCGGCAAAGTTTCCGCCGCTGTCGAGCTGGACGGGCACCAGGTCCGGAAGGCGCTGACGCAGACCCTCGGTTATGCCGGCGATGCGATCTTGGACGTTCTTCGATGGATCCTTGGCCGCTCCCAGGATGGCGGCAGCAAGCAGGCGGCCGCGCCACGTCGTCAGCGCGAATTTGCCCAGCGCGTCGCCGGCGAGGCGGCCGGCCTCGCGATTGTCCGCCGCGTAAAGTGGGGCGTTGCCGACCGGGAAGCCGACCGCCAGAACAGGAATTCGCGCACCGGCCAGCCGCAGGGCGACCTCCTCGTTTGCCGCCGGATCGTCGCAGTATTGAATGTAGAGGTCGACTTTGCGCCGCACGGCGTCTTCGGCATTGGCGATGGACTTGGCCCGGTCGTGCGCATTGTCGTAGAGCACCAGGTCGATCGGCAGAGAGCGTGCGCCAAGCGTGAAGCTCGCGCGAACGTTTTCGCCGGTAAAGCCGAGCCCTTCGATTCGTGCACCGGGATCGTCGGTGAGGTTGGCGAATCCGATCGTGAAGCGGCGCTCTCCAGCAACGGCGCGTCCTGGCGCTGCCAGAGCGGTGACCGCGGCGAGGTGCAAGAATGCGCGGCGCCGCGGAAGAGACGCCGTCCTGGTCATGATCATCTTCGAATCGAGCGGGTTCATTGAGGCACACCCATGCTGCCAACCGTAGAGGTAACCGCTGACACTGCATTCTACAATGATATGCTGCCGACTTGCGTAGGCGATGCGTGGGAGCAGGGCATGGGAGCGCGTCCGCAATGACCAGGCTGGCCGGCGCCTGGCTTGTTCTCGTGCTGTCGTTCTCCTCGGCGTCGGCCCACGTCACCAGCACGGGGATCGCCACGCTCGATGTCGACGCCAGCACCTTGCGCTATCGATTGGCCGTCATCGCCAGCGAGGTCGACTACCATGGCGGCCGCCTGCTGGCCGAGGCGGCTGCAGGCGACCGTGGCGCCGTGGATCGCGTGACCGGCTTCGCGCGCGACTATGCCCGCTTCTCGATCGACGGCGAGGCCTGCCAGCCCGGCGCGGTGGCGATCCGGACGGCCGGCGCCGCCGACAAGGTCGCTCTCGAGATGACCCTGGCGTGCCCCAGGTCGATCGGCGTGCTCGCCATTCGCGATGAATGGCCCGATCTCATGGGGGCGCACTTCCAGACCGTGCTGAGCGTACGCATTCCCGGCCGTCGGTCGTTCGAGTTGGTCTTCCTCGAGGCGCGACGGACGGCGACGCTCGATCTCACCGCGCCGGTCAATACCGGCTGGGTCAGCTTCATCGCGATGGGCGCCGAGCACATCGTGGGCGGCATCGACCATCTTCTGTTCCTGGTGGCCTTGCTCGCACTGTCCCGTGGATTCTGGCCGACGGTGACGATCGTTACCGCCTTCACGGTCGCGCACAGCGTGACGTTGAGCCTGGCGGTGCTCGGCCTGGTCGACGTGCCCTCCCGCATCGTCGAGCCGTTGATTGCCGCATCGATCGTCTGGGTGGCGCTGGAGAATGTCCTCGCTCCGTCCGGAGCGGGGCGGCGCTGGCTGGTCGCGGCCCTGTTCGGCCTCGTCCATGGACTGGGCTTCGCCTCGGCCCTGAGCGAGCTTGGCCTGCCGCCGGCCGCGATGGTCCGGGCGCTCATCGGTTTCAATGTCGGCGTCGAGTTGGGCCAGCTGGCCTTCATCGTGGTGGTCCTGCCGCCGCTTGCCTGGGCTTCGCGACCGGAGCGCCTGCCGCGCCTGCCCAAAATCCTGTCGATCGTCGTCGCGCTCGTCGGCGCGGTCTGGTTCGTGGAGCGGATCGTCGCCGCCTGAATCGTTCTCGCGCGGGTTGGGGCGATTTGCTTTGATGGGCGCAACGAGGAGGAACTCCGATGTGGATGATTCGTGCGGCCGTCTTGGCGGCCCTGGCGATGAGTGTCGCGCTGCCGGCCGGCGCGCAGGGGATTCCCAAGGCGCAATCGCCGGAGGAGGTGGGTTTCGTGTCGACTCGCCTGAAGCGACTGTCCGATCGTATCAACGAAGGCGTCAAGAACAACGAGCTGCCGGGCGCCGTCGTGCTGATCGCGCGCAATGGCAAGCTGGCGATGTTCGATTCCTTCGGTTTCCGCGACAAGGAAGCCAAGGTGCCGATGACCAACGACACCATCTTCCGCATCGCCTCGATGACCAAGCCGATCGTCAGCGTGGCTGCCATGCTGCTGGTCGAGGAGGGCAGGATCACGCTTGCCGACCCGGTCTCGCGCTACATCCCGGCCTTCGCCGACACCAAGGTCTCGGTGCCGAGGAAGAAGGAGGACGGCACGGTCGAGTACGCACTCGAGCCGCAGGTCCGGCCGATGACGGTGCAGGACCTGATGCGCCACACTTCTGGCCTGACCGACGGTGCCGTCGGCGCCAACGTGGTGAAGCAGTCCTACCTCGACATGAAGGTCAACGACCGCGGCCAGACCCTTGCCGAGATGGCCGACAAGCTGTCCAGGCTCGCGCTGCTCTATCAGCCCGGCACGACGTGGGAATACTCCATGTCGACCGACGTGCTCGGCCGCGTCGTCGAGGTCGCCTCGGGCATGCCGCTCGACAAGTTCATCGAGGAGCGCATCACCAAGCCCCTGAAGATGGGCGACACCGCCTTCGAGGTCGGCGCCGACAAGAAGGCGCGCGGCGCCAGGCCGATGAAGGAGGGACCCAGGAACGAGCTGCCGTCGGTGCCCGAGGTCACCGAGAAGTTCGTCTGGCGGTCGGGCGGCGGCGGCATGGTGTCGACCGCGGCCGACTACGCGCGCTTCCTGCAGATGTTCGCCAACGGCGGCCAGCTCGACGGCGTGCGGCTGTTGTCGCGCAAGTCCATCGACCTGATGACGGCCGATGCCCTGCCGCCGGACATCAAGATGGGGGAGGGCATGGCCGCGCTGGGGGCGCTGGAGCCGAGCGCGCGCATGGGGCAGGGGTTCGGCCTCGGCTTCGCGGTGCGCAACGAGCAGGGCCGCAACCCGCTGCCCGGCTCGCCCAACGACTACTCCTGGGCCGGCGCGTACGGGACCTATTTCTGGCACGATCCGCGCGAGCGGATGTACGTCGTGTTCATGATGCAGTCGCCGGCCGCCCGCCTGCGCTACCGCTACCTCATGCGCGACTTGGTCTACCAGGCGCTGATCGGCAATTGACGCCCTTTTTCCTCCCCAGCTTCGCTGCAGCTTCGCTGGGGAGGTGTGGCCGTCATATGGCGACGGAGGGGTCATGGGCCGGGAGCGCGCCACTCCGTGGCGCTCTTGTTGTCGATCAGGCATCCCATGAGCGCCACGGAGTGGCGCGCTCCCGGCCCATGCGTCCCGTGTCTCGTCTCCTCCCACCGCGTCGCGATGGAGATAAAAACCACTAGGCAATCATCACTCCGTTAGCGCACACTGTGATTAGAAGAAGGCGACGACACGATCGCCGGTTTCATGGGAGAGATGTGCATGCCAGCGCAGGCCTGCGGCGACGCCGCATCGACGGGTTGATCGACCGCATGGATGGTTCGATCGATCTACTGCTGAACGCCATCATTTCGGGTCTGCTGATCGGCGGGTTCTATGCCGCCGTGTCGATGGGCGTGGCGATCGCCTTCGGTTTGCTGGACGTGGTCAACATCGCCCATCCGGCGTTCATCCTGCTCGGCTCCTACGCAGCCTTCATCGGCAACACGGTGCTGGGCATCGACCCGATTCTGGCTGCCCTGATCGCGACGCCGGCTTTCTATTTCCTCGGCATGCTCGCCTACCAGGTCTACTACGTCGCGTTCGAGCGTCGGGACGACCAGTCGCTGCGCGGCCTGTCGTTCTTCTTCGGCATCCTGTTCATTACCGAGGTGACGCTGGTGCTGGTGTTCGGCGTCGACTATCGCCTGGTAACGGCGCCCTACATCGGCGCCAATCTCAATTTCGGCCTCTTCGAGCTGCCGTTGCGCCTCCTGGTGCCGTTCCTGATTTCGATGATCATGGTAGTCGGCCTGCAGCTCTTCCTGTCGCGCACCTTCGTCGGTCGCGCCATCCAGGCTGTCGCCCAGGACCAGCAGGCGCTGAGGCTGATGGCCGCCGATCCCATCAAGATCAAGCGCATCGCCTTCGGCCTGTCGATCGCCACCGCCGCGCTGGCCGGCGCCTTCCTGATCATCATCCAGCCGGTCGAGCCGTCAATCGGGCGCGAGTATATCGGGCGGGTCTTCGCCATCGTCGTCCTGGGCGGGCTGGGCAGCTTTCCCGGCATGGTCATCGCGGCCGTGACGCTGGGCATTGCCGAAAGCCTGACTGCGACCTTCTTTGGCCCGTCCTGGGCGCCCGCCGTGGCCTTCGGCATCCTGCTCATCACCCTGGCGGTACGACCCAGTGGTATCCTTGGCCGATAGAGCTGTGAGCCCAGGCATGCGCGGGGTGCCCTTCATCCTGTGCCTGGCCGCGGCGGCCGTGGCGATCTTCGCCTGCGCCCGCTGGATCGACAACAGCTACGCTTTCTTTGCCGCCTATGTCGTGGTTCAGTACATCGTGCTGGGCACTGCCTGGAACATCCTGGGCGGCTACACCGGTTACGTGAATTTCGGCGTCACGGCGTTCTTCGCCATCGGCGCCTACTCGACTGTAGTGTTGCACAAGCTCGTCCCAGCGCTGCCCTTGCCCGTCATGGTCGCGATCGGCGGCGTTCTGGCCGGTCTGGTCGGCCTGGGAACAGGCTACCTGACGCTGCGCTTGCGCGGGGTCTACTTTTCGATCGCCACGCTCGCCCTGGCGGTGGTCGTGCAGACGCTGATCACCAACTGGGACTTCGTCGGCGGTGCTCGCGGTGCCTACGTGCTGCGCCCGCGTGTAGCGCCGCTGATCGGCGGCGAATATGTCCAGTACCTGTTTCTGATCATGCTGGGGCTCGGTGTCATCGTGCTCGCCACGGCGCGCGCAATCGAGCGGTCGGCGTTGGGTTACGGTTTCGCCGCGATCCGCGACGACGAGGCGGCGGCCGAAGCCTCGGGCGTACCGACGCTCAGGCTCAAGCTGGTCGCGACGACCCTGTCCGGCGGCTTCATGGGCATGGCCGGCGCACCGCTGCCCTACTACGTCACCTATCTCGACCCGACCTCGGGCTTCAGCCTGAACTACGCCGTTAATGCCATCGCCATGCCGCTGATCGGCGGCATGGGCAGCTGGGTCGGGCCGATCATCGGCGCGGTGCTGGTCGGCGGACTGCAGGAGTATCTGCGGGTCACGATCTCCTCGGCGATCAATGTGCTGGTCGCCGGCGTGCTGATGGTGGTGTTTGTGATCGTGGCGCCGCAAGGCATCGTCGGCCTGTTCCAGAGGAAGAAATGACTGCGCTGCTGCATGTCGAGGGGCTCGGCAAGCGCTTCGGCGGGTTCGTCGCGCTCGACTCGATCGAGCTCGAGGTGCAGGACGGAGAACGCCTCGGCTTGATCGGACCGAACGGCTCAGGCAAGTCGACCCTGGTGAACTGCATTTGCGGCACGCTGCACAACGAGACCGGCAGCGTTCGCTTCGCCGGGCAGGCGCTCGACGGACTGTCGGCACACGAGCGCACGCGCCGCGGCCTCGCGCGCAGCTTCCAGCTACCGCGTCCCTTCGGCAGCCTGTCGCTGGCGGAGAATTTGCGCATTCCCATTCTTTACACGGTGAATGCGCGCGGCGGCGCGGGAAGCCTCGGCGGCGAGGCGATTGCCGCACGATGCCGCGACCTCCTGGGGGAGGTAGGGCTGGCCGCCAAGGCCAATCGCCTCCCGCGCGATCTGACGCAGATCGAGATGCGCAAGCTGGAGCTTGCCCGCGCTATGGCTGCCCAACCCAAACTCCTGATTGCAGACGAGGTGATGGCCGGACTGTCGCACAACGAAGTAGACGAAATCATTGCGCTGCTGATCCGGCTCAACGAGCAGGGCGTGACCGTGATCATGATCGAGCACATAATGCGGGCTGTGATGGAGGTCTCGCAGCGCCTGGCCGTGCTGGTGGCCGGGCGCAAGATTGCCGACGGTCCGCCCAAGGACGTGGTGCGCGATCCCGAAGTCGTGAAGGCGTATCTTGGCGAGTAGCCTCACCATCGCCAAGATCGACGCCGGCTATGGCGCCGTGCGGGTCCTGGAGGACGTGTCGCTGCGCGTCGGCGCCGGCGAGACGGTGGCCCTGCTCGGCACCAACGGCAACGGCAAGTCGACCCTGATGAAATCGGTCATGGGAATGGTGCGACCATCCACCGGCAGCATCAAGGCGGAGATCGAGGGCACCGAGTACGAGCTGGTTGGCCGATCGACCGAGGAGATCGTCGATCTCGGCATCGGCTTCGTGCCCGAGGGCCGGCGGCTGTTCCCCAAATTGACCGTGACCGAGAACCTCATGCTCGGCGCCTTCCGGCCGACTGCCCGCTCGGCGATCGCGCGCAACCTCGATTTCTGCTTCGAGACCTTTCCCCGTCTCAAGGAGCGGGCTGGCCAGCTCGCCGGCAGCATGAGCGGCGGCGAGCAGCAGATGCTGGCGCTCGCACGCGCCCTGATGTCGGCGCCGCACATCCTGCTGATCGACGAGCCGTCGGTTGGGCTGGCGCCGCTTCTGGTGAGCCGGACGATCGACAAGATCAAGGAGCTCAAGGAGAGCTACAATCTCACCGTCCTGATGGCCGAGCAGAACTTCACCCAGGCAATCCGCATCGCCGACCGCGGCTACGTGATCGTGCACGGCCGCATTGCCTTTGAAGGCGAATCCGCCGAGGCGCTGAACAACAACGACATGATCCGCGAGTTCTATCTCGGGGCGTGACCTGCCCCATCTTCGCCTCCCCCCGTAGTCGGGGGAGGTGGCCCGTAGGGCCGGAGGGGGAAGGCCTCAGGCGAGGTTCATGAAGTTCCGACGTCGGGATTTCATGGATCTCGTCTGCGGCCTTCCCCCTCGCCCCGTATGACGGGGCACCTCCCCCGATTACGGGGGAGGGATTTGAGTGTTCTTCGGGTCGCCCTTACTTCTTCGGGTCGTATGGATAGATGATGTTGCCGGTCTTGTACTTGGTCGGCCAGAGGATGACCTCGGTTTTGGGATCGCGGAACTGGTCGACCGAATTGCCGCTGACGCCCTGGAACTGGACAGCGAGGACCTGCGGCTCGGCCCATTCGCCCTCCGCGTTGAAGCGGATGTCGCCGACGATCGTCTTGTACGTGT
>NZ_JBFWZI010000050.1:0-5652 GCF_050185545.1 Reyranella sp. | reverse complement strand
TTGGGATCGCGGAACTGGTCGACCGAATTGCCGCTGACGCCCTGGAACTGGACAGCGAGGACCTGCGGCTCGGCCCATTCGCCCTCCGCGTTGAAGCGGATGTCGCCGACGATCGTCTTGTACGTGTTCTTGCGGGCGAACTCGGCCATCTTGGCATCGTTGGTCCCGCCCGCGCCGACCACGGTCTGCTCGACCACCTGCATGATGGCGTAGCCGAAGGGGGGCAGATAGTACCCCAGGAGATCGACACCGGCCGCTGCCGACTTGGCTTGGTACTTCTTCAGGAACTCGCGCGCGGCGTCGGTCGCGAATCCTGCCCAGGGAAGCCAGAAATCGTAGACCACGATGCCATTCAGGAGGGGGCCAAGCTGGGTCTTGATGGCGGTCGCCTGCAGGCCGACCATGCCGCCACCATAGATCTTGGGCTTGAATCCGATCTCGCTCGACGCCCGGATGATGCCCACGGAATCGGGGGGATAAGAGGACGCGAAGAAGATGTCGGGATTGGTCGCCGCGATGGCGCGGACAAGCGGCGTGTAGTCGGCGGTCGCGGGCGGATAGGTCTTGTCGTAAACGATCTTGAGGTTGTGCTTCTTGGCGATGTTGCGCACGCCCTCCATCGCGTTGCGCGGGAACTCCGCGTCAGCGCCGGTCATGGCCAGGGTCATGGGCTTGGGATTCTGTGCCATCGCCACTTCGAAGAACCCGTCGGCGAACGCTTCCTTTGGCCTCGGTCCGCCCGCCGGCTGGACCGAGAAATAGCGCGGGTACTTGAACTCGGAGTTCACCGCCAGGCCGAACAGGCCGAAGAAGGTACGATCCTTCTGCATCACGACCGGCATGGCCGGCGCAATCATGTTGGTGGCGTATCCGCTGATCACGACGTCGACCTTGTCGACGTCCATCAGCTTCGTGTAGAGGCCAGGCACCTGCGAAGGATTGGACTGGTCATCGTAGTAGACGAGCTTGACCGGCCGACCGAGCAGACCGCCCTTGGCGTTGATTTCCTCTTCCCAGATTTGCATGGCGAGAAGCGCCGCCTTGCCGTTGGGGGCGAGGCCGCCGGTCAAAGCCATGCCGAAGCCGATGGTGAGCGGTTTGCCCTGCGCGCTGGCGCTGCCGGCGAAGCCGGTCGCGGCGCCAGCGGCCGCAAGCTTGCCAAGAGTACGACGCTTGATGTTCATGGACCTTCCTCCCTGTCCTTTGTGAATTGAGTTATTTGATCCTAAAGCGCTTTGCGATTTGATGGAACCGGCGTTGCGAATTCCTCCCCCGTGGGAGGTGCCCGTCATGCGGGGCGGAGGGGGAGGGCTGCAGTCGAGATGCTTCGGATGCCGACGTCAGAATCGGAGGGGCCTCGACTGCGGCTTTCCCCCTCCGCCCCCTGCGGGAGCGCCTCCCCCGATTGCGGAGGAGGGTTTCGAGAATTGCTTCGCTGGAAGATATCCGGCGACGCCGCTCAATCGGCGGCGACGGCCGGGTTGGCCCGGAAGGCCGGCATGACCTCGCGGGCAAAGGCGCGAAGGTTGGCAACCGAGGCGTTGGGGTCGACCAGCAGCAGATTGGTCGCGCCGCCCGCCTCGAGCTCGCGGACGCGGGCGATCACCTCGTCAGGCGTACCGAGCAGCGGCGCGGTATCGTCCTCGACTCGGTCGGGCAGCTTGTCGCGCGCCAGATCGCCGATGACGCTGAGCGTGCGCCGGCGCGTCTGGTAGGCCGCCTCCCGCTCGCTCTCGCTGTGGATCATCTGCAGCGCCCGCGCCGTCGCCACCATGTCGGACGAGTAGGGCCGACCGACCCGCTCGCATTCCTCGCGGAACAGGGCGATACGGCGAATGATCTGGTCGGTCTGGGCGAGCTGGTCGAGCAGCAGGTTGTAGCCCTCGCGCGCCGCTCGCCGCACGCTGTCGAGGCTGCCGGCGGCGAGCCACAGCGGCGGATGCGGCCGCTGCAGCGGCATCGGCTCGACGACGATGTTCTCGTAATTCCAGCGCTTGCCGTGATGGCTGAACCGGCCCTCGCTGGTCCACGCCTTGCGGATCACCTCCATGGCCTCGTCGAAGCGCTCGGTCGCCTCGTCCATCGGGATGCAGAAGCCGCTGAATTCGGCCTTGCGATAGCCCTTGCCGACGCCGAGATCGACGCGCCCGCCGGTCAGCAGGTCGAGCGTCGCGACCTGCTCGGCGACCAGCACCGGGTTGTGCCAGGGCAGCACCACCACGGCGGTGCCGAGGCGGATGTTGCGGGTCCTGGCCGCGAGATAGGCCAGCACGGTCATCGAGGAGGAGACCTGTCCCTGGCCGGTGAAATGGTGCTCGACCATGAACAGGTGGCGGAAGCCCAGGCGGTCGGCTTCGACGACATAGTCGATGAAGCTTTCGTAGCCCTGGCTGTCCTCGAGGCCGGTCGAGGGCTTGGTGCGCGCACCGCCGAATAGTCCGAACTGCATGACGGCATGCTGGACGCCTGCACCGGACATGGGCAAGCGCAAAAACTTCCCTATATTGGCGGACATGACTGATGACCCCAGGAAATGGATGTGGGCCGACGCGCTGCAGATGCTGGCGCGCGCCGAGCGCCTGCACCGCACCGTCTTCAATGCGCCGCAGGCCTCGCAGCGCGGTATCGGCTGGGAGCCACCCGCCGATGTCCTCGAAACCGACAGCATGGTGCTGATCCTTGTCGCCCTGCCGGGCGTCGACCCCAATCAGATCAGGCTCGGCCTGCAGGGCGGCGTGCTGACGATCTCGGGCGAGCGCGTGCTGCCCCAGGAGCTGCGAACGGCCACGATCCACCGCATGGAGTTGCCGCAGGGCCGCTTCGAGCGCCGTGTCCCCATACCGCCCGGGCGCTACGAGCAACCGCGCACCGGGGTGTCGAACGGCTGCGTGGTAATCCAACTGGTCAAGGCGCCGCTTCCCCAAGCGACGAAGGTGCAGCCATGAGCCCGCCCGACGTCTCGACCGCTGACCAGACGGTGAAGCCACTGCCGGCCGACGCCCTGATCATCGTCCCGGTCCGCAACATGGTGCTGTTTCCGGAGATCGTGCTGCCGATCACGCTCGGCCGGCCGGCCTCGATCGCCGCCGCCCAGCAGGCCGTGCGCGAGCAGCGCCAGATCCTGCTCGTCCTGCAGCGCGATCCCGAGAAGGAAGACCCCGGGGCCGACGACCTCTATCGCATCGGCACGGTGGCCAATATCGGCCGTTACGTGACCAGCCCGGAAGGCGGCCATCACCTGATTTGCCAGGGCGTGCAACGCTTCAACATCTCGGAATTCGTCACGGGGTATCCCTTCCTGCTGGCCCGCGGGTTCCACATTCCGGAGCCTACGACCACCGGGCCCGAGATCGAGGCGCGCCTCGTCCTGCTGCAGGATCAGATTCGCGAAACCCTCGACCTGCTGCCACGCGTGCCGCCGGAGCTGCGCCAGACCATCGAGGCGACGACGTCGCCCGGCCTGCTGGCCGATCTGGCGGTGACCTATCTCGACGCCTCGCCGGCCGAGAAGATGGAGATCCTCGCCACCGTCGACCTGATACCGCGGATGGACAAGGTCATGGCGCTGATCGGTCGCCGGCTCGAGGTCCTGCGCCTGTCGGCCGAGATCGGCGCGCGCACCAAGCAGTCGCTCGACTCCCGCCAGCGCGAGGTCCTGCTGCGCGAGCAGATGGCCGCCATCCAGCGCGAGCTGGGCGAGGACAGCTCCAACAAGGCGGAGCTCGCCAACCTCGAGAAGTCGATCGTCGAGGCGAAAATGCCGGCCGAGGTCGAGGCGGCCTCGCGCAAGGAGCTGCGCCGCCTGCAGCGCACGCCGGAGGCTGCGGCCGAGTACGGCATGATCCGCACCTACCTCGACACGCTGCTCGAGCTGCCGTGGGCGCTGCCGGAGCACAAGGACATCGACATCGCCGAGGCGCGCCGCATCCTCGATGCCGACCATTACGGCCTGGAGAAGATCAAGAAGCGCATCGTCGAGTACCTCGCCGTGCGCAAGCTGGCGCCCGAGGGCAAGGCGCCGATCCTGTGCTTCGTCGGGCCGCCCGGTGTCGGCAAGACGTCGCTCGGCCAGTCGATCGCGCGCGCCATGGGGCGCAAGTTCTCGCGCGTCAGCCTGGGCGGCGTGCACGACGAGGCCGAGATCCGCGGCCATCGCCGGACCTACATCGGCGCCCTGCCGGGCACCATCATCCAGGCGATCCGCAAGGCCGGCGCGCGCGACTGCGTGATGATGCTCGACGAGATCGACAAGATGGGCACCGGCATCCACGGCGATCCCGCCGCGGCGATGCTGGAGGTGCTCGATCCCGAGCAGAACGGCACGTTTCGCGACAACTATCTCGACGTGCCGTTCGACCTCAGCCGGGTCGTGTTCATCTGCACCGCCAACATGCTCGAGACCGTCCCCGGGCCGCTGCGCGATCGCATGGAGATCGTAGCCCTGTCGGGTTACACCGCGGGCGAGAAGCTCGAGATCGCACGGCGCTATCTGGTGCGCCGCCAGCTCGAGGCCAACGGCCTGACGGCCGACCAGGTCGACATCGATGACGCCGCGCTGCGCGGCATCATCGACGGCTACACGCGCGAGGCCGGCGTGCGCAGCCTCGAGCGCGAGATCGGGCGCACCTTTCGCAGCGTCGCCGTCGAGTTCGCCGAAGGAGCGACGGAAAAGAAGCATATCGGCGTCGCCGACCTCGAGCGGGTGCTGGGGCCGATACGCTTCGAGAACGAGATCGCCATGCGGTCGAGCGTGCCCGGCGTGGCCACCGGCCTCGCCTGGACGCCGGTCGGCGGCGACATCCTGTTCATCGAGGCGACGCGCTCGCCCGGCAGTGGCCGCCTGCTGCTGACCGGCCAGCTGGGCGAGGTGATGCGCGAGAGCGCCCAGGCCGCGCTCAGCCTGATCAAGAGCCAGACGTCGGCGCTCGGCATCGAGGCCGGCTCGTTCGAGAAGACCGACATCCATGTCCACGTGCCAGCGGGCGCGACGCCAAAGGACGGCCCGAGCGCGGGCGTGGCGATGTACATGGCGCTCGCCTCGCTGCTGACCGGGCGGACCGTGCGCAACGACACGGCGATGACCGGCGAGATCAGCCTGCGCGGCCTCGTGCTGCCGGTCGGCGGCATCAAGGAGAAGGTCGTGGCCGCCGCCGCCGCCGGCATCACCCGCGTGATGCTGCCGGCCCGCAACCGCCGCGACTTCGACGACATCCCGGAAGAGGTGCGCAACAGCCTCGAGTTCATCTGGCTGCAGAAGGTCGAGGACGCGGTAGCGCAGGGGCTGCAGGCGGCACCGTAGAATTCCTCCTCCGTAATCGGGGGAGGTGCCCCCGAACGGGGGCGGAGGGGGAAAGCCTCACGCGAGGTTCATGAAGTTCCGACGTCGGAATCAGAGGAATCTCGACTGAGGCCTTCCCCCTTCGGCCCTGCGGGCCACCTCCCCCGTAAGACGGGAGAGGCAAGTGATGGGGGAACACACCATGGATCGTTTCTGGCTCAAGAGCTACCCGCCGGGGGTGCCGGCTGACATCGATCCGTCGGTCTATCCGACCATCGTCTCGCTGCTCGAGGAGAGCTTCCAGAAGTTCCGTGACCGCAAGGCCTATGTCTGCATGGACAAGGCCATCACCTTCGGTGAGCTCGACGCGCTCT
>NZ_JBFWZI010000049.1:13838-44828 GCF_050185545.1 Reyranella sp. | reverse complement strand
GTTCAGACGGATTTCCGCGGCGGCTTCTGGTCGAAGTCGGCCCATGGCCGCATGGCCGAGCCCGAGTATGCCCGCTCGCTGGCGGAGTGCTACAACAGCTTCCCGCTCTCGACTGGTGACTGGGTGCGCCGGCCGCCCTTCCGCTCGATCGGCTACACGCGCCACGGCGCTCCTGCCCGCCTGATCCCGCTGGCCTCGGAGACCGCCCACTACTACAACATGGAAATGTCGGATGGGCATTTCCGCTTCATCCATGGCTCCACGATCGTGACGGATGCCACCCGCCGGCAGGTTACGTTCGTGTCCACCGACAACCCGGCGGAGATCACCGTGGACGCCGCGCACGGATGGGCGACTGGCGACCAGGTGGTATTCGCCCCGGATGGCGCGTCTGCCTCCGGCGTTGCCGCGCTGACCGCCCGCGTGTTCGTCATCGAAGTGACTGCCACCGACAAGTTCAAGCTCCACGATCTCGTGACCGGGAAGGGCATCAACGGCCTCCTGGTGACGTGGCTGGACACCCTCGTCGTGTACGTCGCCAAAATCACGGATGTGGAAACGCCCTACGTTGGCGACACTTGGCAGGCGGTCAACCGCGTGCAGACCGACAAGGAAGTCCTCACCCTTCACCCGGCCTTCTGGCCGCGGGTCCTCACCTACGACGAGGCGGGCGAGGCGTCGTGGACGAACATCGAGCTGTCCGAGGCCCAATTCAAGGACGGGCCGTACCTGGACCGCCAGGTAGGGTCGGTGGCCACGCCGACCGGAACGTCGGGCATCATCCTTCTCGACTTCGGCTTCGAGGCGTGGGAGAGCACCAAGGCTTACGACGAGGGCAGCTACGTCACCTACAACACGGTGCCGTGGATTTCGCTGCAAACCGAGAACGTCAACAACACTCCGGCGGACGGGTCGGCATATTGGGAGCGGCGCAGCGCGCTCGACTTCCTCCCGAACAAGACCCTCACCACCGCCGACATTGGCCGCCACGTCCGCATGTTCTCCGAGCCCGCCGACTGGAGCAGCGGCACGAGCTACACGGACGGCGACAAGGTAAAGTTCGAGGGCTCCTACTGGTCGGCGATCGCCAGCGTCTCCGGCGACGGCTCTGGCCGGCCGGGCGCGGACCCGACCAAGTGGGTGCCGGCGCCTTCCGCGGCCCGCTGGACGTGGGGCAAGATCGTCTCGATCGCTGGCGGCACGGAAATCCCGGCGGCCGATCAGACTGGCAAGATCGGCAACCTCACCGGGGGCAGCGGGCTCGCCGGCCTCTTCGACGGCAACACCACGTCGGTGGACAAGGCCGGCCCGACCCATCCGGGTACGAGCGCTTTCGCGGGGCTGCAACTCGCCACGCCTACGGAAGTCTCCGGCGGCCACTGTTACCCGGCGCTGTCGAGCGCCAAGACGACGACCGCCGCCAATCGCACCGGGCTCGGCATCGTGGACGACATCCTGGGTGTGTTCGAGAAGCACACTGGCTTTCTCGCCCCTGGCCTGATCTTTGGCCGGCTCTTCGGCGCCCGCGACGTGGGCGGCTCGGCGGGCACCTACACCTTCGCGGTCGGGCAGCGGGCCACCGTCACGATCAACCTCCGCGCCAAGACCGGCGGTGCCCCGTCGAGCGCCAGCGACGGAACGCTGCTGGGATCGAGCGGCGGCATCCCGTATAATCGCGTCACCTCTGCGCCGATCTACGTTGCCTCCAATGACGCCACGTCCACCTGGGACTACGTTTGGTTCGAGGTGCTGATCTCTCTCAACTCCGGCAACAACTCGCAGGCCAAGGTCTGCGCCGCGGAGATGAAGTTCTTTTCGGCCGGCGGGGAGGGTAGCGCGGCCAACGTGCAGGTGCTCGGCAAGGAGCTGCTGTACACGGGCACCGGGATCATCCGCAACTGGCGGCTGGGCCGCTACAACTTCACGGACCCGGAGTTCCCGGTGACGGGTTGCTACGCGGACGGCCGCCTTTGGCTGGCCTCCGGCAAGAACCACTTCGACGCCAGCAAGGCCGGAGAGCCCTTCGTGTTCTCCCCGACCGAAGAGGACGGCACGGTGACGGACGCCAGCGCGATCTCCTACAGCTTCAACTCCGAAGTAAACGCGCCGATCCAGTGGATGCACCCTGGGGATACCGGCATCGTGCTCGGCCTCACGGGCGGCGAGCGGCTGATCTATTCGACCACGCAGCAGCAGATCATCACGCCCACGAACATCAAGGCGGAGCTGAAGACCAGCTATACGTCGTCGCCGGTCCTGCCGGTGCAGGCTCCGATCTCCAGCCTCTTCGTCCACTCCAACGGCCGCGACATCCACGAGTACATGCGCGACGCGTCGAGCGGGCGCTTCGTGGCTCCGCCGCTGACGCAGAAGGCGAAGTCGCTGACTGAAGGCGGCATCATCCAGATCGCCTACCAGCGGGCGCTCACGTCGATGCTGTGGGTCGTCACCGCGGACGGCAAGCTGTCCGGCACGACCTACGAGCGGTCGTACCTTCCCTTCCGCTCTGAGAGCCCCCCGGAGATGAACGGCTGGCACTGGCACGAGCATGGCGGCCCGCGCGACTTCGTGAGCGTGAGCGTTGGCCCGTCGATCGACGGGAGCCCTGTAGAGGCGCCGGTGGTCATCACTCGCGATCGCGAGACGGCCCTGCACCGGATCGAACTCATGGGCGAACTCATGCCCGAGGACAATGACATCTTCGACTGCAACTACCTTGACGGCATGTTCGCGCCGCCGAGCGCCGGCACTGCCAGCGTGGTGCCGCCCTCCGTTGAAGACCCCGAGCACGGCGTTGACGAGGAGGAGCCAGAGCCGGAGCCGGGCAACCTCTATCTCTTTGTCGAGACCACCTGCCCGCTCCCGGTCCCAATCTTCGGAAGTATCCGCGTGAACGCCGTTCCTGGTGGATGGACGCAGGGGTCCGACATCCCGCCGAGCCTGACATGCACCGGCGGCCAGGTGCCCGACTACGACCACGGGGACAGCCCGATCACCATTCCAGCTTCCTCCTCGGGCGGCGCATTCTTCTGCGTCGGCAAGTCCACTCTCGGCGGTGCGCGCATGACGCTCAACCGCTACTACTACTTCAGCGAGCGGGCGACAGACATTATCGCGACCTACTCCCTTGGCGCGCCGGACGACGACTACATCTTCACGGAGGCACCCTAATGGCTGACGCGGTGTACCTGCACGGGCTGGGCGACTTCGACGGCGAGACCCTGGCCGTGTTCTTGGCCGGTCTCGACTGCGGCGACTTCCCCGTGCGCAACGGGCAGATCACCGTGCCGTTCGGCTCCGGCCCGCCAGACGAGAACGGCGACGGCCTCCTGACCGAGCGCTGGCTGACGCAGGTGTCCGCGATGGGCCGGAACTGGGGCCTGAACACGGTCATCCTGAATAATGGCGAGTGGAACGTCCCCTGCGTCATCGGCTACCGCTACGTCAGCCGCGGCCAGCTCCTCCGCCCGCAGGCGCCCGAGACCACTGGCGCCCGCACTGGGCCGGCGTTCGGTAAGCCCCGGCACGTCAGCCAGGTGGCCATGCAGCTCGTCTCGACGCGCGGCCTCAAGGTTGGCACATCGTTCGACCGCCTTTCCCCGGTGCAGTTCATGCGGGACAACGAGGTTGCATACACGCCAACCGAGATGTTCACCGGCATCCTTCGCGATGTCGTGGAGGACGAGAAAGAGTTCGACGGGCAGCTTGCGTGGGAAGTCGAAGGCCCGTATTCTGCGCAGGTTTCCGCCATCGGCGGCTTCATCACGACTGAGGATTAACCATGGCCCTGAACTTCGGAGCTTTCAGCGACATCGGCTCGGGGGTGCAAAGCCTCTTTTCGGCAAAGGGCTCCCGCCAGAATGCGGCGTCGCTCGATGAGGCCGCGCGCCTGACCGAGATCAACGCCCGCATTTCCAAAGCGTCCACCGGCATCCAGCTCGCTGCCACGCAGCGGGACATCTATCGTGTGCTCGGCGGCCAGAGGGCTGACATCGCCGGCGCGGGGTTCTCCATGTCCGGCACGGCGCTCGATCTGGCCGCGGACAGCGCGGCGCAGGGAGCGATCGCCAGGGGCCTCGTCACCACGCAGGGCGCGATCGAGGAGCAGGGCTTCCGCATCCAGGCGCAAAACCTCCGCGCCGAAGCGCAGGCCGCGCGCTCCGCGGCAAAGTCATCGTCCTTCGGCGGCTTCCTGTCGATCGCCACCGGCGTGCTCGGGCTCTTCTCCGACAAGCGCCAGAAAGAGAACATTAAGAAGATCGGCGTCGGCAAGCGCGGGCTCCCGGTCTTCACCTACACCTACAAGGCGGACCCGGAGAAGACCGAGTGGGTCGGCTACATGGCGCAGGATGTCGAGAAGGTGGAGCCCTCCATGGTCATCGACATGGGTGTGAAGTTCATCGACAGCGAGTACGCACCGCAGCGGACAGGGGCTTAGCATGGCGAATATTCGCGAGTACACGTCGCCCGTCACCGGGCTCCAGCCGTCCAACCGCGGGCCGCAGTCCTTCCAAGAACTCGGCGCTGCCCTCCAGCGCAGCGCGCAAGTAAGCGGTGCTGCGATCGGCGGCGCCATTGCCGGCGTCGGCGGGATGCTCGAAGAGCGGCAGAAGCGTCAGGACGACGCCACGTACCAGACCGAAGTCGTGGCCGGCGCCAATGCCTACGGCACCATGATGATGAATGCGTCGGATGAGTGGGACGAAATCCTGCGCAATTCCGACCCCAACGACCCGACTGTGCGCGACCGCTTTCTTGAGGCCATGCAGCCGCGCTTCGATCAGTTCCGCGAGAGCTTCCAGACCGAGAGGGGGCGCCTGTGGGCCGCCGACCGCGTGTCCTCGGGCATCATGTCGCTCTTCAACTCCACCACCGCCGACGTGTCCAATCGGTCGGCGGTTGCCACCGCGCAGAACATAGACGGCTACCTGAACGCCCGCGCGCAGTTCGCGTACCGCAACCCGGAACAGCTCGACCAAGTGCTCGCAGAGACCGGCGACACCGTGGCCGAGATGGTGCGCGCCAGCGCCGTGGGTGGCGTTGTGGCGGCAACGGCGATGACCGAGACCGTGCGCACCGCGCAGGCCATGACGGTCGCGGCTGCGTTCAATGGCATGATCGAAGCGAACCCGGAGCAGTTCCTTCAGGATTACAACGCAGGCGACTTCGAGAAGTATGCCAGCATCCTTGGCCCGGAGCCCTACGCCCAGGCGAAGAATGCCGCCGAGGCGCAGATCGAATACAACAGCCGCGTGGCGTCTGCCAATCGAACGGCCGAGCAGAAAGCCCAGGAAGCGGCCGTTCAGGCAGCGATCGTTGAAACCTACTCCAACCAGATCGGAGAGGATGGCACCCTCACGCTCACCGGCGACTACTGGGAGAGCGTCAAGGCGATCTCCGAGATGCCGGGCGTGAGCCGTGAGGACGTGGCGGCCATGGTCGCCTTTGCGGAGAAGATTGAAGATGGTGGCGCCGCGGCCACGAACGATCCCTATACCTACGACAACTTCGCGTCCCGCATGAACCTCCCGTTGGACGACCCGAACCGGCTAACGCCGGGCGAGGTTTACGCTGCCGGCGCTGCCGGACTGCTCGTCCCCGGCCAGGAGGGCATGGGCCTGTTCCTCGGAGCGATCACTGCGACGGACCCGGCGCAGCGGATGGCGCAGGATCGCTTTGGCCTAGTGATAGAGACCTACCGCTCGACGTTCACGCGCTCCAATCCGCTCTCGGGCATTCTGGATGTGAACGGCGACGTGGAGTGGGGCAAGTTCCGCACGGAGGCACAGACGCTCTTCGACGCCCTCCGCGTCGGCGGCCCCGGCCCCGGCCCGCACAATGTCCCGGTGTCCGAATTGCTAGACCATCGCAGCCCCAACTACATCTTCAGCCAGCTTCAGGTGAATAACCCGATGAGCGCGATCAACAGCGCGATCTCGGGGAACCTTGCGGAAGGCGGGATGCTCGGCACCTTCTCCTGGTCACTGCGCCCGCCGACTGCCGCTGTCGCTCCCGGCTCCGTGGACCCGGCTGCGGCTGTGGGCGGCACTGCTCCGGCGCCTATTGCTCCGGCACCAGTCGTGCCCGCCCGCACCCCCGGAGAGAGCGCGGAAGAGTTCCTGCGCCGTGCCTTCCCGCCCAACGCCGGCCGCGAAGGCGACGGGCGTGGGCAGCGTGATGCCGGCGGCTTCGACACTGCGCCGGCCGCCATGCCCGATCTCCAACCTGGCGCACTGGTTCAGCCGGTGACGCTCGACAGCTTCGCCGCCCACTACAGCGTCAACGCTGACGTGCTGAAGGCCGCCCTGCGGACCCCGGAAGAAACGTATCTGTCGCCGGAGCAGCCCAGCTCCCGACAAGGGGCCACGCCATATGTCAACGGCTCCCTGGCCGTGGCTACCGATCAAACGGAGCGCGTCGTCAATGCCAGCGGCTACGGCGATCGCATCACAGGTTCCATCACGGTCAACGGCAACGTGTACCGCTTCGGCTCGGGCGGCGGCGGGCGAGGCTCGATCCCGTTCGGCACCTACACGGTGCAGCAGTTCACGACAGGCGCACAGCGTGCGCGCCAGGGCTACCGCTTCCGCCGCGATGCCTTCATGCTGTCGGATGCGCGCGATCCCCTGATCCCCAACCAGGCTCCGCGGCAGGGCCTCCTGATCCACTCTTCCAACCAGGGCTACACGGCCGGGTGCATCGGGATCATCGGCGGGGAGGAAGTCTTCCAGCGGTTCATTCAGGACATGCAGGCGGAAATTGGCTCGCACGGTGGCATGGGATCGTTTAAGATCACGGTCGGACCCCCACAGCAGTAGGACACGGCCATGCTTGGATACGAACAGCGCGACGCCCTCAAAGCCGCCGGCTACTCCGCAACCGAAATCCTGCTGTGGGAAGAGGAGCGTCGTCGGGCCTTGACCGAGGGCGGCTTCAGCGACGAGGAGATCGGTCGCTTCTTCGGCGACCCCCAGCCTGCTGACGGGTCGGCCGTGGCGGGCTTCGTTCAAGGCAATATGGACAGCATGACGCCGGAGCAGCGGGTTGCTCTTGGGCAGGGGAAGATCAGCCCGTTTTGGGCGGGCTTCAACGGCGGCCTGACGGGCTACGCACTCACCGGCGGACGGAGCGACGCCATGATGCCGAGCAATCCGTCCTGGTGGGACACCGCCAAGATGGTGTTCGGGCAGTTCCTGTCGGACGCCCCTGTCGCCGTCCCGGCTGCCGTCGTGGGTGCCATTGCGAGCGCCCCCGGTGGCCCGGTTGCGATGGTTGCCGGCGGTGCTGCGGCACAGGGCGCCGCCACTGGAGCGACCCGGCAAATCCTCCGTGAGTTCATCGGCCCCGACAGCCCGGCCGATCCGCAGGACGCGCTCTCGATCGCTGGCCGTATCGCCACCGGCACCGCCATCGAGACGATGACTTCGACAGCGGGAGGCATCGCTGGCGGGTTCGCCGGCCAAGCAGTTACCCGGGTAGTGGGCGGTCGTATCGCAGGCGAGCTTGCAAACATCGCCACCTTCACCGGCACGAGCACGATGGTGGGCGCCGGACTGCACGGCCAGCTCCCCACGCGAGACGACTTCGTGGCTGCTGCTGTGATGGCGCTCGGGGCCGGCGCTGGCTCCATGGCGGCGCGCGGCTGGACCTACACCCGCGAAGGGATGCAGGTGCGCTCCAACCTCGAAGACATCTACGTTCGCACCGGGCTCTCGCCGCAGGAAGCGGTGCAGCGGGCTGCCGCCGATCCCGTGCTCAAGCAGGAAATCCTGGCCCCGGCGACCGAGGACGGCACGCTTGTGACACCGGGGCTCGACGCCATCCGCGTCCCCGATCCTCCGCGCGCCACTGATCCGCGCACTGTGACGGAAGTAAATCCGCAACCGAACAAGCCGACCGTGACGATCGACGGCCAGGAGTACCACTATGCTGATGGGCGCCTTACCACCGAGCCACCTCCGCCTGCCGCTGACGGCACACCCACGCCGACCGTTCGGCCGTCGCTTGAGCAGATGGCTGAAGCTCTTCCTCCCGAGATTGTCGCAAGCGTTCGTGCGCTGGATGAGGCGGTCACTGGTCGCCCTGACTTTGACATTTCGGCAGAGGTTGCGCTGCCCTACAAGTTCGACCCCGGCCTTCCCGCGGCCAATCAGGCGCGCACGCTTCTCGCCAATGGTCTCCGCGTCTTCGGTAACACTCGCGATGCGTTGGTCTCCTACCGACTGGGCGACGACTTCGCGCGAGGCTGGATAAACAGCGGGCGCAAGTTCGAGCGCCTGCCCCTGCCCGTGCAGAAGTACATGCAGACCGCCGAGGCACTGGGGGTGATCGAGAACCAAGGGTATAACGCCGCGCAGGCCAACCGCGTGCTGGAGTTGATGGGCGACCGCAGCGCCAGCGACATGCCGCCTAGCAACAAGGCGATCCTCGAAGGTGAAATCCTGCCGCCGGAGGGCGCTGGCGGGGGCAAGGGCGGCGGTACGCCTCCCGGCGGGCCAGAGATCATCCCGCCAGACCCGAGCCAGCCACGGAGCCTCCCGCCGGGCTTCCAGCTCACGGAAGACATGCTCGCCGCCAAGGTGCTCGACACCGTGGCCCCGGCTGCGCGTCAGCGCCTCCCCGAATGGCTCACGAACCCGCGCCTGATCTTCGCATCGTTCGAGGGCCAGCTTCGTCCGGCCCGCAGCCTCGACGCCGCTCTCGGCCTCTCCAAGAGCCGCGCGCTGAACGTCGAGGATATGTACCGGCAGACCTATGCCTCGAAGGACCGCGCCGCGTACACGGTGCGCCACGGGGCGATCCGCTGGGATGCCGCGGCCGAGCGCGTTGTGCAGACCAGCAACGATAGCTGGATCGCCGGATACAAGGCAGTTAAGGAGGACGGCGGCAACATCGAGGGCTTCCTCGCCTGGCGCCTTGCCGCTCGCCACCAGGAGAAGCTGGCGCAGGGCATCGACATCGCGCCTGGGCTCGAAGCCATGGATACCGCGCGCCTGGTGGAGCTGGGCCGTTCAAAGTACGAGCGCGGGGAAGCGATCCTCCAACGTAATAAGGCGGCGGACATCGACTACGCCCGCGACGCGGAAGTGTTCAGCGCCGATCGCGCCGAAGCGATCAAGGACTTGAACCGGCACCACATCAACTTCTGGCGCGTGGCCGATCCCGACTATGTGCCGCCCCAGCCCGTTGGCAGCGGCGGTGGCTTCCGCACCCGGCAGCCGGTCAAGCGCATCAAGGGCAGCGACCAGCAAATCCAGAACCCGCTCCAGACTGAGTTTGCCAACAAGACGATCATCTTGGCCATGGCTGACCGGAACCGCGCACACCTCTCCCTGCTGGAGAAGCTGACGCGTGCCGTTGCCGGCGACCGCCTGCGTCTCTCCACGCCGCAGAAGGCGGGCCAGCGGATGATCGAAAGCGGCATCCTCGAAGGGGAGCTACTGGACGCGGATGGCACGCCGATCGTGCGCCAAGTCCGCAACGTCTCCTACGACGACATCATCCGTGAAGCCGGCGTGATCCGTGACGAGAACGGCATTCCGCTGGGTAAGGAAGCTCTCGAAGCTCTCGCCCCCCTGCTGGCCGAGCGCGTCTTCAGCCGCAACATGCGAGACAACCAGTTCCTTGTCTTCCGCGACGGTAAGCCCGAGATTTGGGAGGCGATCGACGCCGACGTGGCGCAGATCATCCGCAACTTCATTCCGGGTGAGACCAACTACATCGCCGATCTCATGGCGAAGTTCGCCACCGGCGCCCGCCTCGGCGTCATCGGCGACCCCATCTTCGCCCTGCGTACCACCACCTACGGCCAGCTCTCGATCGTCGCCGCGCCGCACGCCAGCTTCCCGTTCCACGACATGATCCTGGGCGTGATCGACCGCTTCCAGGGCGGCAGGGCTCTCCGCGAATGGGAGCGCAACGGCGGTGCCGGCGCGGCTATGGCCGACATCGAGCACAAGTACGTCGAGAACCAGATCAGCCGGATGTGGGACGAGACGGGGTATGGTGCCAACGTCCCCAACGTCCTCACCCGCTTTGTCATGGACAAGGGGTCGAAGCGCACCGTGGACATGCACCCCTTCGAGGCTGCCTACCGCCTCCTCCATTCGCTCGACGCTCTGGCCCGCACCGGCTACCACGTCCGCGCACAGAAGGCGGGGCTTTCCCCGCTCAAGGCGGCGGCAGAGACCCGCCGGGTCTATCTCGACTACGCCGAGCGCCCGCAGGCCCAGTGGGTCCACACCTGGACCCGCATCGTGCCCTTCATGGGCGCCGGTATGAAGGGTCTTGGTGCCGCGCTTCGAGGAATGCGGGAGCGGCCGGTTGCCTGGGCTCTCAAGATCAGCGCCGCGTTCGTGATCCCGACCGTGCTGAACTACGCGATCAACAAGGCCGCCGACGCGGCGCTGCCCGACCATGAAAAGTACGACAACCTCCCGCAGTGGATGCGCGATCTCTACTGGGTCAGCCCGCCGATCAACGGGGTCCGCTTCAAAATCCGCAAGCCGTGGGAGCTTGGGGCCATTGCCACTGTGACCGAGCGCGCCATGCAGGCGATCTTCTCAGATCAGTCTTTCATGGAGGGTCTGGACGACAGCCTGAAGTCGCAGCTCGTGCCGCCGTGGCAGCCAACGATGGTCACGCCGTTCTTCGAGCACGCGACGAACTTCAACCACGTCTCCGGCCGCTCGCTGGTGCCCGTGTCCATGGAGGAGCTGTCGGGTTACATGCAGTACTACCCCAACACGACAGAGACGGCTAAGGAGCTGGCCCGCTGGCTGGGCAGCCCGAACATGAACATCGCGGATGTGTCCCCGCTCGTGGTGGAGAACTACATCAAGGCGTGGAGCGGCGCCCTCCCGCTCGCTCTCCTGCGGATGTTCAACCCAGGGGAAGGAAAGCCGCCGAAGGAGTTCGCGGATGTTCCGCTCGTGGGCATGTTCTTCGTGCGCAACCCCGGCGCCGGCCAGGAGCTTGATCAGTTCTATCAGGGCGTCCAGCGCCTTCAGACGGCCGCCGCGGACTTCCGCATGGCCCTCCAGCGGCAGAACGTGCAGGAGATCAAGGATGCTGCCCGGCAGGAAGCCTTCATCCGCCTGACCAGCATCCAGAGCGCGATCCGCAACAACCAGGACTTGATCGAGCGCATCTACGCCACCGCGAACATGACCGACGACGAGAAGCGCCTGTGGGCCGACGCGCTCAACCAGCGCATTTTTGTGGCGGCACGTTACGGGAACGCAGTGCTCGGCGCGCTTGACTAGCGGGGAACCCTCGCCTATCCTAGACTTTGGCCCCCGCCCTGGATACGGCCGTTGTCAAGCGGAGACTGGGCTATGGCCGGACCACGACTTACTTCCCGCGGACTTGAAAGCTCGACGGCGGCTGCCGCGACGCTTTCTGCTGTGCAGTGGGCCGCTGCGGCGGGCACTGCCGATGTGGTCACGGCTGCCTTCACACCAAAGCTGACGGCCCTCACGGACGGCCTGACGGTCGGCGTTCGCCATACCCTCTCCAACGCCACGACCACGCCGTCGCTAAACACGGACGGCCTCGGTGCCCATACCATCGTCAAGGGCTACGGCGTGCCTCTGGAGCCCGGCGACATCCCGGCGGAGGCTCTGTACCGCTATCACGCGTCGGACGGCACCTGGGTCTTGATGAACCCGCAGTCGCAGTTCCGCGTCCCGACCGCCGAGTGGGCGGAGGCGACCGGCACGGCCGACGCGATCACCTGCGCCTTCGACCCGACGCTTGGGGAGCTGGACGAGGCGCAGGACGGACTGCTCGTCGGCGTCCGCGCCGGTGCGGCCAATGCCACCACGGCCCCGACGTTCTCCCCCGACACCTTCACCGCCCGCATCATCAAGAAGCTCGGCGCTCAGGCGCTGGCGATCGGGGACATTTACGGCGCCGGCCACGAGATGCTGCTGCGCTTCCACTATGACGCCACGACCCCGTGGTGGGAGCTGCTGAACCCGGCGACCAGCGCGATCGCGGCCGCCGAGCAGCCCAAGAGCAAGTACCTGACTGGCACTGCGGCCGGCACGGACGTGGACACCGCTCAGCCGTGGTTCCCTACCGCGGGTGCTGTCTCCGTGGCCGCAGGCGCCGCCTACAAGTTCAAGGGCCGGCTGTTCCTGACGCGCGCCGCCGGCACCACCAGCCACACGACCGCGATCCTCTTCGGCGGCACCGCAACGATCACGGCGATCAATTACATCGCGAAGGCGAACGAGAACGACGACGGCGCGCTGCTGGAGCACTCGGCCATCAAGGGCGCTGCGGCCACGGCAGTGGTGGTCAAGGCGGCGAGCACGAGCGCGACCGAGGTGACGGTGATCGAGGTGGAGGGCCTTATCGTCATCAATGCCGCCGGCACCCTCATCCCTCAGTTCAAGTACAGCGTCGCTCCTGGTGGCGTTCCAACCGTGGGCATCGGCACGTTCTTCGAACTCCAGCCCCTCACCAGCAATCCAAAGGGGACATGGGCATGAACGAGCATCTAAATCAGGTCCGAGCGGGCATTGATGCGGCGGCGGCGGCCGGGATCGTTGCCGCCCTGGTGGGCTGGCTGCCGGCGATCGCCGCTGCTCTCGGCATTGTCTGGTATCTGATCCAGATTGCCGAGAGCAAGACGGGGCGAGCGGCTATTCAGTGGGTTCGGTCTCGTATCTCCAAGCGATAATGTCAAAACGGTTGGGCAAGCCGTTCCATTCTGTGTCAAAGGCCCACGACCAGTTACCGGCCGGCATTACCGAAGTGGCTCCGCTACGGAACCGCACCTCCACACGCGTCTCTCCAGACACCGGGCCAGCCGGCCAGCGGGCGTGATCGGGTGGCCGCCAGGCCCTCCATGGGTTCGCTTCATCCTCGACCGGAAGACCGGCGCCGGCGTCTGTGTACTCCTCCGCGTCCTCGAACGTGACCGCCCGGTTCCGGTCGGCCTCGATCTCCAGTTGGAGGTAGGCAAGCGCCCGCCACGCCATCATGGCCGAATGCCGCAGCCCCTCCTTGTCGCGCTGCCCGCGCTGGAGGAAGTGCCGGATGATGCAGTCGTCGTGATCCGTGGACTTCTCTCGCGCCCAGTGCAGGGGCTCGCCAGCGTTGTGCTTCTCGTTGCCATGCCACGAGACCTTGGCGATCTCGGCCAAGGCGTCGGGGAAGTAGTCGAGCACGCCGGACGCGATCGGGGTCCGCTTGCGCTCGCCGCTGTCCTCAGACAGCACGGCGCGATTGGAGCCTCGGGACGGCACCAAAGTGGTCAGCGATGGGCCGTTCAGTGCGGGGTTTCCTGTGGACATCTTTCTCTCTCCATGCTGCGAGCTGTTCGGGGTTGAGGCGGGAGCCTTCGTGGATGCTGCGGGGGTCGTCCTCGATCCAGATGTCGGGGACGTATCCGTAGTCTTCCTTCAGGATAGTGTGCTTAGGTTGCCCATCGCAGTAGATCACTGGGCAGCCGATGGAATAGAAGTGGCTTTCCAGCGCCAGTTGGTCGGCGTCTGCGGCACGCAGGGTGACGACCATCACGAGGTGGCCGGCCCGCTGCATGGCAATTATGAAGGCGTCCCACGCCAGCGGGTCCAGTGTGTACGTTCCATCGAAGTCGAGTGCGATGCGCATGGCCGTGCTCCTTTAGAACGTGACCGAGGCGGTGATGACGGCGGCTGCCGCCCAGTAGATTGCCCGTCTCCAATCGCCCTCCACCACCATGTATCCTGCGGAGGCTCCAAGAGCGACGATAATGTTCACTACCGGGAGGGCGTACTTCACTTGCGGGTCTCCCACGTCACCCAGGCAGCTCCGCGGCTTGCGTCGGTGTTGCGCTGGGGCTCCAGGTAGATCGGCCACTGCGCGGTGATCCCGTACTTCGGATGCACGAAGAAGAGGGCCTGGGACGGCCGCGCGTACCGGGCGCGGAGGTAGAGGCGGGCGTACTCGTCGTAGCCCTTCAGCGCCCCGTTGACGATGACCGGCACGGCCTCACCGCGGGGGATGTAACTGTGCCAGTGGCCGATCAGCAGGGTGTCGAAGTCCCGGCCCACCTGGGCCTCGCTGCGGCCTACCTTCATGGTGCCGCGGGCGATCGGCCCGAGCGACCCGATGATGCCGTCGCCGCCCTTGACGCCGAGCGCGTCACCGTGGGTCAGCATGAAGCGGTGGCCGTTGACGGCGAAGTGCGCATCGGCCTCGGACGGGATCAGGAACTGGATGCGCGGATCGTCTCGGAAATGGCGTTCGAGCTGGCAGTACAGGTTCCACTCGTAGCTCTCGAAGACCCGGTGTTTGGCGCGCGGCTTGTGGGTCATGCGGCCATGGTTGCCGACGACGCAGGGGACGAAGACGCGCCCGTAGGTGTTTGCCATGACGGTGAGGGCGGCGATAAGCTGCTCCTGCACCTCCAACAGCGTCACCTGGAGCGGCCCTTCGTTGGTCTCCCGCAGCTCGTCGTGGATGCCGCCGGAGATCATGTCGCCGCCCAGGATCACGACGATGCCGGGGTAGTCGGGGATCGTCATGTGGTTCATGGTCAGGTCGATGGTGGTGTCCACCAACGTCTTCACGCGCTCCTTGGCGATCGCGCGGTTGAACTCGTTGACGCCGCCCACCTCGTCGGCGAAGACGCGCTCGCCCCAGTGCCAGTCGGACCAGAAGACCACCGGCACGCCGGAGGACTTGCCCTTCTTGCCAGACGGCGCCAGCCACGTCGGCGGCGTCGGGGTCTGCGCGGAGAGGCCGTAGATCGTCTCCCTGATCTGCTCCGCGGTCACATTGTCCCGCTTGATGGCGGCCAGCTCGGCAGTGAGCGTCTGCACCTTCGTGCGTAGCTTCGCCTCTTCGGAGGCCCCGGCGCTGCCGAGCTTGCGGCTCTTGGCCTCCGAGACTGCGGCTAGAAGGCTACGGGTGGATACGCCGAGCTGCTGCGCGGCGGCCTTCACCCCGAGGGTTTCGTGGAGCCGCAGGCGCTCGCGGAGTTCGTCGTCGGTCAGCTTTGTGCCTTGTGCCATTCTACTCACCCGTCCATAGGAGGTTCAGGAAATCATCGAGCCGCAGGATCGCGACCCACTCTTCGCCGTTGGCACGGTGCATGACCACCGGCGTCGCGCCTTCTGACGCGTCAGAAATTGCTTGGGCGAGCCAGGCGTACACGCCCTTGGTCTTGCCCTCTACCCGCTTGGCCTCGATGTGGAAGCCCGGCAGGCCGACGACATCCGGGCTGTCGGCGCCGCCCTTGAACTGCTGCCCGCGCCGGGCGCCATAGCCGCGCTCGCGGAGCTTCTTTGCCAGCTCCAGCTCCCCAGCCTTGCCCTTGGCGCGCGAGTTCTTCATTTGCGGTATCGGTCCCCGACCCAGGTTTCGCTGTTGACCGGCAGCCCGATCTCTCGGGACCACGCCGTGCCCTCAATCATTATCTCGCGGAATGCCTTCTCGTCAACCGACGAACCCATGGGTTCGGCTACAGCTTCGTCGTGGACGGTTAAGACGAGGGGAAAGCCGTTCTCCTCAAGCCGGAACATCGCGGCCACGAGCAGATCGCGGGCGAGGCCCTGAACCACGTTCTCGGTGAGGAGCCCGCCGTAGGCGTCGATCGTCTTGATCTGGCCCATCTTGCGGGCCTGGTAGGTCCAGCACTCGCGCCAGACATCGGCGCCGTTGCGGTCCTGCCACGGCATGAGCCGCTTCACGAGCTGCGGGTTCCAGTAGTAGAGCTTGCGTGTGGAGGGTAGGCGCGCGGTCATCCAGCCGCCTTCGAGCGCGTAGGTCACACCATACGCCTCGTGCGGCTGCCGCGTCTGCACGGTGCGCAGGGCGGCAGCCTCCAGACCCTTCCACAAGTCGGGGACGGTCGGCGCCCAGTCGTTGCGGTAGGTGTCGATCACGTCCTTGGCGAACTCGACGGGCTGGTGCGCGCAGTAGCGCGAGTGGAACTTCGCGTGCCCCATGCCGAAGCCGCAGCCGAGCACAGTGTTCTTGGCAATCTGGCCCTGCTCCTGCCACTCGGGCTTCTTGCGGTCGAACGTGGGGTCGCCGTAGATGAGGGCGCCCATGTCATTGTACGCGTCGATCTTGAGGCCGTTGGGCAGGCGCTCGCCGCTGTCGGCGCGGCGGAAGAGTTCGATCTTGTCCTTCTGACCGGCGAGCGCGAGCACGATGCGCGCCTCGATCGTGGAGAAGTCGCCGGATACAAAGGTGTGTCCCTTCTCGGCAATCAGAGCGTGGCGGAGCCCGCCGGCCACCGCCTCGACGGCCGGCCCTAGGATCATCTCGGTATATTCCCAGTCGCCGGTCATCAAGGTGCCGACGATCAGGTCCACGGACTTGCCGCGCACGGCGTCGGTAGGGCGCGGGAAGTTCTGTGGCTGGAGGATGCGGCCTGCCCAGCGGCCGGGGCCGGCGCCGTGGTATTGGAGGAGCCCGCGGGCGCGGCCGTCGCTGTTGGTGCAGACGGCCATGCGATCGAGCTTCTTGATGGCGGCCGAGCCGACGAGCTGGCGTATCTGGAGGGCGCGCTTGACGTGCTCGGGCAGCGTGATCTCCCACGTCTCGGAGCCGTCGTCCTCTGCCACGTCGTCGCTGTCGTCCACCGTGCCGCCGAGCACGCCGGCGATCGTGGCTTTGGTGAGGTCGGGCAGGTGGACGCCCTCCTTCTCCAGCCAGCCCATGATGCGGTCGCGCTGCGTAAAGGCGAGCCCGCCGGTGATCTCCTCGAACTCCTTGGCCAAGGGCACCGTGGCTTCATCCACAATCTTCTGGCACGCCAGAACGTAGCGGCGGTCGATCTTGATGCCGCGCTGGTTGATCTTCTGGTCGAGCAGCCACACGCGGCGCTCGCCAGGCTGTAGCCAGCCGAGGCGGTCTAGCGCCTCTCGCTCCTCCCCGATGTCGCTCTCGCAGTATTGATAGACGCGGGCTAGGGTCTCCGGGCGGCGGTCGAGCATCCCGGTCTTCTTGTTTGGCTTCGACAGGGAGATCGTGAGCGCCCGCCCCTCCTTGTCCTTCTCGTGGCGGAGGCCGAGCGCCCGGCCCAGCATGTCGAGTTCGAGCGGGAGCTGCTTCTGCGCAGCAATCGCCATGGTGTCGTTCCACCGCTTGTTCGGGATCGGCGGGAAGCCGAAGACCGGCACCATGATGTGATGCCAGATGGCGCGCTCGAAGTCGCCGTGGCTGACGAACATGGCGCTCTCGTCTTTGAGCAGTGCGTGCAGCTCCCCGTTGACTTCTCGCCAGCGGTTCCAATCCTCCATGGGCGCGTCGAGCGCGGGCGGCGGATACCACGTCAGGGCCGCTCCTGTCATGGACGGGTTCAGCGGCTCGAAGGAGAGGCACAGCACCTCCGTCGTCGGGTGCTCCGCGTAGGCCCACGCGCCGACAACCTTCAGGTCCGCGGCGCTGGCCGTCTCGAAGTCCATGACGTGAGAGGTGACGCCCATGCTAGTTGACGGCCTCGCCTGGCGCCGGCCCGAAGAGCACCTGGATCACCTGATCCAACTGGTCGAACAGCATTAGCTCCGGCACGTTCGAGGCCAAGAACTCCTCCCAACTGACAAGCAGCCCGGCGCTTCGGCCGTCGTGGAAAGCTTCGAGCCTGACGGCCTTGCAGCGGTGGCACAGCTCGACGGTGACGAGCAGATCGAGCCATCTGTCCTCGTATTCCTCGGCGCGCTTGGCGACGGCCCACAGGGCACTCAGGTGTTCGTTGGTCATCGTAGAACCTCCAGAATGGCGTCAAGGCGCACATTCACAAAAAGGAGCTGCACCCATACACTGAGGAGAAGAACGTAGCCGAAGAAGTTCATGTGCCTGTCCATCCGTTGATGTGGAGCTTAAAGCGGGCGCGGTTCTCCTGCGCCGCCCTTTCCAATTCGTACTCGGCGTCGGCCACCTGGCGGGCGGCGTCTGCCTTCTCCTTGTCGGTCTTCGCGGCGTCGAGCCGCTGCTTGGCGATCAGAAGCAGGTCCGAGAGATCACGAGCGTGCTCGATGCCGGCAAGCCCAACGCTGTTCTTGAGATCATCGAGCGTTCCCATCGTTCCCCCGGAGGAAGGTGGCAGGGGGCCGTGGTCCCCCGCCGTTGTCGTGAGGCTCCGAGCCTAGAACGGGATTTCGTCGTCCACTTCGCCGGACCAGTCGCTCCCGGCGGTCGGGTCTTCGGCCGAGACCGAACCGACGTAGCCGGAGAAAGCTTCTGCTCCCGAGCGACGGCCGCTGATGCGGGTGCCGCCGCCACAGGCGAACACTTGGTTGAGATACGCGGTGACGCCGGGCTGCCCGTTGTTCACCTCGTCGTACCACACAAGGTTGATCTCCCCGAGCACCTTGGCGCCGAAGAAGAACTTGTCCTTGTACGTCTTCAGCAGCTCGGGGTCGTCCAGGGTGAGGACGCCGTTGACCACCTTGCCCTTGTGGATCGGCAACGCGAGCGTGCCGAGCAGCGAGAGCACGGGCTGGTACTTCGACCGAGCCGCGATCACCACCTTGCCACGCTGGAACTCAGCGTCGCCGGTGTACTTGTCGCCCAGCTTCGCCTTCCGCTTGTCGGCCAAGACCGTGCCGTTCGAGAACGGGGTCTTGATCGTCTTCAGGTCGATGTCGGGACGGGCCGCCTTGGCGAGCTTCGCCGTCAGGGCCTTCATGGACTTCAAGTCCTCACTGTCCGGCTCGAACACGAAGTTCGCGCCGAACTTGGGTTCGCCCTTCGGCTTGCCGGTGCGAGGGTCCGTGAACGGCTTGGCCTCGAACAGCGCCGGGTGGGCGAGAATGACCGGGATAGTGAGAGTGAAGATGGAGGAGTTCTTGTCTGACATGGGAGTAACCTTTGGTTAGGGAACGCTAATGACTAGCTTCGGCACCTTAGTTCAGGCGGGACGGCCGATCAAGGCATTTCTCCAGTCCCAGTACGCCTTCGCGGGAACGTCGGGCATCCCGCACATCCGATCCAGATTGACGGAGATCAGGTAAATGGTCATCAGGTATCCGCCGGGCTCCCAGTGCTCGGTGACAACGATTGCGCGGTACGGCATGAACGCCTGGACTTTGGAGACGGCAACAATCTCCTGCGCCAGCGGCCTCCACCATACTACCGGGCCACCAGTGAGGAACCCTTCGTGCAGCGCGGCGGGGCTGAAGGGCTCCTCCACCGGGGCTGCCTCCTTCGGGATGGGAATGCAGCGCCCCGTGATCCCCTGCGCGTGCGCCGGCTCCGGCGTGCAGGCGGCAACCAGCAGAACTAGGAAGGCGGTCGCCATGATCGCCCAGTTGCCAAACCAGAAGCGTGCGGTGTTCATTTCTGGCTCTCCACGAAGGCGGCGAAGGTCTCGCTCGGGGCGCGCATCTTCACGGCGACGCGCTTGTCCGACGCCAGGGCCACGGTAAGACCGCTCTCCGGCGTGTGGGCATACTCCTTGACCAGCAGCTTGGCACGGCCGCCCAGCTCTTCGATCTGCGCCGGGGATTTGAACTCCGGCTTGGTCATCACAGCTTCGTCCCCGAGCTGCGCCCGCAGGACTTCGGCAGCGCCAGGGTTCCAGACGCGGTTGGCCTTCTTGGGCACCAACTTGATGAGGCTGAACGGGCGGCCCAGGGAAAGGCGGCGGAAGGCTTCCTCCTCCAGCGCCTTGAGGTAGTTCTTGACGGCGGCCGCAGCCTCGTAGTTCGCCTCTACCGCGGCGTCAGACAGGTCCACCACGCTCTTGGGGTCGGCCGCAGCGGCGGCGCCGAACATGGCGACCATGGCAGGGCAGACCAGCTTGGCGGGGCAGAAGCGACAGTGCTTGCCGGGCGACAGGGAGGCGTCGGTGGCGGTGCGCTCCATGGCGGGGCGCAGCTCGTACTCCGCCCAAATCTGGAGATCGTCGGCGCTGATCTCCCACTCGCGCACCGGCCCGTCAGGATGGTAGGCGCGCGGCTGTATGATGCGGATGCGAACAAGACCCACATCAGGATGTTTCCGCAGGAGCCCGTAGGCGTAGTACATGAGCTGCGGGTTCTCGAAGGCGTCCACCGCGATCCCCGCGCCGTACTTGAAGTCGTTCACGTCGAGAACGCGGCTTTCCCCCTCCGGGTTGTGACCCCCCGGCCAGAGGACACCACAGTCCACGGTGCCGTAGAACTGGGGATGAAAGTCGGGCGCGTCGATCTGCGTCTCGATCCACACATCACCGCCCTCGAAGGTCGGGCGCACCGTGTCGATGAAGAGCTGGATCGCGTCGGCCATCTCGACGTTGCAGACGATCTTCTTATCGTCCGCCTTGTACACATGGCCGACGACTTCCCAAGCGTCGAGACCTTCCCGCAGGCAGGTCTCAAGGAAGTGGTGGGCGGCGGTGCCCTCCGTTGCGAACTCGCTCTCGTCGCTCGGCGGAAGCTGGAGGTGCTGGAGGAGGCCCACGCTTCCGGGGCACTCCATCCACCTCTCTGCTCCCGACGCCCCCAAGGGGCTGTGCGCGCGCTCGCCCACCGTATCCCCCTACTCTGGAAGCTCGGTGTCGAAGGAAGCGATCGCTTCGACCCCGGCGTCCGTATGGTTGAACTGTACGCCTATGCGGTCACTATACGGCGCGTCGATCTTGTCCGTGACCGCATCCTGCACCTTCTGCCGGATCAGTTCCTCGATCTCATCCTGCGAGAATGAGATCGTCGTTGTGGCTATCTTCATCGGTTCCTCCTACGCCTTGATGGCCTTCAGCTTCTCAAGGAAGCCGGCGCGGGCTGCCTGCGGGATCGCCGCCGGTCCCTTGCCGACACCGGCCAGCTCGCCGATGATCTTCTTGATCTGCTGCGCCGCGGAGCCGCCGACCGAGGCCGCGCGATTGCACGCCTCCAGCAGTTCCTTGTCGGTGATCTCCGGCGCATCGCCGGTCCAGTCGGCGTCGAGCGCCGCCGGGTCCTTGCGGTCCTCCGGGGTCTTGGTGATGTTGGGCTCCGCCCCAGTGCCCGCCGTCTGCGGCCCGCTGGTATCGTCCGTTAGGGCTGCCGGATCACTCGGCGCCGGGGTCGGAGTTTCTGGTGTCGGCGGCTTGCGCGGCCGGCGCGTGGTGGTCGGCTTCTCGGCCGGCGCTGCGTTGGCGCGGTCCAGTAGCGCCTCGACGGCCGTGTCGGTGAGGAGAACCGGGATAGGCTCGGAGATACCAAGCGCCGTGTGGACCGTGCTCATGGCCAAGGCCAAGGCATTGGTGACAACCCTCACGGCGTCGTCGCCCTCCCGGCAGGCGAACGTGATGCTCGCCTTCTTGTTCTCGTACTCCGCGATCTTGCGCGAGCGCTCGTAGCTGACGGCGCCGCCGGTAATGCCCATGTCCTTGCTCATCGTGCTTGCTCCATTGACCATTTGAAGGAAACGTGGACCGCCTGAACGCGCGGGACGCGCTTCATCACGGTGACAAGACGGCCGCGTTTATCGTATTGTGGCTTCCCGGTGCGGGGATGCGGCACGAAGACCCGGCGCATCACGTTGCGAGTGATGGCGTAGAAGGGGTGATCGCGCCAGGCGCGGATGCCCTTCTCGGGTTCCTGCCGGAAGATCATGCGCCGCGCGGTGCGGTAACTAGCTGCTGGTCTCACTTAATTCTCCGGTCTAGTGCCTTGTCGGTGACTTGCAACTTGCGGAGCGCGCTGCCCAGTATCTTTTCTAGGATCGAGCCGGGCGCGACAAAGATGTCCCCCTGTACTTGCCTCGTCTGCCCGCCCCTGTCAAGGCGGTCGAAAGCCTGGATGTTATTTCCTGGCACCCAGTCGGGCTCCGCGATCAGCGCGTGCGTGCAGACGTGTTGCAGCCCGTCGGTGCCGGTTCCCAAGGAAAGCAGGTTGCCCAGGATGATCTTGCAGCGGGGGTCGCTCTGGAACTTTTTAACCAAGCGATCTTTTTTCACGGCCGACGTGCCGCCGTCCACGCGGAGGACGCCGTGCTTCTGCCACCGCCGCTCCAGCTCGGTCATCACACTCAGGTGCCAGGCGAACACGACCAGCTTCTCTTCGCCGCCGTCGATCAGCATGTCCACGTAGTCGGCGATCTGCGGGGCCAGCGCCTCGCCCATCATGCGCCGGATCGTCGCGATCTCGCCGCCGAACAGGTCGATGTGCTCGTCGTAGTTCTCCGGGTCGATGTGCAGCAGGCTCTCCGCGTTCAGGGCCTCCTTCACCGCCGCCGTCTCCTCCAGCGTCACCACGTCATAGACGGGGAGCTTGAGCTGCGGCATCACGTCCCGCTTCAGGTGCCGCGTCATAAAGTGCGAGCGCAGACGCGCTTGCAGCTCCGCGTGGCGGCCGGTGCGCTCGTCGGTATACACCTTCACCTGCCCCGTCACCGGGTCGATGCGCTCCCCACGGATCGCGGGGTTGAAGCGGGTCACGAAGGCGTCCTCGCTCATCCAGTCGATGCTGTCCCAGCAGAGATTGCGGGCGAGAGTGTATGCCTCCCGCGGGCGGTTGGGCAGCGGCGTGCCGGTGAGGGCGAGCACCATCTTGGCCTTCGACGCCAGCGGCTCGAACGTCAGCTTGGTGCCGCCGCCGAACACGGCGCGGGTGCGGGTCGCGTCCACCGTCTTGAGGTAGTGCGCCTCGTCAATGATGAGCAGGTCGTAGTCGAGCTTCGCCAGCGCGCGGCCGATCGCTTCGGTGCGCGCCAGCTCGTAACTCACGACTGTCCATTGGGCGTTCGGGTTGACGCCGTGGCGGGAGTGGGTGATGGGGTGGATGACGTAGGGCCAGCGCATCGTGGTCCATTCGCGGATGCGGGCGACCCACTGGAGGCGGATGCTGGCAGGTACGATGCAGAGGACGCGCTTCGCGCCAATCTCATTCGCAAGGGCAATCGCGATGGGAGTTTTGCCGAGCCCCGGCTGGTCCCCGACAAGAGTGTGCGGGCGGCGGAGGGCGTACTCGATGTCCGCCTTCTGGAAGGGCCATAGCTCTTTGTCATAGGGCACCTTGATGTGGGCGTTGCTGGTGGGCGCCCAGCTCGCCTCGATCTCCGAGAGCATGTGGCCCATCTCGGCGCGGGCGCGCGGCGTGGCGTAGCCGGCGAAGGCTGCCGCCGCGTAGGGGTTGTGCGACAGCAACACGGCTTCTTGTGCGGTGCTCGCCGGCAGCGAAAGGTCAAGCCCGTGATCCCGCATAAGCACGCGGATGTCGTGCTCTCCACGATTGACGCGAAGAAAGTACGCAAGGGTGCGGGGGTTGTAGTCTAGGAGCAACGCAGATACTCCGCCGCCCGCTCCAGCAGTTCCGGGCTGTCGCCAAAATGCCCCAGCGCCACGTTACAGTGGTGGCAGAGGAGCCCCCGGATTTTTCCCGTGGCGTGGTCGTGATCTACCCGCAGCACTTTCCACTGCCCCTCTTCCGCCGGCCGCCGGCAGATTTTGCAACGGCCCTCTTGGGCGCGCTCCATGGCGTTGTAATCGTCGCGCGTAATGCCGTACCGCCGGAGCCAGTCACGGCGCGTACGCGGGGGAGTTCTCTTCCGTTCCTGCTTGCGGCGGTTTGTCTCCCGCCCCTTGGGCGAGCGAGCATAGCGACGCTGCCGAGCAAGGCGACGCTCGCGCGCTTCGGGAGTTTCTGGCTTTCTCATTCTGGCGCGTCAGAAACTACGCGGCCGGATAGACGAGCTGGTAGTCTGCCGAATACGGCTTCTCAGCGTCCGGCGGCACGATGTTGTAGCCCTGGTGGCGCGGGAGCTGGTCCATGAAGATGCGGTGGAAGGAGATGTGCGCGATGCGGCCGCTCTTGGTGCGGTAGCGGGCAAGCGGCTTCGCGACGGTGCCGGCGATCTTGTTCACCGTGATGACGCGATCCTCTTCGGGGACGCGCGGGTCGTTGTTGTACAGCTTCGTGCCGGCCACGATGTCTTGGACAGTGGCAGAGCGGCGGGTCTTCGGGCGGCCGTAGGGGTTCATTGGTTTGCTCCTATGCGTCGATGTATGGGAGGGAAAGGAACTCAGCGACTTCAGCGGGGATCGCGATGCCCGCCTTTCTCTCCCGCCTCACGCTCACGCGTATGTTCGCCTTTGCGTGGTTGAACTCCGCGAGAGTAATCGGGAAGCCGTATCGTTGCAACATGAACATCGCATATTTCTCCGCGATGGTTTCCTCCAGGCTGGTCGTGCCCCACGCTTCGTGCCCGACGTGGAGCAGAAACTCCCCCGCGTCCAGGCGCAATGCGTGACAGACTTCGTGGAAGAAGACCCACAGCGCGCGGTAGCCGTGCTTGTACGCCGGGATGGTGATGCGGCGCAGCGGGGTCCGCGTGGCGCCGCTAGTATGCGGGGAGCGGATGATCTTCCAGTCTCGGGGCGTCTCCGCCCGCACGATCGCGTCCAGCAGCTTCGGCGTGATCTCAACGCGATGTCGTTCGGCCATGCAGTTGACAGTCCCCCGGCGAGCGAGCTATTTCTACCGGGCCGAGGAGAAGTATGTCAAGCCAGCCTTCCGAACGACACCGACAAGCTCTTGCGCTCGCGACCGCGGGCATCCCTGTCTTTCCGTGCGTTCCAAACGGGAAGCCGCCGGCCGTCGAGAACGGCTTCCTGCGCTCCACCACTGACATCGAACAGATCAATGCCTGGTGGGCCGAGGCTGATTACAACATTGGCGTGGTGCCCGAGCGCGCCGGCTGGGCCGTGGTCGATCTCGACGGCAAAGAGGGATGGGACGCATGGACCCGCCTGGTGCGCGAGCACCGGGGCGTGCCCGAGACCTACGCCGTGCGAACGCCGCGTGGCGGCCTCCACCTCTATTACGAGGGGTCGCTGCCGAGCACGGTCAAGAAGCTGGGCGACGGCGTGGATACGCGAGGGCGGGGTGGCTATGTGCTGGTCCCGCCCTCTGTAGTTGACGGGAAACCTTACCGCACGGAAATCGACATCGACCCGGCGCCGCTGCCGCCGTGGATCGACGCCAAGCTGCGCTCGCACCTCCCGCCAGTTTCTGACGTGCCAGAACACGTTGACCAAGCGGCGGCCGAGCGGCGGGCGCGGCAACATCTCTCCCGCATGGGGCCAGTGCTTGAGGGCACGCGCGACAACACCGCCTTCAAGGTGGCGTGCGAGCTGCGCGATCTCGGCTGCGACCCCGATCTCTCGCTCCGGCTCATGCAGGAGCTTTGGAACCCTCTGTGTGTCCCGCCGCTGGATGACGAGACGCTGCGCATCAAGGTCGATAGCGCCAGTCGTAACGCTCAGAACGCGATGGGCTCCAGCGCGAGCGCTCCACCGTCCGAAGTCTTCGGCGCCATCCTCGGCACCTTGGCGCCGGAAGACACGACGGTGGAGCCTCGCAGTGAACAAGCGCGCGGTCCCGTGCTCCGCAACGTGCGTGAGCTGCTGGCGCTGCCCGACCCCGTGCCCCTGGTCGAAGGGATCATCATGCAGGGGGAGAACTTCGCGATCGTCGGCGCCCCGAAGCAGGGCAAGTCGATGCTCGCGCTCGACATCGGCATGAGCGTGGCCTACGGGCTGCCCGTGCTGGGCCAGCTCAAGGTCCACAAGCCAGGGCCGGTGATCTACCTGTCGAGCGAGGGTGAGACCTACCTGAAGCAGCGCGTCGATGCGTGGCTGCACGACCGCGCCGTGCTCGACGTGGAGGCACCCTTCTACCACGTCAGCGATCTGCCCAAGGTCAGCGGCGGCGAGGAGGAGCTGGACGCCTACGTCAAGCTGCTGGTCGGCGGCGGGATCACCGAAGCCGTGCTCCTCATCATGGACACCTTCAGCCGCTCGCTGCACATGCTCGATGAGAACGACGCGGCCAGCGCAAACGGATACGACGCCATGGCGCGGGCGATAATGCGCACCTTCAAGTGCTCGCTGCTGACGCTGGCGCACACGCCGGTGACCGGCGGGCGCATCCGTGGCAACACGGCGGCCATGGGCAACTTCGACGGAACCGGATTGCTCGATGAACACCACGACTTCCAGCGTCACGCCCGCGGCAACAACGCGCGCTTCGGGACCGAGCTGCTTGAGACCCCCCATGGTCCGGTGCTCCGCTGGCGCAAGCACCGCGAGGACGACAAGCGGCGCAAGGTGATGTCGGTGGATCAGGACATGCTCGATCTTCGCCGCGCGCTCGAAGAGCTGAACGCCTACGGCGAAGACAACGGGGTGTCCCGAAAGGTGGTGATGGAGACCGCCTGGCCGCAGGGTCCGAACGAGACCGACGCGACGTGGAAAGCCCGGCTCCTAAGCAAGAGCCGGGGCATGAACCCTAAGATGCGGGCGGCGGAGGAGCAGGGTCTGAAGCACGGCTCTCTGTGGTGGCTGGCGTCTCAGCCCACACCTGAAGAAACTTCTGAGCCTGGAGACGAGTAATCCCCGCAGCGTCGGCGGCGCGATCGAGCGCGTCCTTCTCGGGCGGCGCGATGTAGGCGTGCCACAGCCACGGGCGCACCATCTTGTTGCGCATGTGCGCCTTGCCTGGTCGCGGCTCCCCGCGCGAGCAGTAGCCGGCGAGGGCGCCGGACTTCCCGAGCTGCTGCACGATCTTGATGAGACGCTGGCGGGCGGCGACGCCCTCCCCCTTGGCTAAGGCTTCGGGGTAAATAACCTCGATCAACGCCATGGTGCCGAAGGGGGCGCCAGGGCGCCGGGCGATGGCGTCCTTGACCGCCTCGATCACAACGCCCGCGATGTCGGCGGTCTGGTTCTCGGGCTTCAGGATTTCGTTCCACTTGGTCATGCTGCCACCTGTACAGCCGGGAAGGTCACGCCCTCTGCGCGACGGGTTGATGTGCGACGGAGCGCGTCGGCCTTCACGTCGCTCGGCAGCCAATAGCCTTGGCGCATGTAGTGGAGCGCCCGCGCCGCGGCGAACGGGTCGTTGGCGTCCGCCTCCCCGTGCAGCCGGGCCGCTTCGTAGAGCGGCGCCTGCGTGGGATAGAAGGGGCGGCGCGCGGGGCGATCCCGCGTCGGGTCGGGGATGTCCTTAATAATGTCGTTCCAACGCTGATCCAGCAGTTCGAGCAGCGGCGACGTGCGGTCCTCTTTCACTTCCATTCCCCTTCCGTCAGGTAAAGCCATTGGCAACCGGGAGCACCCATGGCTATGAGGATCTGAACGACGCCTTCAGCGAACTCAGCGAGCGACCTGTCGCGAGTGGCAGCGTTGGCGGCGGCGGCGGCGGCGGCGGCGTAGGCGGCGGCGGTGGCGGCGGCGGCGGCGTAGGCGGCGTTGTCGGCGGCGGTGGCGGCGGCGTAGGCGGCGTAGGCGGCGTAGGCGGCGTTGGCGGCGGCGTAGGCGGCGGCGTAGGCGGCGTAGGCGGCGTTGGCGGCGGCGGCGGTGGCGGCGGCGTAGGCGGCGGCGTAGGCGGCGTAGGCGGCGTTGGCGGCGGCCTTCGTGCCCTTCTTCTCGCAGCGCGCCGCAGCATCCAGCATCTTCTGCCGGTGCTCGGCGTTCTTGTGGATCGAGGCGGCAGCACGAAGGGCGACCGGGACCGAGGAGCGGATAGCGAGTTCAGCAACCCGCTTGGCGAACTCGCTATCATCGAGTACGCCCTTACTTCCAAGCTGGGCGAGTGCGAGGCGGCGCAGTCCCTTCGCCCGAGCCATCGGGGAGGACCAGCACTTGTCGTTCAGGCTGATCTTGAGCTGTCGGAGGGCTGGCGAGACGCACTGCGGGTCGTCTCCGTGAGGCAGGCCGAGAGCATAGCAAACAGCCGCCTCGACACACATCTTGCCCGGCTCGGGTATGCCGACGCCATGAGACAATCCGCAATCCACGACTTCCAAAACCTTAGCTGCAATTTTCTTTGTGATCTTCTTCACGGCAGAACTCCCATGGCTTGAAGAATGGTGAGGGTGGGCAGGGTGAGACACCAGCCCAGCAGGAACGCGATGGTGACGGCGCGCATCATAGCCAGCCGACCATGGCGAAGAGCGCAACAACAAAAAGGCTGATCCCAAGAGCGAAGCACACAGCGTCCACGTCAGTGCTTCCAGCTCTCGCGCTGGCGCTCGATGTGCTCGGACATCTTGCGCTCGTCGCGGCTGATCCAGGCGTGCATCGTGTTCAGGATTTCCTCCTGCTCCTTGGCCGTCGCGTCGATCACCACGAAGAGCCAGGCGACCGCAGCGGTAAGCTCGTCGGCTGTGCAGATGGGGCGGGGCTCGCTCACGCGCTCGTCGGTCCAGCGGGTCCAGACCGAGCCGGTCAGCGAAATGATCGCATTGTCGCCCAGCGTAGGCACCTCGATCTTGCCGGGGATGCTCGTGTGCATGTTGAGGGCGGCGCGGAGCACCAGGCGCAGGATGCGGAAGCCACAGCCGGGGCACTGGCCGCGCAGAGCCGGGTCTTGCACCGCGATGAACGCCCGCGCCTGCCAGGTGGCAAGCTTCTCGTCGGTCATCCGGCGAACGGTATCGGTAAGGGCGTCTGCCATGCGATCCTCTGTTGGTGGGGTGCGGGGAGAGCCGCATAAATTGTCGAGCCCTCCCCGTCCCTGGGCGCCGCGCGAGGAACCAACCAGCGCGGGCCGATCCTTGTCTAGCCCTCCTTGGGCCAGTGGTCAAGCTCCTCGGCGACAATGCCGGGGCCTACGTAAACGCGATTGCAAAGGGCCGTCAGCGTGTCGCGCGTAGGCGTGAATTTGAGGACGGACAGGCGGGTGTACGCTGCCTTGCCCCATATCTCCCCGAGTGCCTTAGCGGGCTTCTTGTTGGCGAGCACCAGCGAGAGCGCGCCGCGTTCCAGCAGGTAGAGTTTCATGTGAGCACCCAGTAGGCTAGGGCCGCGACCGCCGCGAGGATTGCGAGCGGCCGAGCCATGGTGGACAGGTCGAGCGACGGCATGACGACTGCCTGCCGCTCCTTCCAGCCGAGCGCGGCACGATTGTCCGCGAGCTGTCTCCGTCGCGCCGGGCTCACAACAGCCAGTCTCCAAAATGAGAAATAAACTCCCTGCCTAGTTCCTCTGGATCGTCCCCAACGATCATGTATCCATCCTCGTCGTCGTTAGGGTCCCACAACACCCACTCGCCAGGGTACGCCTCCGCCCGGTGGACAAGTGGCAATGAAGCCGCAGCGGCGAACGTGTCGCGACGATCCAGCCGGTAGCCGTTGTCTTGGATTGCTTTCTCTGCCGGAGTCATGTGAGTACCGCCACGAGAGCATAGAGCGCAGCGCCCGCGAGCGCGGCGCCGACGACTTGCGGCCAGGTGGGCCAAGGCCAGCGGGTGACAATCGTGACGGGCTCGATTGCCGGCCCCCGGCCGCTGCGCGCGGCGCGGGGAGTATAGGTGATGCGTGATGTCATGTTCGGTTCCTCGGTTAGCGGGAAAGCCCCGCGTGCTGGCGTCTCTGACACGCCAGAAGCGCGATGCTCTCAGGCGCCAGGTGCGAAGCCAGGCCAAAGCTGTGAGTGCGCATCTGTGGGGCGCGTGCGCAAGAGGACGGCGCGGGCCTCCCCGTCGATCGGCCCATTGAAGATGTCGAATTGCGCGCCGCTGTAGCCGCTGCCGCCGGTCAGAGTGATGCGCGCCCAGTCTTTGCCGTTGCGCTCATAGAGGCGCACGGTCACGCCTCCATCCCAGCCGTTTGCGGTAATTTCCAGGCCGCTCGCCTTGCTGCCAAGGCGGGAAGCCTGCCCGCGTATTCCCTGCACTGTTCCACGAAAATGTGCCATTGTTGGTTCCTCGGGTTAGCGGGAAAAGCCCCGCGGCGGATGCTCTCTTGCGGAGAGCACCCTAGCGCGAAGCTCTTACCGAGACGTTAACGCTTGAGCTTCATCGCCTCCGCCTGGGAGTGCGCCAGTTCGTCGGCGGACTGCCCGCCCATGAAGCCGGCGTTTTCATCGTAGCCGGTTTCCTCCATTGAGATTGATGGTGCATCCTCTTCCATCCGGTCGGCGATAAGCCGAAGCTGCTCGGGGATGGGTAGGCCAACATCGTCGGGCGAGCGGTAGGCGGCAATCGCTTCCCCGATGTCCGCCAGCTTGGTGCGGGGCTGATAGGCCTCGGCCTTCCGTTCAAGCTCTTCCTGGGCGCGTTCCATGGCGTAGTCCATGCCGATGAAGCCCCAACAACTATCGACGTGCCCGCCGTCTTCGTCCTCGATCACATAGCCGAAGCACTCGCCGTTCATCCACCGACCAAATTCTTCAGCTACCAGCGCGGCACTCTTGCGGATGCTGTCCTCGGCGGTCTTCGTGTCGTACCACTCCGAACGCTTGAGCGCGATAATGCCGACTTGGCCGCTGTCCCAACGGTCGCCAAAATCGGCGATAGAAAGCGCCACGCCGCTATGTTCGAACATGAAGAGCGGGAAGATATACCAGTCGCTTTCATTCTCCTTCACCCATTCAGCCACGTCCTCGGGCGTGGACCCGCAAGCGCCCCTAGCCGGGTCGGAATAGTGGCGGGCAAGGATAACGATGCGCGTTCCATCGTCGTCCTCGTATGGCTGCGGGCAATCCTGGTCGTACTCGATGCGGGCAATTAGGCCGCTCGCGTGTTTGATCGTGTCAACGGTATCCATTTTGGTTCCTCAGTTTGGGCGGCGGAGAGTGCCGCGTGAGGGCGCCTGCGGTCAAGCGCCCCTGCGCGAAGCTCTCACAGGCAATAGGCGTAGAACGTCCCGCCCTTGCCGTCCTCATGCAAGCTGGCGATGGCATAGCGGAACGGATCATGCGGGTGCGGCAGGATATGGAACATGCCCGCCGGAAACTGAATGCTCAACGCCTTGGCGCGGCGATGTGCGCCGGCCTCGGTCAGATACTTGCGAATGCGCTTTGCCTTGGCCATGGGTTTCGGTTCCTTCGGTTAGCGGGCGCTAGGCGCCGATGCTGTTGATGCGATTGGCCGCGCGAAGGAGAATGGCGGACGCCTTGTCCCATTCCCTCGCGAGCAACTTGTCCTGCCAGTTGATGCGAATGTGATCGGCCTTCGCATCGGCAATGCCGGCCAGGGCAGCAGTGACGTTCTCCAGTGACGTAGCGTCCACGATGCGCTCCAGCGTTTCAAGCTGGCTCTTGTCGGGGAATGGGCGTGCGGTCATTTTCGGTTCCTC
>NZ_JBFWZI010000049.1:0-13738 GCF_050185545.1 Reyranella sp. | reverse complement strand
TCGGCAGTGAGGCGCCTCGATCATGCACGCACCATGCGCTCGATCACGCACGCGCACATGCGCAAGCCATTGATATGCAAGGCTTTTCCCTGGCGTGAGCGCATGCTGCCTGCCTATATCCTCAGACGCACATGGTGCGCCCTGTTATGTTATAATGTAACACGAAGACCGGGTGGGGGTGGGGGTACCCCCCGGATGCACGTCGTGCGCACATATGCCGCTCAACGCTGTGGCGCGCGGCGCCCCGGGGAATACTTTGGCTCGCCGAGGCGAACTGGCGGGTCGGCCGGGGAAAAATGGCGGAAACGCTTGACTTTTGTTTTGTTATTTTGTTAATGCCCTTAACAAAATGAAACAAAACTCGGTCCACGGAGAAATTCAGATGGGTACAGATGTCCTCGCCGAGACCTTGGAGGCCACCCGAGCGGGTCCCGCCATGTCCTCCCTGCCCAACGATCGCTGGCGCCGCTTCGCCATCGTCTGCACGCAGCCGGACGACCACGGCCAAGTCAACTTCACCCAGGCCGCGGAGGACGCCGGCTTCGGCACACCGGAGAGCACGCGCGCCAGTCTGGCGGTGATCGGGCATCGCTTGGCCCACGACCCCCGGATGCAGGCGGCGATGAAGGAGGTGGCGGAGAAGAACTTCGGCGCCGCGCTCCCCGCCGCGGTCGAAGCCGTCATCAACATAATGATGCACTCCAACAAGAACAGCGACAAGCTGAAGGCGGCAGCGATGATCTTCGATCGCGGGGGCATGCCCATCAAGACGCAGCACGAGGTGAAGGTGGAGCGCGTCGAGGACTTCGACACGAAGGTGGCACGGGCGGTGTCGCTGGCGAAGTCGCTGGGGCTTGACCCGGCCGCGATGCTGGCGAAGATTGGCATAGAGGTTCCGGCGTCGCTTTCTGACACGCCAGAGAGCGGCGTCCTGATGACGAAGACCGAGCTGATCGAGGACGCGGTGGTAGTCAGCGTCGTCCCGACAGAAGAGTGGATAGGCGAATGACCGACGATCTCGACGCGCTCCTCTCTACCCTCGAAGGGCTGGACGAGGCCAAGAAGTTCAACCGCCTGAAGCTCTACAAGCCGTATCCGCGGCAGAAGGAGTTCCACGCGCTCGGGCGGACCAAGCGTGAGCGGATGCTGCGCGCCGGCAACCAGGTGGGCAAGACCCTCTCCGCGGCGGCGGAGGTGGCGATGCACCTCACCGGCAACTATCCGACCTGGTGGCGTGGCCGCCGGTGGGACCGGCCGGTGCGCTTTTGGGGCGCGGGCGAAAGCTCGGTCCTGGTGCGTGATACGATGCAGAAGCTCCTGGTCGGCCCGCCCGGCGTGGACCCCGAGTTCGGCAGCGGCTTCATCCCGCGCGACGCGTTCGTGGAGCGGCCGTCGCTCTCCCGCGGCGTGACCAACGCCTATGACACGATGCTGGTGCGCCACAAGTCCGGCGGCGTCTCCCAGTTCGTCTTCAAGTCCTACGAGCAGGGGCGCACCAAGTTCCAGGGCGACACGGTGGACGGCATCTGGCTGGACGAAGAGCCGCCCATGGACATCTACACGGAGGCGCTGACGCGCACGACCGCGACCGGCGGCATGGTGATGACCACCTTCACCCCGCTGAAGGGCAAGACCGAGCTGCTGGTCCGCTTCATGGACGCGCCGTCGCCCGACCGCCAAGAAGTCGTTATGACCATCTACGACGCGGAGCACCTGAACGATGACGAGCGCCGCAAGATCATCGACGGCTGGCCCGAGCACGAGCGCGAAGCCCGCGCTATGGGCGTGCCCATCATGGGTGAAGGTCGCGTCTTCCCGTTCGGGGAGGACATGCTCTCGGAAGAGGCGCTGCCGATGGACGTGATCCCGAAGGAGTGGACGCGCCTGTGGGGTCTCGACTTCGGCACGGGCGGCGGGGGCGGCCACCCCTTCGCGGCGGTGCTCACCCTGTGGGACCGGGAGGCGGACTGCATCCACGTCCACGCGGCCGTGCGGTCACGCGAGCCGCTGTACGTCGCACACGTCGCCATGCTGAAGCCGATCGCGGAGCAGGTGTTGTGCGCCTGGCCGCACGACGGCAACACCAAGGAGAAGAACCAGAGCGACGAGACGGCCACGACGGCGAAGGCGTACAAGAAGGCGGGGCTGCGCATGATGCCCTCCCACGCCACCTTCCCCGACGGCGGCATTTCGACCGAGGCCGGCATCAACGAGATGTACCAGCGGATGAAGACCGGGCGCTTCAAGGTGGCGAAGCACCTGCTGGCCGGCGACTGGGGCAACGAGTTCCGGTCGTACCACCGGAAGGACGGCCTCATCGTAAAGGTCAACGACGACCTGATGTCGGCGACGCGCCAGGCAGTAATGACCATCCGCTCTGGCGATCTGGCGCCGCTCGGGCCAAGTATCGGCAAAGGTTTCGTGGGGCGCCGGCAAGAAATCGCGACCGGGATTGACTTCGATCTGTGGACCTGACATGAAGTCAATATGCGAAAGAGCAAAACTGACACCACTCGCTATAATCGTGAGTATGCGCAGCGCCGCCGAGCCACGCCGGAGGGGCGTGACCAGAACCGTAATTCATCGCGGTCTTGGCGGGAGCGAAACTATAAGCGTGTGATGCTCATGACCTTGCGTCAGAGGGCGAAGGAGCGTGGGATTAAGTTCAGCATTATAGAGGCGGATTTGCAATGGCCGGCAGTGTGCCCGGTCTTTGGAATACCCCTCGTATATCGGGGACAGGGGCGCGGGACGAAGGATGCCGCCGCTTCTGTTGACCGGCTGGACAGCAGGAAAGGATATGTTCCGGGGAACGTATTTATCGTGTCCTGGCGAGCAAACCGTATCAAGAATAACGCAACGGCCCAAGAACTTCGCCAGATCGCAAAATGGATTGACAGCAAAGGCCGGGGGACTTAACTTGCGCGCTTCCAATGGAGGCGCTTATGGTCAACGGCACCTGGAACAAGCCAGTAATCCGCACCACGCTTGAGCAGGCGTTGCACGATCTGAACATTCGGGTTCAGTCGGGTACGTTTGACCCGCAGGGGGAATACAAGCGCCCTGACTATGACCCCCGCACCCGCACGAACAAGCGGCGTATCCGCCGCGGCAAAAAGTAGGAGGCGCCACATGGCCACGAATGTTCCTTTCGGCCGCCGGATACCCGGCACCGTTTCCCCGCAGGGCACGCCCGGCACCTGGACCCCGGTAGCGCCGACTGATCGGCCGGCCGGCGGCGGCACCATCCCCCCGATGGGCAACCGCACTGGCAACAAGCGGTCGATGAACCGCTACGGCCGCAAGCGGGCCAAGTAGGATGAACCGTCTCGTAAAGCTCGGCGCCGCTGCGCTCGCAGCCACCGTCGCGCTGGTCGGCGGGTTCGAGGGCCTGCGCACCCGCGCCTACCTCGACCCGGTGGGTATCCCGACGATCTGCTATGGGGAGACCTTCGGCGTCGAGATGGGCGATGTCCACTCCGTCGAGGAGTGCAAGGCCATGCTGGTCGCGCACCTGTCCGAGTTCTCCACCGGCATGGACCGCTGCATTACCAACCCGGCCGTCCCCGACAAGACGTACATCGCGTTGCTCTCCTTCACCTACAACGTCGGTGTGGGCGCCTTCTGCCGATCGACGCTCCTCCGCAAGCTCAATGCGGGCGACCTGGTGGGAGCCTGCAATGAACTCCCGCGCTGGAACCGAGCCGGTGGCCGCGTCCTCAACGGCCTCACCATTCGCCGCATGGCCGAGAAGGAGCTGTGCCTGGAGGGCCTGCCCCGCATAATGGGGAGCCGGGCATGATTAGCAAGATCAAACCCCGCTGGCTCCGCCGAATTGTAGTCGTAACATTCGGTGTTCTACTCGGCATTGTCTTCATCCTTGCGGCGGCCATAGCGGCGGCGTTCGATCAAGCGCTGGAGATGTCGAAGACGATCATCCGAGACCTTCGCCGGGTATGGGGGCTTAAATGAACCGCGAAGGGTGGAACTGATGTGGCGGCTGTGGCTCGCGGGCGGACTGCTCGCACTCGTGGTCTTCACCGGCTGGCGCATCTACGACGCGGGGCGTGACGCCGAGCGCGCCGCGATCGAGCGCGACCGCATCGAGACGATCACCACCGCGCGAGAGATCGACCGCCGCGCCCGCACCCTTCCCCCGTCCGAGATCGAAGAGGAACTGCTGCGATGGTCCGTGCCCTAGTCCTCCTCGCTCCGCTGGCCTTGGCCGGCTGCGCATCATGGTCCGGCTTCTGCGACGTGCAGGAGCCATACACCCCGCCGGCCGGAGAGGCGCGCGTCGTGGCGACGCTGCCGTACACCGGGCCGTATCTCGTCGGCACGAACCTCAAGGGCGAAGCGATCTGTCACTGGACACCGCCGGCTCGATAGAGTATTCGTCAAGGTCAACTCCCGCGGGGACAGTAAAACCATGCCCGGCCTCTACCAGACTTCTTTCGCGGCCCAGTCTCTCGGCCTGTCGCCCGGCATGTCCGGTGGCGGCGGCATTGGTGAGTTCTTGCGGGATCAGCTCGCCGAGCAGTCGCAAAGGCGTCAGCGCAAGAGTTCCCGCAGTATTGGCGGAAGCGTCGGCCCGCAGGGTGCGGCTGCTCTCGACTTGTTCGGCGGAAATCCCATGGACGTGAGGGGGACGCTTTTTGGCCGATAACTTCAAGGACGTGGGCAAAGGCGACGAGGACCGCGCCAAGGAAATCGTGATCGCCTCGATCCAGCGGTTCGAGGACATGGTGGTGGAGCGTCAGCCGCTCAACGGCCAGTGCGAAGAGATCGCTGCGCTGATCCAGCCCTCGCATGTCGGCAGCTTCAACGCGCACGGCATGACCACGCCCTACACCAAGAAGACCGAGCAGCAGATCGACGCCAGCGGCATGTTGGCAGCCGATCGCTTCATGGCGATCTGCGACAGCATGTTGACGCCGAAGAACCACCTCTGGCACGGCCTCACGGCCGGCGGGCGCCACGCGGATCAGCTTATGAAGGACCGCGCGACACGCATGTGGTTCTATAATACCACACGCACCCTCTTCCGCTATCGGTACTCTCCGGTCTCGAACTTCGTCAGCCAGAACCAGGGCGTGTGGCACAGCCTCGGCTCCTATGGCAATGGCACGCTCTTCATCGACAAGTTCTACGATCTCAACAAGAAGATCGACGCGTTCCGATACATCAACATCCCGTTCGGGGAAATCTACCACGAGTTCAACCACCAGGGCGTCGTGGACGGCTTCATCCGCGTGATGAAGTACAAGGCCCGCCAGGCGGCGAAGGTGCCAGAGTTCCAGGGCAACCTGCCGGCCGAGGTGCTGGAGGCTGCCGGCGACCCGAAGCGAGCCAACCGCGAGTTCACCTTCCTGCATCGCGTCTGCCCGCGCGACGAGTACAAGCCGTGGATGCTCGACAACCGCAACATGCCGTATGCCTCCTATTACATCTGCGTGGAGACCAAGACGCTCATGCGCGAGGGCGGCTACCAGTCGCTCCCGATCTCCGCGACCCAGTACATCACGGCGCCGGGTGAGCAGTACGGCCGCTCGATCGCCATGTCGGTCCTGCCCTCGCTCAAGACCCTGAACGCTGAGAAGCGCGTGTTCCTGAAGCAAGGCCACCGCGCGGCCGATCCGGTCCTCCTCCTGGCCGACGACGGCGTGATGAACATGAACCTGAAGCCGGGCGCGCAGAACCGCGGCGGCTGGTCCTCGGACGGCAAGCCGCTGGTCGGCGTGCTGCCCTCCGGCGAAATCCAGATCAGCGAAGAGATGATGGCGCTGGAGAAGGGTCTGATTGACGACGCCTTCCTCGTCGCGCTGTTCGCGATCGCGGCGGAGCCGAAGTCCGGCACGACCGCCACCGAAGTTATCGAGCGCATTCAGGAGAAGGGCATCCTGATCGCCCCGACCCTTGGCCGCCAGGAGAACTACCTGGCGCGCAACATCGACCGCGAGCTGGACTTGCTGTCGCAGATGCGCGTGCTCGAACCGATGCCGCCGCTGCTGCGCGAAGCGCAGGGCGACTACACCGTCGCCTGGTCCTCCCCGCTCGCGCGGGCGCAGCGTGCGCAGGAGGCCGCCGGCTTCATGCGGACGGTGGAGACGGCCAGCGGCGTTGCGAACATCACCGGCGATCCGTCGTATCTTGACCGCCTCGACTTCGACGTGGCGATCCCCGAGATCGCGGAGATCAACGGCGTGCCCGAGCCCTGGCTGGCGTCAGACGACGTGGTTGCCGCGAAGCGCGAAGCTCGCCGGAAGGCCGCGGAGATGCAGCAGCAAATCCAGGCGGCGCCGGGCGCGGCCGCTCTCATGGGCGCGCAGGCCAAGCAGGCCGCCGCCGGTGTTCAACCCGGAGCCCCCGCTTGAGCCTAGACTTTTTCAGGGGGAAGACCCCCAAATGGATGCAGGCGTTCGAGTTCCTGCGGCACCGCAAGCGCCACTATGAACTCACCTTCGCGACCCCCGAGGGCCGCGCCGTGCTGAAGGACCTTGCCCGCTTCTGCCGCGCGAACGAGAGCACGCTCGTCGTCGGCAATGACCAATTGACTTACGCGCTGATCGGGCGCCGCGAAGTCTGGCTCCGCATCACGGAGCACTTGCGTCTGTCGCCCGAACAACTCACGGACCTTTATTACGGCCCCACGGAAGGAACGGTCAAATGAACCTCTTCGGAAACAAGTATTCGCTCTACAACATCGCCCGCTTCGAAGGTGAAGGCGGCGGCAACAACGCTCCGGTGAAGACGTGGACGGAAGGGCTCGACACCGAGCTGGTCGGCCACGCGCAGAACCGCGGCTGGGCCACGCTCGATCCCGGCGCTGCCGCGCAGGCCGCGCTGAAGGCGCACCGTGAAGCCGAGAAGCTGATCGGCGTGCCGGCGGAGCAGATCATCCGCCTGCCCAAGCCGGAGGACACCGCCGCGTGGGAGGGCGTCCACCAGCGGCTCGGCAAGCCGAAGGAGGCGAAGGAGTACGATTTCGCCGACGTGAAGTTCGCGGACGGCACCGTACCGGACCAGGGCTTCGTGGACGCGATCCGCAACGCCGCGTTCACCAACAACCTCTCGAAGCCGGCGGCCAAAGAGCTGGCCAAGGCGGTCGTCAAGTACATGGACGCGGAAGACGCGACCGAGAAGACCACGCGCGAGGGCGAGCTGGCCGCCGAGAAGACCAAGCTCCGCGACAGTTGGGGCAAGAATTACGACGCCTTCCAGGTGGTCGCCAAGCGCACGGCCGAGGCCCTGGGCATCACTGAGCAGCAGATCACTGCCCTCGAAGGCACGGTCGGCTACGCCGCGGTCATGTCGATGATGCACACGATCGGCACCAAGATCGGGGAGGACAGTTTCATCCAGAAGGGTCCGAACGGCACTGGTGCGATGTCGAAGGAGCAGGCGGTCGCTCGCAAGAACGATCTCCAGAACGACGCCGACTGGCGCACCCGTTACCTCAACGGCGGCGTCAAGGAGAAGCAGGAGATGGAAGCGCTCATCCGCATCATCGCCGGTTAGTATTTGGCGGGCGCCTCGGAAGTACTTCGGGGCGCCCACCAAGATTTTCGAAGGCCCCTGTTGACACGTTGCTTGGCCGGGGATAGTAATGCACCATTCGGCCCCCGGTTTGGATACGGCCTGCAAAGGATCAACCAACCCTTGAGGGCTCGAAAATGTCCGAGAACCTGATCGACCTGGCAGTCACCCAGTTCTCTGCCAATCTGGAAATGAAAATTCAGCAGAAGGGCTCCAAGCTCCGCGGTCGCGTCGCCGAAGGCACGCACGTCGGCAAGCAGGCGTCCCCGGTGCAGTACCTCGGCCCCGTGAAGGTCCAGGTGCCGGCCGGCCGCTTCGCCCCTCTCGCCCCCGTCCATCCGACCTTCGAGCGTCGGTGGGTGTTCCCGAAGGACCGCGATCTCCCGCAGCTCGTGGACAGCTTCGATGAACTCCGCCTGATCTCGGACCCGAAGTCCCAGTATTCGAGCAACGCGGCTGCGGCCGTCGCTCGTGAGTGGGACGACCAGCTCATCGCCGCGGCCAAGGCTGACGCGCGCATCGGAACCGACGTGGACGCCCTGTCCACTGAGAGCTTCGACGACACGACCTACGGTGTCGCGGTCAATTACGGAGCCTCGGCGGCCAATGGCCTCACCGTCGCCAAGCTCCGCGAACTGAAGCGGAAGATGCGCCACTATGCGCAGGACGGCTCCGACGACGACGAGATGATGACCATTCTCATCGGCTCGCAGCAGGAGAGCGATCTCCTTGCCGAGACGCAGATCACCAACTCGGACTACAACGGCGACCGTCCGGTCCTCGTTGACGGCAGCATCAAGCGGTTCCTCGGCTTCGACTTCATCGTCTCCGAGCGCCTTGCGGTCGCGTCGAACGTCCGGTCGTGCATCGCCTTTATGAAGTCGGGGCTCTACCTCGGCATCTGGAGCGACACCTCGACCACGCCGTCGATCCGCAACGACCTGTCGGGTCATCCGTACCAGCTCTACACCAAGTTCACCGTGGGCGCGACGCGTCTCCAGAAGGGCAAGCTCTTCGAGGTGAAGTGTTCAGACACCACCGGCGCGTCCATCACGCCGTAACCCGCAACCAGTGAAGGGTAGGGAGGCTTCGGCCTCCCGACACTCCGAGAAAGAGGAATACGAAAATGGCAGTCGGTCACACCAAGTCCACCCCGATCACCAACCTCGACGCCACCCCGGCAGTCCGCATTCAGGCGGGCAAGGGCGGCGCCGGCCGCTTGAAGCACATCTCCGCGAACGTCACGGCTCCGGCCGCCGCCAACGGCGACATCGACACCACGATCCAGTTCGTCCGCATCCCGTGGACTTCGATCGTCAAGCGCATTCACTTCTCCGGCGCCTCGCAGGGCTCCGCGGGCAAGGTGGACATCGGCGTCTATCACGCGACGGACGGCTCCAACGCCTCGGCGATTTCCTCGCTGCTCGCGGCCAATGCCGTGGACCAGGACTTCTTCGTCGCGGCTCTCGATCTCGGCGGCGCGGCTTCGCAGATCACCGTCAACCCCGGTGCCGGCTTCGGCTACGACGGTGTTGCCACGGGTGTCGTTGCCACTGCTCCGGCGTGGGCGCGTTCCGACGCGAACCTCCCGCTGTGGGAAGCGATCGGTCTCTCTGCGGCTCCCGGCGGCAACGCTGACATCGTGGCGACCGTCACCGAAGCCCTCCAGACCGGCGCGGCTGCCATGTACCTGGCAGTCGAGTACATCGAGTAGCCAACATGGCACAGGCCACATTCTCCGCCAGCATCGCAGCCTCGGGTAACGCCGAGGCTGCTGTCGCTGCTCCGGTTTCCGCGGTGATCGACACGACGGACCTTGTGGCTGCGCTGGCGGTTCTGACGGCCGACGCGGAGAGCCCGACCGAGGCGCACGTCACCGATGCGACGGACGCCTGGGCGATCTTGGAGCCCGTCCTTGCCGGTCTGGTTGTCGCGGTCCCCGCGGCGGCCGGTCTCGACTACAGCGACTTTGACGACGCGTTGGGGGTCTTGACCAGTGACGGAGCGAGCCCGACCGAGGCGCACGTCACCGACGCGACGGACGCCTGGGCGATCTTGGAGCCAACGCTTAACTTGGCCCTGGGGCCGGCGAGCGGTGGCGTCATTTTGACGATCGACACCGCGAACGTCGGCACGATGGACAAACTTCGCAAGGCCCGGAAGGCGATTGAAGCGACCGCCCTCGGGTCCGGCGTATTCTCGTAGGAGAACGAACATGACCCTCTTGCAGAAGATACAGGCGCTCGCGACAGCACTCACGGACATCCTTGGCCTGACTGGCCAAGTGCAGACCGCGCTCACGGACCTGAACACGTTTCTCGACACGACGGTCTAAGAGGGTACGGGACTTCGCCAAGGCAAAGTTGGCAGAGGCCAAGACGATCAACCAGACGAGGGCCGCACTCATCGCGATCCTCGCCTACGCAGAAGGACAGAGTATCATGGCTGACCACTTCCTTGGCATCAATCGCGGCGTCCCCGGCACGAAGGACAGCGACTTCACCTACGGTACCTCGACGGGCTCCACCGACATCGAGCTTCGCGTTGCCGATGCGAAGGCGCTGACGCGCGAGGACGTGGTGAAGGCTCTCGAAGCCTTCTCGCGCTTCATCGACAGCCCGAACGTCCACATCGCGGGGACGCTGTTCCCGGTCGGCCACTAGGAGGCTGAACCATGGCGCTCCTCTACATCACCGAGTACGTCGGCTCCGGCCCGCTTCGCCCGCTTAACACCGGGCAGGCGGCCCTGCCGCTCGCGCAGGAGCCCGGCACCGACCAAACCCCGCTGTCCTTCACTACCAGTGCCCAGTCGGCCGCGTTTGCGGCGACCACGCAGTACGTCCGCCTCTTGGCCAACTCTGACTGCCACGTCATCTTTGCGGTCGCCCCCACGGCGACCACGAGCCACCAGAAACTTACGGCCGGGGTGGAGTATTGGCGAGCAGTTGTCCCTGGCCAGAAGGTTGCTGCGATCGTGGCGGTGTAGCCATGTTCGGCTTCGGGCTTTACGGTCTCTCTGCCCCACGAAAGACGCTCAACACCATCACGAATGGCGGCTTCGACGCGGACGCGGAGTGGACGAAGGGAACTGGCTGGGCAATTAGCGCTGGCCTAGCGAACTTTGCCAGTCCAGGGACTGCGCAGAACCTCTCCCGATCGTATCCGTTTGTCACGGGCGGCGTGTACGAAGTCACTTACACTGTCCTGAATTTTGTGGACGGCGGCATGACTTTGCGTTTCGACGGGGTAACCCCCGTGCTTGGAACTTTGCGCCAGGCAGCGGGCACTTTTACCCAACAGCTTACCGCAGCGGCTGGGAACACCACGCTAGTGTTTCGAGGGTCTTCGACAACTACTTCGATCTCGATTGATAACGTGTCCATTCGGAGGGTCGCGTAATGGCCACGTTCGTCAAGCACAACCAGTTCGTTGAAGACCTTGCCAAGAAGGTCCACAATCTCGACGCCGACACGCTGAAGATCGCGCTGGTGAACGCCGACCCCGCGTCGTTCGACACCTACGCGACCCTGACCAACGAGGTGGCCAACGGCTTCGGCTACACCACCGGCGGGAGTGCGCTCTCGGGCGTGGACGCGGAGCAGACGGCCGGAGTGCTGAAGCTCGACGCCACCGACTTGTCCTTCGTGGCTTCCGGCGGCTCGATCGGCCCGTTCCGGTACGCCGTGCTCTACAACGACACTGCGGCGAGCAAGCAAGTCATCGGCCACTGGGATTATGGCGAGGAGCTTACGCTGGACGACGCAGACAGCGTGGACCTGGTGATCGCCGGGACCGGCATTCTGACCATCACGTAGGGAGGGCAACATGGCCCTCTCCAAATTCGGATCGGCGACAGAGAACGCAGATGGCACTCTCGTCCTCCCGGCGAGCATCCAAGCCGGCGACCTGATCGTCCTTGCCGACAGCGCGTTCGATGACACGGGCGGCGTCCCCACCGACTTCACCGGCATCCTCAACTCGGACGACGTGTCGGCGACGAGCCTGCGGCTTCAGACTTCGTACAAGATCGCGGTCGGCACCGAGGGCGGGACGACCATAACTGGCATGACCAGCGGTGGCACTCCGGTCTCCCGAAAAGTCGCTGTCGTGTTCCGAGACAGCATTGGCCCCATCACGGCAGTGAACGTCGTGACGGCAGGCGGGGTGCATCAAAGCACGGGAAGCAACCCCGCTGGCGGTACGATCCCGTCAGCTTCCGGCGCGGCCCCCCTGATCGTCTGCGGCGCGTTCACGGCGTCGAACATCGTCAGCCCTGCGAACTTCTCTCCTTCCGACGAAGTGATCTCCAACAACGTGGGGGCCAATGCGAACGTGGTGTTCGCGTACAAGATGTACGATGCGTCGCCTGCGGATGTCGCCATGGACAGCGACGACGAGGGCGCGACGAACATCCTCCAGGGCTTCTATATCGAGCTGACGATCACCCCGGACGTGATCGAGGACTTCGAACTCGACACCGGGGCGTTCGTTCTCGCGGGCGGGGCGCTGACCTTCGCCGTCACCCGCGTGTGGCCGCTGGAGACTGGGGCCTTCGCTTTTGGTACGGCCAACGGGGAGGGGCGGCTCGCCTTCATCCGGAGAGATGGCTTCATCCATGCTGACCCGCCGCCGCTGCGTTCTCGGTCGGTGTTCCGCAAGATCAGGGATGCCGTTAGGTTGCGGAAAACCGGCGCGCAGCCTGAACTTCACAAGATTGACACAAGTGCCTCTAGCCTTTCCGCTGCGCGGAAGGTAGTATCCAGCGAGTAAAAGGAGCCCCCGATGTACCAGGATAGCCTTGCGATCGCCAACCGTGCGCTCGATCACCTTGGCCTCCCGCCGATCAACTCTGTCACGGAGGAGAGCGTCCGCAACTCCACCATGGCGCGGAACTACGACATCGTGCGTGAGACGGAGCTGACAAGCCATATCTGGCGCACGGCCAAGAAGCGCGTGTTCCTCCGCCCGATCGACACCAATTCCCGCATCCTCGCGCCGAAGCAGTGGGAGGTGAACGAGACCTACCTGCCTGGCGCCGTGGTCGCGGACGAGAACGGCGATCTGTGGATTTCCTGGCGGGCCGACAACTACGGCAACGAGCCCGGCGCGACGAACGCGTGGGACAGCTACTACGGCCCCATGGCCGTGCAGCAGTGGTCCGAAGATGTCTCCTACAACGCGGGCGAGCTGGTATGGAAGCAGGGCGCCTCCGCCGGCACCTTCGTGGTGTATCTGTCCCTCGCGACTTCCAACACCGATACCCCCGACACGGCGACCGCGTGGAGTGCCACGACCACCTACGGGCTCAACGACCGGGTGAGCTACGGCGGCAACTTCTGGCGCAGCATCATCTCGAACAACCTCAACCTCACCCCGGCGGAGCCGCCCAACGACTACAGCGACAGCGTGGAGTACGACGACGGCGACACGGTGGTGGCGTCGGACGGCTTCATCTACGAGGCGACCACGAACGACACGATCGGCGTGGACCCGATTGACGACGACGGCACCTTCTGGACGAAGGGCATCGTGGCCGCCTGGTCCATGGACCCGGAGCTGTTCAGCGCCTCCCCGAAGTGGATGCCGCTGTATGCGGACCTTACCAACGTCCCCGGCGACTGGCTCTACATCAAGGGCAACAAGAACGTCTTCCGCCTGCCGGCGAACATCCTGCGCCGCGCCCGCCTGAACTACCGCGAGCGGCGCGCACCGGACGACTACGTTCCGATGGGAGACTACATCGTCTCGTCGGACGCGCAGATCACGCTCGACTTCTGCGCCAACATCAAGGACGTGTCGAAGATGGACACGCTCCTGTGCGAAGTCATCGCGGCGAAGCTGGCATGGACCACCTGCGAGAAGCTGACGGGCAGCCGCGCGCTCCTATCGGACCTTGTGTCGATCCACAAGAAGTACATCTTTGATGCCTCCGCGATCAACGCGATCGAGATGGGGCCGGAGGAGCCGGACGAAGACGAGTTCATCCTGGTTCGCGAATACGGCGGGGCCTCGTCGGGCTTCTCGCAAGCCTCAACGAACTGGTGGGGATGGTAGGCGATGGGCGAGGCGTCGTTCGTTCAGACGGATTTCCGCGGCGGCTTCTGGTCGAAGTCGGCCCATGGCCGCATGGCCGAGCCCGAGTATGCCCGCTCGCTGGCGGAGTGCTACAACAGCTTCCCGCTCTCGACTGGTGACTGGGTGC